>DAOTUS010000629.1:0-6958 GCA_034437415.1 Herpetosiphonaceae bacterium
GCCAGGATATGAGCCAGTTGGTGGAGAGTGTGGTCGCCGCAGAGGGTCAGGATCTGGTTGCGCGGATTTTGCCGGTGTTCCAGCAGAGCAGTCGCTATGTGCTGTTTACCGGCGGCGGTTGCTCCAGGGACTACGCCAGGCGATTGACGAGCGCGCGCAGTCGGCGGGCAAGCAAACCCCACGTAACTACGCGATGGTCTCTGAGTCCCATGCCCTAACATTGAATGCCACGGGGGCGCTGTTAGCGGTGATCTATGCGGCAGGTGGAACCGCATGAGCAAGACGGTGCGCCGAACACCCAAGTCGGTGCGGCTGGTCGATCAGGATGTGCAGCTCTTAACCGAGCTGCACATCCTGATCGACCAGAGCATGCGACCGAGTCTGATGTGCTGGCTGAGGCGACCCATCTCGGGTTGCTCATGCTGGCGTCAGAAGCGGCGGTCACGGGCCAGCCAATCGCATCCGTGCCGATTGGCACCTTGGTGCAGCGGGTGCGGTCACGCCTCCTGCCGGTCTTTGAACTCCTCGCGCACCATGGGGCGCTGCCGGCCTTGCTGACGCATGGCTTGGGCAGCGCCCCATCGGTCTTTAACGCACCAACGCCAGCAGCGCCACCAACGCCAGCACGACCACCGGCGGTGAGCGTTCAGGCGGGCGCCGATGTGCGCTCGTTAGGTGGTGGCTTTCTGGATGATGACGATGATGACTAAGACACCCTCATCCTTAAGAAGCTGTCTGAAAAGGGGTATGGGTCGAACATTTCTGCGCTGGTTTGTACGTCTCGTCGGCGCATACCAGCGTCGCAAGAGCGTAAAAAACCTTTTTTTGCAGGATTATTGCGCTACGAGAGACTTTTCAGACCGCTTCTAATACTACAGTTGTAGTTGTATATCTCTGAGGAATTTTGAGCGTAGATTTACAAACAATTTTTACGCTCCATGAGCGTGAAAATTGCTAACTACAACTGTAGTACTAAGTAATATTCGATCCATCAGTGGGTTACCTATGGTACGATCGGGGCAGTGTGGTGGAAACAGCGTAAAGCGTGAAAGGTACACTGTCCTACGAGATGTCTATGTACATACTGGAGCAGGATGAACTCCCTGCTATGCTGCGTGTCCCTGCCCGCGTGGTTGCTCCCACATTCGATGATACAGGGGCAATTACCGCAGTGCAAACAGCAGCGCCGACACCCATGGTGGCTGCGGTCACGATTGATGCAGCGGTCGTTGAGCGTGTGCAGATGGGTGGACAGGATGAGGATTGGGATGATTGAGGTGCATTGGGATGTGTAAACGTAATTCCATACAGCGGTTTGGCCGACCGATGAGCGAGGCGCAGTTAGACGATCTTCGTGAGTTCCTTGGAACCCCAGCTGGACGAGCGTTGTGGATTGATCCCGAGACGAATGACGTGATGTGCGAGTGCGATGACACCTTCAGGCTGACAGAAGGCTGGCTCCGTACAGAGGGTCTGAGCATTCCGACGAATATTAGACTTCTGGAATCATTTGGCGCAACCTGTGACTGTGATGTAATTTTCTGTGTGATTGATACATGGGCTGAGGCGACGAATAATCCGCTTTGTTATTACCACATGGCATTTCCCACGCTCAATCCACGTATGAACCGCGGGTCATATGACACGCATGGACGCATCATCAGCAAAATTTGACCACCCTGTTATACTGAACAAAAGAAAACCCCCGCGCTCCAAAGTGGCAACCCGGAGCCGGGGAGTGGACGACCTACCAAAGCTAGGCCGACGCAGCGCATAGTACCATACTGTGTTGGCCCTCATCCATAGGAGGGCAGTCATGATCGATATGAAGTCTGCGGATATTGCCGCACTCCAGGCGGAACTGATTCTGGATACTCCCGCTTCATCACCAGCGGCGGTGAAACCAGTCGCACCACCGAGTGTCAGCAAACCTCGTCGGAAGACCTCTGCCTCGCTCTATGACCTGGTTGGTCAGAGCGTTGCCACCATTTTTGGCCTTGGGGTGAATGCTGCTCTCTGGTGGTTTGGCGCTGCCTTTACCCTCATCTGGCTGGGGATTGATCCCAAACCCGTGTCCCTGATGCATCTTGCATGGTATGCCATCCCACTTGGTATTACGCTGACAGAGGCACACTTCTGGCCAAGCCGTGAGCGAACCAAAACGGAAGTTTTCATCTGGTTTCTTGTGCTCGGCCTTGATGTTTGGGCGACGTTTGCGGGCTTTCGTGAATGGGGTGCTGGTCGTGCCTTAGGTGGCGGTATTACCCTCCCAGCCGGAGGAATTGTCTTATCACTGGTGGCCGGCATTGCAGGGTTCATCCTTGCTATTGGGCCAGAAAAGATGGCACGAAGTTTGGTTGCGCGCTTATGGATATTGTTTAAAACAATGTACCGACGCATAACCGTCGCTGTCTAAGGAGGAGTTATGGAAGGACTTCAACTCACCTTACTCTGCATGGCAGTGGCTGTGTATTATTTACTGAAGGTCATGGATCGTATCAAAGCGCTCCGTGTTGTGCCTGATTCTGCGCCAGCGCTGACGGTTGAACAGCCCATTGTTGCTCCTGTCTCTATGCTCGGAGAACGTGGCCCAGGCGTTGCCGCCGCGAATGCGCCTGCTGGAATTGATGCAACCGCACGGATGTTGCTGCAGCGCCCAACCCGCGATCGATTGGAGCTGCCACTCGGGTGGTATGTTGACCAGCATGATCAGCTGGATATTGCCGCTATTTCCCTTGATGGTCGTAGTAAATTTGCCATCAACCACATGTTGATTACGGGCCAGACCCGCAGTGGGAAAGATAATCTGGCCATCCTCTGGGCCTTGATGCTTGCACAGCGAAATACGCCAGAGCAGGTTCAAATCTGTGCTATTGATGGAAAAGGACTCGATTGGGCACCCTGGCGACATAAAGCCCATGGATGGCGCATTGCGATTCAGCCGGAAGATATTCCTGCCGCCATGCAGGCCGTGACTGAGGAACGCCAACGCCGTGGCTCACTGCTCCTGGAGGAAGGTGTCACGAAGTGGGAGAATAGTCAGCTTGGTATTCCGCTCCTCTGGGTGTTTATTTCTGAGCTGGCGTTGCTGGAATCGGCGGTTGGGAGCAGCCGGGCGCTTGACCAGTGGCTCAATGCGGAACTGGCAGCGGGTGCTGCGTTTGGTATTCGTTTCTGTGTGGCAACCCAGGATGCTGCGAATTTTGGCACCCGTTGGCGACGACAGATTGCCCTGCACATTGCCGGGTATCAGCCGTCATCAACAGCAGACCAGCCGAATACCGGATCATCCACCTCTGACCTGCTTCAGCGTAATGCCGTTCCCCCCTCGCAGTTACCACCACCACCATCGGGTGCTGGCTACTTCTGTCTGGTTACCGGCGCCCAGGCGACGAATATTCGCGCACCCTACTTGAGCGATGAAGAACGCGCACGCGGTGTTGGATTACTGCCGAACCGTGCAGTCGTGCGACAATCACCACCAGTGGGTGTCCAGACAGGTATGCAAGTGGCTCCACCGGTTGCCCAGGCCGCCAGTACGGATCTGTTGCACCTCCTGGTCACCAATCAGCCATTGCCCATTGCCGATGAGGCACAGCCTGTTGTTCAGCCAGTGGCTAAGCCCCTCATACTCGCTGATGTGATTAAGAGCAAAACACTCGGCGAGCTGGAAAAAGACATGACCTTTACGGGCGCGGTTCGTGATGCCTATCGCCGCTTGGGAACGGTTCGTCAGGTCGTGATTGAGGTGTTTGGCGGCTATACCGGGAGCCGCGATCAGACCGTGACACGGGTTCTCCGAGCATATGGCGAACTTCCCGAACGTGCTGCAACACCCGCTGTTTCGGCTGCTTAACTCCGAGTCTCCCGCCGTTCTCTATGGCTTTCTACTGCTCTAAAACCATTCTCTGATTACAGAGAATGGTTTTAGGTTTAGAGAACTGTCAGAGAAGGATCCAGAGAACTCTTTTCATGTGTCTAGATGATTACTCCTCTCACAGATTACGGATGTGGTTTTTCTTGCAGGCGTTCCACACGAGCTAGAACCCACGCATCACGCGTTGCTACGCCGCACCATCGCCTCGGTCTGTGCCGGCCCCCGCGACTACCGTCATCTGATCCGCCATTGGAGAGCGTTGCACCGCGCCCACTCTGATTGCAAGGCGGTGCGCAGTATCCCACTCCTCGTGCCGCCAGCATGCTCATCAGCGATGTCCTCCCCATCGTCTCAATGGTGCGCTCCGCGACAATCTCGGGCCGGGCCAGGGTGCTCCCGACCACGTGCGTGGCCGGGCCAGTATTCCTCATGGTCTTGATGGGCGCACCCAGCCCCGGCGCCGGAGGAGAGACCTCTTCATCAGCTGTATACAGCCGCGCTCACGTCTTCTCAGCGTAGCACACGGTCAAGGCCAGCTACGCCCTTTTGGCCTTGACTTCGCGTGCTTGAACGCTGACGACGCGCACAAGCGGCGCTGATGCGTCGATACCTGAAGGAGGCTGTCAATGCCTGAGTTTGGTGACGTGGTTGGGTTTTTGGAGCAGGTGCGGCTGGGAGCGATTGGCAAAACAGCGCGCGAGCTGGCCCGTGACTTCCGGCGGTATCGAGCGACCGAGTACGACAACGCCAAAGCGGATCAAATGCTGAAGATGCTGTTTGAGGTCATTACGGAGGTTCAGGGCATGATGGCCGCAGCGGAATTTATGCAGGAGGTGAACCGCTAGGCAGACTGACCAGTGGGTTGGATCACCAGCCCCCTGGCCTCGGCTTACGCCTGGTCGAGCTGGGCTTTGACGATATCGCCCATACTGAGCAGATAGACCTCGAGGTGCGTTGTCGCCGGCGGCGGGATGGTGCTGGCGATGGCGGCGGCCGCAGTATCGAACTGGTTGGGCGCGTCGAGCCTGGTCGGGATTGACCACGACTCTTTGGCCAGCGGTGTGCGCTGCTGGCCCTCCAGCATGACCAGGGATTCCGGCCAGCTTGAGCAACCAGCGCTTCTGAAATGAGACGACTCCCAAGGATGTGAAAATCACGCTCACCGTGGTAACAATCCTGTCAACAAAACACGACTGCTCCGGTTGGACTCACGCGTGCCAATACCACGTCTCACTTGAAAAGAGCAGTAAACGCCAAATGGCCTGAATCCCTGTTGACACCGCATGCCGAGGCATACCGCGTCGGCGACTACGAGTTGGCCAGCAGCCTGGTCAGCGCGGCGGAGGCGGTTATCAGCGGCCGCACCGATGAGCGGGTGTTGCTGGCGTTAGACATGCTGGCTGAGCGGCTCCAGGCCGAGCTGGAGGATGAGTCGGCAACCAGCGCACCGGTGGTCGGCGATTCAACGCCAACGACGGTGCTGTCGGCATAAGATGAGGAGGAGGGTGTATGCAGCGTACAACGCGCCAGGCGGCGTTGCGGATTCGGGAGGCGTTTCTGGCGCTCCCTGACGATGTGCTGCTGGCCAGGCCCGGAGCTGCGGCCGATCAGTGACGATTGGAATCCGTTCGACCGGCCCAAGAAGAAGAAGGGCAAGAAGCAGCAGCAGAAGGCCCGCCGATGAAATTGCTCTACCCGACACATAAAGGAGATTTCATGCCCGAGATTCAGTGGCAGCCGCTGTCGATGTTGCCAACCCTGATTCAGTTGGCTGCGGAGGCATTGGTTGATAGCCAGGAGAACCTGACCACGTTCCGGGAGGCCCAGGACCGCCCCGGCGTCCTGGACCAGCCAACCATTGAGCGCTCGCTGAAGGTGTACACCGAACAGCGCGACTTTTTGGCGATCTATGCCGCGCAAGGCCAGCGCTGGCAGCAGGACCCCCTCACCGCGGCCCAGCACACGCAGTTGACCCATTTACTGACGATGACGGCGGATGCCTCCGCCATTACGACGGCGCTGCTGGCCATTTTAGAGGCGGCGCAGGCCGCACCAGCGGTTCGACCCCGCTCCGGCGCTGCGACAACGGCCCTCACCGCTGCGGCGAACGCGCTGGCGATGGGCCATGACAAGAAGGCGCGGGCGCTGATGGATGCGGCCCTTGCGGCAGACCCCGACCGGTCGCCCGCCGAACGCGCCGAATTGTATACGATGCGCGGTACGGCGCTCGCTGATCTGGACCAGCCCCAGCTGGCGATCGCTGACTACCGCCAGGCGCTCGCGTTGTCTGAGCATCCTGGCAGTGACGACCCCCTGCGGCTCCATCGCCTGCTTGGACTTCTGGCGCAGGCGGTCGTGTGGGAAGACCCCGAGGAGGCACTGACGCTCTACACCCGTGAGGAGGCGCTGATTCGGACCCACCAGGCGGTGATTCTGTGGCACCCGGATCATCGGCCTGCGGCGGTGATGGCGGCACTCGGTCTGGCGTTGACCAACGAGATGCTGGAGCGCTGGGACACGGCCCACCAGTGGTATCGGGAGGCGCAGCGCCGCTGTCCAGCGGCACGGGTAAAGCCGAACCAGCGGCTCTACCAGATGTGTCTGGAAGGGTTGGAGCGGGTGGCCGAGCAGGTGTGAGCGAGCGGCGCGCTGGACTGGGGATCAGCGCAAAAGGTCGCAATCACGCAGTGATGGGAGGGATGCACCATATGGGGTCCTGGGATACTGAGCTGAGCATGGCCGAGGCGCACCCGCTGGCCGAGTTGGAGGCGACCATTGCGCGTGGCCTGCGCACCTTCTATGACGTTGGACAGGCACTGACGGTGCTGCGCGATGAACGGCTCTATCGTGCGGGCTACACAACCTTTGAGCGCTACTGTCAGGCGCGCTGGAGCATGGTGCGTCAGCGCGCCTATCAGTTAATGGACGCTGCTGCGATTATGTCGAATGTCTACAGCAGTAGACAGGGAGTCTGCCCACACGTTACGGCGGGATATCTAGAATGGGACGCGGTGCAGACCAGACGGTGAGGATGAGCTGTCGCCCATCGGGGAGTCGTGGTGCCTTGGCCGCGATCTGCGC
>DAOTUS010000630.1:0-18986 GCA_034437415.1 Herpetosiphonaceae bacterium
GGGCGGAGTTTACCACCACCCGCGGCAATAACGTCACGGCCTACACCGATGTCGATGACAACAATCTTCCCGACCCCAACAGTGCACCTGACGGTGGCGCTACGCTGGACTTTGATTTCCCGCTGGATTTGACCCAGCAGCCAACTGGCTATGTTCCAGCCTCGGTGACAAACTTGTTCTACTGGAATAATAAATTCCACGATGTGATGTACAACTATGGCTTCAACGAAGCCAGCGGCAACTTCCAGGAGAATAACTATGGTCGGGGCGGCAGCGGCAACGACGTCGTGCGGGCTGATGCCTCCGATGGCAATCGGCTGAATAATGCCAACTTCTCCTCGCCCCCCGATGGCCAGCAGGGGCGCATGCAAATGTTCCTGTGGGATCTCACCGCGCCAATGCGCGATGGCTCGCTGGATAACGGGATTATCGTCCATGAGTATGGCCACGGTGTCTCGATCCGACTGACGGGCGGCCCCAGCAACTCCAACTGTTTGAGCAATGACGAGCAGGCTGGCGAGGGCTGGAGCGACTTCTACGGGCTGATCATGACGGTTAAACCAGGCGATACCGGCACGACACGCCGTGGGATTGGAACCTACGTGCTGGGTCAGCCGGTCACGGGAACGGGTATTCGCGCTTTCCCCTACAACACCGATCTGAGCATCGATCCCCGCACCTATAACTCGATTAAAGGCACGGCAGGCCCCCACCCCGTCGGCTCGGTCTGGGCGACGATGGTCTGGGAGCTTTACTGGAATCTGGTCGACACCTATGGCTTCGACCCGGATCTCATCGGCGGCACTGGCGGGAACAACACCGCCGTTCAGCTCGTGACCGATGGCTTGAAGCTCCAGCCCTGTAGCCCATCATTTACCGATGGCCGCGATGCGATTCTGGCCGCCGATCTGGCGAACAATCAGGGCGCCAACACGTGTCTGATCTGGGAAAGCTTTGCCAAGCGTGGCCTTGGCTTCAGCGCCAACGATGGCTCGAATAATAGTCGCAACGACGGAACCCAGGCCTTCGATCTGTCCCCAGCCTGTACCCTCGCTGTTACGCCCGATCTGATCAATGCCTGTGCCCCGGCTCCAGTGCAGTATCAGATCCTCGCCGCAGATATTGGCGCGGTTACGTTGAGCGTTACGGGCCAGCCAGCTGGCTCGACGGCGACGCTTAGCCCCAATTCGCTGCCAACCACCCCAGCAACCGCAACCCTGACCTTAGATAATCTGGGTGCGGTAGCGCCAGGCGCGTACACCCTTACGGTGACCGCAACCGGCGGGCCGCAGCCGCTCAACAACACAGCGCGCTTGAACCTGTTTAACACCGTTCCGACCGCTGCGAGCTTGACCTCGCCGGCAAATGGCGCCAGCGAAGTGCTCGCGCAGCCAACCCTCAGCTGGGCGGCCTCAACGCAGGGCCTTAGCTATACCCTGGAGCTCGCCACGGATGCGGGTTTTACCAATATTGTCCTTTCGAAAATCACCGAATCAGCCAGCTATCTGGTGCCAAACTTCCTCCCCGGCGCGACGGTCTACTACTGGCGGGTTCGGACGGAGAATAGCTGTGGCGTCGGCCCGGTATCGCCCACATCTACCTTCGTGGTGCGGGCAACTCCACCAATTCTCCTGGTCGATGATGCCCAGATTGGCTCGGCCACCCAGTCAGCCTACGTCACAGCGCTCGACGGCCTTGGTCTGAAGTATGATATCTGGAGCACCTCGGCAACTGGCGGTGCTGAACTGAATGCTGCGCAGCTGGCACCCTTCAAAACGATTCTGTGGGTTGCTGGTGAAGATGGCTTTATTACCCAGGCCGGCGAGGATGCGCTGGCCGCACGATTGGAGCAGCAGGCATGTGTGGTTGTGACCGGGCAGGAGTATTTTTACAATCGTGGCCAGGTAGTTACCCCATTCATGGCCCAATATCTGGGGGTTGCCAGTGCCGTGAGCGATATCGCCTACGCCTCGGTGACTGGTGTCGGGCCAGTATTTAGCACCTTAGGCAGCACCACGCTGAGTTTCCCATCGGGCTATGATAACTGGTCGGATCGAATCAGCCCGAATGCTACCGCAACAACAATCTTTACCTATGGTGCTAGCTCAAGCGCCGCCATTGCTAAAGATGCAGGTACCTATGGCACGATGTTCCTGGGCTTTCCGATCGAGGCGATCACGTCCTCGACGGTGCGTGCTAATACCATCGATCGGGCGATCGACTGGTGCTCGGCATACAATCCATCATATCCAATCTTCCTTCCGCTCGTTCAGCGCTAAGATCCAGCGCGCTTAAACACAATGCAGCCCCTGGCAAACGCTAGGGGCTGCATTGTGTTTAAGCGCTTAGCGGCGCAACGCTTACCAGGAGACCCCATCCTTGGTCGGGTCGAAGGTGGTCGGGTCAAGCTCCATCGGGCGCCGGGTTTTGAAGGTGGCGGCCTCCCGTTGGGTGACCGGCACAATAAACGCGACAGCCACCACCAGCACAAAAACGCCGGTTAGGACCGTATAGATCAGCGCTGCCAGCGGCGAAGCATCGGCATATAGTTTGATCGGCACAACCACAAAGCAGAAGACGATGAGCGAGATAGCGAAAAAGTTGCCAAAGCGCGAGTAGGCAGGTTTGATGGGTTTCAAAAGACGGTGTGGTCCACGCATAGGTGTATACTCCTTGAACAACGGCGAGATCTGCCTGGTATTTTAGCCGATTGCAGCGCGATTGTCGAATATTTAGACTGCCTGAATCTAAAACAGCGCGACCACCCAGATTGATTCGGTGGTCGCGCTGCTTTAGGTCGGCTACAGCTTATTGGGCGCTGACATCATCAATGAAGAATGAGGTGGGCAGCGAGCTGTCGGTGGTGACCGTGAACTGAATGCGCACGGACTGGCCGGCGTAGGCGCTCAGGCTGAGCGTGTCCAGGACCCAGGCGTTCTTGGTGCTGGCGTTGGAGCGGGTTGCCAGCGTGGTCAGCAAGGTGCCGCTGGTGCTATACACCCGCACGCGCAGGTAGTCGTAGGTGCCGCTGGTTTCCTGGGTGGTCATGTAGTAGTAGTAGCGCAGCGAGCCGTTGCTGGGCACGGTGATGGTCTGATACAGGGTGTCGGTGCCGCTGTTGTAGCCGCCCATGTAGGCGCTGTACGAGCCAGTGCGTGGGCGAGTCGTATCAATCAGCTGATAGCCATTTGAGGACGACTGCAGCCAGGGGCTGGTGCCGCTTTCAAAGCCACCGTTGACAATCGCGGTGCCGGTTGGCGGCGGTGGCGGTGGCGGAGTGACGGTGCCCGATACGGCTTTGTAGGCGTTGATGCGGCCACAGGTCCAGGTGCTGCCGGTGCCGCTGATCTTGTCGGCGGTGGTGCACAGGCGGTCGCGGATCTGGCTGTTGCTCAGACCCTGTGAGGAGAGCAGTCCGGCCAGACCGGCCACGTGGGGGCTGGCCATCGAGGTGCCGTTGATGGTGTTGTAGCCACTGTTGATCCAGGTTGAGTAGATGCTCGAGCCTGGGGCGGCAACTTCAACCCACGAGCCATAGTTGGAGAACGACGAGCGGACGTCGGTGCTGGTGGTCGAGGCGACCGCAAAACAGTTGCTGTAGGCGCCAGGGTAGGCGCTGCTGGTGCTGCTGGTGTTGCTGTTGCCAGCGGCGCAGGCCAGGAATGAGCCTTTGCCCCAGGCATAGTCAACCGCATTTTGCAGCGCGGTCGAGCCGCCGCCGCCCAGGCTTAGGTTGATCACTTTCGCGCCGTTGTTGGCGGCAAAGGTGATGCCGTTGGCGACGTTGGCCAGGGTGCCGCTGCCGGCATTGTCCAGCACGCGAACCGGCATCAGCTTACAGTTGGGGCACGTTCCAGCGCCACCAGTGCTGTTGTTGGTCTCGGCGGCGGAGGTGCCGGCAACATGGGTGCCGTGGCCGTTGCCGTCGGTGGCGTTGGTGTCGTTATCGACATAGTCGTAGCCAGCGACAATTTTTGCATCAAGGTCGGGGTGATTGAGCTGAATGCCAGTATCAACAACCGCGATCACGGTGCTGGCGCTGCCCTGGGTCACGTCCCAGGCCTGGGGCGCCTGGATTTTGTTCCAGGCCCACTGTGAGCCAAGGCTGGTGTCGTTGGGGGTGTAGTTTACGGTGTAGATATAGTTGGGCTCGGCAAACTCAATGTTGGGGTTATTCTTGAGCGCGGCGAGGGCGGCGAGTTTGCCCTCCACGCTGGGATTATTTCGGGCGGCGGCAAACTCGAGGACTTGCATATCCAGGTGTGAAAGGTCCTGGACAACGATTGCGCCGAGGCTATTGATGTCGGCTTGACGACTGGCATTTCCGGTTTTGGCTTTGAACTTAACCACGAATTGTCCAGGTACCGAGGGCGCATTCACATCAATACGTGACGTTTTGGCTCCCTGGTTGTCAACCGGCTTCTGGGCAAATGAGGCGGCTGGGAAAGCGAGAACACCAATCACGAACATGAACAGGGCGGAAAGAACAAACCGTTTCAAAACGTTGCCTCCTAGATAAGTAGGGGATCCTCCCGGCGACAGCAGAAAAGCTGTGCAGCCAGGTTTATTCTGTTCAAGACAAGCGGACGAGTTGATCACCTGACCACCAAAAAAGTCCGAAATCCAAAGAATAGCTGGTGGGATTAGTGGGGGTGTGCTGTGGTTTTTTGGTGTGCGGCCCTCCTTTTAAGCCAAATCCCAAAAGGCATTTAGCCGTTTAGTGGATTATCAGGATGCGTGTACTGCTGAGTTGATGCTGTTACTGTAGC
Organism: Herpetosiphonaceae bacterium; assembly: GCA_034437415.1. Classification (GTDB taxonomy): domain Bacteria; phylum Chloroflexota; class Chloroflexia; order Chloroflexales; family Herpetosiphonaceae; genus JACCRK01. The sequence goes on from DAOTUS010000630.1 coordinate 4,770, forward strand.
ACACTAAAAGCCTAAAAGTCAAAAATATTTAATGAATCAAACAATATAATAATCAAACGATCCGGTGATAAAGCGATCGCGCAGGGCGCCCAGAATTGGCCAGCGCGCCCCGCGGCGGATATGGCGGGCGTACCAGCGGTCGTGGTCGGGCTGCGAGGGAAAGACCGGGAAATAGATTCCGGTGGGATAGTTGGCCCAGAAATCAGGCCGTTCGATGCTGCGGTTGCCCGGATAGGGCTCGCTAATGCCATCGCCATCACGGTCAAGGTTGTTGGTGTGCAGCCCAAAGCTGCCGTCCGGGCCTTGATAGGCGGCATCGATCACATAGTATTCTTCGTGCTTCCCGCCAGCGGCATCAACAAACAGGTCGCTGTAGCCAACCAGCAAGACCGCGTGCTCGCCATACAGTGTGAATGGCCCGACCTGGTTGCCGCCAAGTTCAATGCACACTGAAATATTTTGGTCGAGCAGGTCGCGCAGCAGCCGCTCGCCGTTGGTGCGCGAGAGGTTGCCGAAGTGGGTGCCGGCGCCGTGACGTTTGAGCAGCGTTGCGGTGACAAAGCTGGGTGTTCCGCCCATCCGGCGCTGAAACCAGAAGCCCGCCTCGCGCACCAGCTGGTCTTTATCAAAAAACTTTTCGCCCTGGTTGAGCAGATTTAAGGCGTTGGCCGGGGTGGTACAGCCGCATTCATTGACGCCCTGCGCCTGGACCAGCCAGCGCTCTTCGGGAATTGAATGCAGGACCGAGTGGGTGTAGTCGGGAAACATACGACCTCCTTGGGGTACCGTTGCGCTTCATTCCTGGCTGATTGTCCTGGTGCGAGTCTGAATATACCACAGTCACATTCAGCCCACTACTGGGGTGCGCTAAGCCGAATCAGCGTGGCGAGCTGCTCGGCCACAACCTGGAGTGGCTCGGCGCTGTGGTGGGTGCGGCTGAGAATGACGCCACCTTCAATCGCGGCGGTGATCATCGTCGCCAGCAGCGCGGCGTGGGCGCTGCTCCAGCCCCCGGCCAGAAGTTTGGCGGCAAATGCGCTGTGAATCCGCGTATACTCGTTGCGGCAGGCGCGATTCAGCCGCTCGTTGGTGGTGGCGGTCTCCAGCGCGACGGTCAGCAGCGGCCCGCCGCGCTGGAACTCGGAGATCTCGACCTGCGCGGCGATTGCCAGCACAAATAGCCGCACCGCCTCGGCAGCCTCAGCGTGCAGGCTGAGCTGGGCCTGGATCCGCGCCGCCACCTGGGCGCCCGCCGCGCTAATCGCGGCCTCCGCCAGCTCATCTTTGCCGCCAGGATAGTAGTAGTAGAGCGAGCCTTTGGGCGCTCCGCTGGCTTGAATAATCTGGTTAAGCCCGGTCGCATGCAGCCCCTGGGTCTCCAGAAGCGTGCCGGTGGCGCTCAGAATATCACGCTGAGTTGCATTCATATGGTTGGCTCCCTCGTCAGGCTATGGCCCGATTATACGTGGCTAGATATGGAGTATACTAATTATAACAACTGGTCTATATAATTACCAGCGAGGCTACTCATGATCTTCGTAACCGGCGCAACCGGAACTGTTGGAGCTGAAGTTCTCGGCCTCCTCACGGCCAGCGGCCAGGCGGTGCGGGCTGGGATTCGCCAGCCGAACGCCCGCCAGCGCACGGAGGCCAACGCCGTTGCCTTTGATGTGACCCAGCCAGCCAGCTTTGCACCAGCGCTGGCCGGGATCGAGCGCATGTTTCTGATGCGGCCACCAGCGATCGCCAACGTCGCCGCAACCCTGTTCCCGCTGATCGATGCGGCCAAGGCCAGCGGCGTGCGCCAGATTGTGTTTTTATCGCTGCTTGGAGCCGAAAAGCTCGCCTTTGTGCCCCACCGCAAGGTCGAGATCTATCTCCAGCAGTCGGGGCTTGACTACACATTTCTGCGGGCCAGCTTCTTTATGCAGAACCTGCAGACCGCCCACCGGCAGGAGATTCGGGAGCGGCGCGAGATTCTGGTGCCGGCTGGGAATGGCCGAACCAGCTTTATTGATGTCCACGATATTGCCGCTGTGGCTGTGCGCGCCCTGACCGAGCCGGGCCACACCAAGCGGGCCTACGACCTGACCGGAGCTGAGGCGCTGGACTATCCGACCGTCGCCGCGCTGCTCTCGCTGGAGCTGGGCTACCCAATTGTGTACCGCCACCCCTCGCTGCGAACATTTTTAGCCTACCATCGCTCCCAAGGTGTTGCCGCTGGCCAGGCGCTGGTGATGGCGGCGATCTACACCACGACCAGGCTGGGAATGGCAGCGCGGGTCACCAACGCTGTCGCGCAGCTGCTGGGCCGACCGCCGCAGTCGCTGCAGGGCTATCTGGCCCGAAATCGCCAGGCCTGGCTTCCATGAATCTCACGCAGAATCGCTACCAGCCCATCCCTGACCACCACCAGCGGCGGCGTGACAGCGCTGGTCAACCCCAACGGTGGCGCAATTGCGCTGGGCCATGCGCTCGGGGCAACTGGTGGTATACTCACGCTGAGCTTGCTGGATGAGCTGGAGCGCTGCGATGGCCAGTTCGGTGTGGTCGCAAATCAGCGGCGGGGCGGGAATTGGTGCGGCGCTGGTGCTGGAGCGGCTGTGAGCGCAGATAGTATGGGCCGAGCGAGCGCTCAATCTATTAGGATGGTCAGCAAGGCCAACATGCTCTATAATCACCTGTAAACATTGTTTAAGTTGATATCATCAAGGCTAGAACAACGGGGTTCGCTAGGTGCTTCGGGTGGCGCAGGCTTAATGCGTATCGCGGCCCGTTAGCTCAGTCCTGAACAAACATCGTACCAGTAAGATCTACCTTGGAGGAGAATTCATGTTCACCAATGGCACCGCATCCCCGCCACCAACCCAATCGCAGCCATCCCCAGCAGAGCCTTCAGCCCGCCCCGCGCCCCGCTTTACCACGCTGCGGATCAAGCTGACCCTGATTGTGGCGCTGACGGTTGTTTTGTTGGTTGTCTTCCTGTATATCCCGCTGCAATTTATTCTCCTGCAACGCTTTATCGACCTGGAACAGGCCACTGTGGTCACCAACCTGAACCGCACCAACGAGGCTGTGACAAATCAGCTGAGCCAGATAGTTAAAACCAGCCGCGATTACTCGGTCTGGGATGATACCTACAATTTTGTGGAAACCCGCGATCAGGCTTACATCGATGACAATCTGGCTGATGGGATTTTTATCAACAATCAGCTTAATTTTATTTTGATCCTGGATGCGCAGGGTGAGATCGTCTTTAGCAAGGCGTTGGACTGGAAAAACGCCACGCCGCTGCCCTTTCCCGCCGAGCTGGAAGCGCTGCGCACTAGCGAATTTGTAAAATATGCCAGCCCCGAGCCAATTAACGATAAAAGTGGTATCTTTCTGCTGCCCGGCGGCCCGGCGCTGCTCTCATCGACCCCGATCTACCCGCTCAGTGAAGAGCTACTTAATCAAAATCCGCCGATCAGAGGCTCGTTTATTTTTGGGCGCTATCTCGGCCCGGAGCAGATCGCTGAGCTGGCTAGAATTACGAAATTGAACCTGGCGATCTATCGCTTTGATCAGCAAAATCCCCTCGATCCAGCGATTGCAACCCGGCTCCAGGGTGGTGAATCTGATATCATCAAGCCGCTTGACAACAATCGGATTCAGGGATTTACCCTGCTCCGCGATGTGCTTGGGCAGCCTGCGCTGGGCGTGCAAATCGAGCAGGAGCGCAGCACCTACACCCAGGGCCGCCTGGGGGTGCTGTATTTTATGGCCTCGCTGGCGGTTGGGGGCTTGATTTTCGGCCTGGTCGTGATCTTCTTGCTGGAGCGCACTATTCTGGCCCGCCTGGCGCGGCTGAATAAACAGGTCCAGGAGATCGGGAGCGATAGCGATGGGAGCGAGCGGGTGGCTGTCCAGGGCAGCGATGAGCTATCGTACCTGAGCCAGTCGATCAACGAGATGCTGGCGAAGCTGGAGCAATCCCAGGGCGAGCATCTGCGCTCCGACGCGGAGCGGGTCCGCCTGCAGGATAATCTGATCCGCGCCCAGGCGATGACCTTGGAAAAGCTCTCAACGCCGGTTATTCCAATTAGCGATAGCGTGATTGTGATGCCGCTGATCGGCGACATTGATGATCACCGCGCCGGCAAAATCCTCGAAACGCTGCTCAAGGGCATTAGCGAGATGCGCACCCGCACCGCGATTATCGATCTGACCGGCATCCTCGGGGTCAATGATGAGGTGATTAACTTGCTCACCCGCATGGGCGGCACCGTCCGCCTGCTGGGCGCCGAGCTGATTCTGACCGGCATCACCGCTGAGATCGCCCAGAAGCTGGCCGAGAACCCCACCAAGATCAGTGGAATCAAGACCTACAGCAATCTGCAGCAGTCAATTCTCTACGCGCTGCGCGCCTAGCCAGCGCTGCCATTCAATACAACAAAGATCGCCCGGCAGTGTGAGAAACACCGCCGGGCGATCGTCGTTAAAAACCAAACCCTGGACCGCGCTGCCTAGATCGCGGGCGTTGGAATGCAATAAACCTCCCGATCCCCGATCCCTGATCCCCGACCCTCGCTACAGCGCCGTCTGATAGCGGGCTGGCGGCATCTTGTCGGTGGTAAAGAACCCCGGCGGCGCGGCCATCAGATCGGGCAGCCGGTTGACGATGGTGGCGCAGGTGACCTCAATCGAGGCCGGGCGCACCATTTTGATGATCGTCTCGGGCTCGCCGCGCAGGGTCCAGTCGTTGCAGTCCTCGTCACCGGGCACATAGATCTTGCCAATACACTGGGTCTCGATCAGCGGCCCCTGGTAGGTCGCGGCGGTCACGACGGCGGACATGCCCAGCACATCACCGGCGGGGACAACTCGATTGAGGGTGTTGGAAAACACGTCCTCGGGGTGGGTGATTGGCACCAGGCGCTGCCCAATCGTCTTGATGGTCCAGCCAAGCTGCGAGCACAGCCACTCGTTGGAGTTCCACATATACGAGGGCTGGCCCTGGTTTTGGGCGATCTCGGTGTCGAAAGCGGCCACGCTCAGGCCCAGCCCGTGGACGCGGGCCAGCGCCAGCCCATACTGATCGGCGTTGTAGACACACACGCCCTCGATCCGATCGATCCGCTGGCTGGCGCCCGCCAGGGCCGTGATCATGCTGCCCCACAGCACGTCCTGGTAGCCCGAGCCGCTGAGCGTGCAGTGATGCTCCTTGGCCAGCTTATCGAGCTTGTTGGTTAGCCCTGGCGCGGTGGTCCAGGGATAAAAGGCCTCCTCGCACAGCGAAATGGCGTTGACGCCGTGGCGGGCGACCACCTCAAACAGCGGGTACATATCGCTCATCAGGCTGGTGGTGGCGATAATGCAGATGTCGGCGTCGCACTCGCGCAGGACGGCCTCGGGATCGTTGCGCACCGCAATGTTGAGCCGCCGCCCCAGCTCGGCCACCTCGCCAATATCGCGCCCCAGCCGGGCCGGGTTGCGATCGATCGCGCCGACGATCTGGGCGCCTTTCTGATCGAGGTAGCGCAGAATCACCTGTCCAGTGTTGCCGCAGCCCCACTGGACCACCCGGAGTTTCGGGACGACATGGTTCATGGTTTGGGCCGTTGGTTTATAGGCCATAGAGTCTCCTTCACGAGCGGGCTGGCGGGCTAGGCTACGTCAGCGCCAAGGGTTGCCGTGACAAAAATGATCTCGCTGTAGCCGGCCTCGCTGGCGTCGGCAACCGTCTGGGTCTCGATCACAATGCTGGCCGGATCAAAGCCAATCTGCAGCAGCGCATGCTGGACATGGGCCTCGTTAAGCACTACCGCCGGCACATTCCGCTCGCCGTTGGGCCACCACTCGGCATCCTTGATCAGGGTCATCATCAGCCGTCCATTCGGCTTCAGCACCGAGCAGCAGTTTTGAATATAGGTTTCCCACTCGGCCACGGTATTGGCGACCACATCCGCCCCGTAGCAGTGCGAGACCACATCGTAGATCCGCCCGACATCGCGCCCAAGCGGGTGCTGCTGGCGAATATCGCACAGCGAGAGCGCGGTCAGCTTTTGGCGCACCAGCGCCGCCCGCTGATCAATCGCCGCGCTCGATGGGAGTGGATCCCCCTCAAGCCGCAGCACCTCCCGCAGAATGGGGGTCCAGTCAAAGGCAGCGGCGGCCTGATCCAGCCAGCGCTGAATTTCTTGCAGGTTGATCGGCAGGAAATCGCAGGCGTGCATATCGGCCACATAGGCGGCGGCGGCAAGGTGCTGATAGATGGTTGGGCCACAGCAAAAATCGATCATGCGGGCATTCGGTGGCACCTGGCGATAGCTCTCAAGCAGAAATCGGCAGGTCTGTGTGATCTCAGGCGTGATCTCGGCATACCAGGCGTCCAGATAAGGGCGCGGCTCGAACTCGTTCCAGTCGGCGGTCGTTTGGGTGGCAAGTTCAGTCATCATATCTCCATAGTGCGTAGGTTGATTCGTTGATTAGCGCTGATGCTGGCTGTGCCAGCCTTCGGGCGCGATGCTCGACTTGCTGCCATTCAGCAGCGCGGCCACCCCGATTGCTGGGTTGGTCTGCTCCTGACACTGCCGACAGGTGGCTGGATTGTGCGGCTTGTAGTCGGTGGGCTGGGCGTAGGCGCTGATAAAGCCCTCGTAGTTGCGCACGACCACCCGCGTATCCGAGGCGCTGATCAGGTAGCTGGGCAGAATTGGGATTTTCCCGCCACCCTCAGGGCTATCCACCACATAGGTTGGGATGGCGTAGCCCGAGGTGTGGCCGCGCAGCGCCTCCATAATCTCCAGCCCCTTGGAGACCGGCGTCCGAAAGTGCCCGGCCCCGTGGACCAGATCGCACTGGTACAGATAGTACGGTCGCACCCGCTCTCGGACCAGCTTGTGGACCAGATCCAGCATAATATTTGGGCAGTCGTTGATCCCGGCCATCAGCACGGTCTGCCCGCCCAGCGGTATCCCGGCGTTGGCCAGCCGGCTCAGCGCCGCGCAGATCTCCGGCGTCAGCTCGTTGGGGTGATTGAAGTGGATATTCATCCACAGCGGGTGGAACTGCCCGAGCATCGCGGCCAGCTCTTCGGTGATCCGCTGAGGCAGAAACACTGGCACGCGGGTGCCAATCCGCACAATCTCGACATGCTTAATCGCCCGCAGGCGGTTGAGCAGGCTTTGCAGAATCTGCTTGGGCAGCAGTAGCGGATCGCCGCCGGAGAGCAGCACATCGCGAATCTGCGGGTTGTTGGCGATATAGTTCAGCTGTTGCTCATAGTCGCGCAGGCTAAAGGTGGCGTGCGGATCGCCCACAATCCGGCTGCGGGTGCAGAAGCGGCAGTAGCTGGCGCACTGGGTCGTCACCAGCATCAGCACGCGGTCAGGATAGCGATGCACCAGGCCGGGCACCGGCGAGTGTTTTTCCTCCGCCAGCGAGTCGGTCATCTCGCCGTCGAAGGCGACCAGCTCCTGGGCGGTCGGCATAATCTGGAGCCGAATCGGGCAGTTGGGATCATCAGGATCCATCAGGCTGGCAAAATAGGGCGTCACGTCAACGCGAAATCGATCAGGCGCTTGCAGCCCTATGATCTCATCCGGGGTGAGATTGATGACTTTGGCAAAGTCGTCGACGCTATTCAGTCGATGGGTTAGCTGCCACTTCCAGTCATTCCATTGGCTGAGCGGCACGTCCTCCCAGGGGGCAGGCGGTTGGTTCGTTGTTGTACTCCGCAGGTCAATCTGCTCGATCATGGTATTCCTACCTCTCTGTGCTTTAATGTTCTGCTATGGCTTTATACGGGTAAAACGCTCTTCAGGGTTGCTGCTTAGTGTCGGCGCTGCTGGTGCCTCCAAGAGCCTGAGCGACATAGGCGCGAATAATTGCCGCGTCAATCGGCGGACAGACGATCCCCGTGTCGCGGAGGCCGGTCCGGGTGTTGTGCGTCTCGACCGGGGTGGCGCTCTGGTAGCCAAGCCCGTCAAGCTCGGCCGGATCGGTCGGAAACAGGTCGATGAAAGGATAGAGCGGGTGTTCAGGGGCTGTGGCGGCGGTCGCCCGCAGCCGCTCGCGCCACTCGGCATACGGCAGCCGCTCGAGCGGATAGCCCGCCGCCTGGATCCAGGCGATGATGGTGGCAAAATCCAGCGGCTGCTCGTGCAGAAGATGAAAAGCCTGGCCCGGCGCGGTCGGCTGGCCTGCCAGCTGGACGATCGCCCGGCTGACATAGTCAACCGGCAGCATCCGCTCGCTCAGCGCCAGCTCCGGCGCGGCCTGCATCAGACAGCAGCCAGCCAGCCAGCGCAAGAAGAAATCATCGGCGTTGCTGACCCCGCTGACGCTGTGCCCGGCGATGCGGTCGGGGCGATAGATGCTGGCGGCCAGCCCGCGCGCCTGGGCCTGCATGATCAGCTTTTCGGCAACCCATTTGCTCTGCACGTAGCCGCTCGCGCTGGCCAGGCTTGGCAGGGTGGTGGCTTCGGCGATCCACGGTGCGCCAGCGCTGGCGGCCTCGGCGACCGCCAGGGTGGAGATGAAATGGAGCGATTTGGGCTGGCCGCTGGCCGCCAGCCGAATGATCTCGTGGGTTCCCAGCACGTTCGCCGCTTTGAGCGCCGTGTAGGGATAGACAACGTTCACCGCCGCGCCATTGTGATAGATACACTCGATTGTACGCGCCAGCTCGGCAAAATCCTCCGCGCTTAATCCCAGCAGCGGCCTGGAAAGATCGCCTGGGATCGGCTTGATCCGCGCGCTCAGCGCCACGTGGCCCAGGCCGTAGCCCTCCAGCGTCTCCCGAATGCGGGCGCTGGCGGCGGCGTGGTCGCGGCTGCGCACCAGACAGTACACAGCGGCGCTGGTCTGCTCAAGCAGCTCGTGCAGCAAAAACGCGCCCAGAAATCCAGTCGCCCCGGTCAGCAGGATCGCTGTGGCGGCTGGGGCCGGCTGGCGCGGCGCGGCGAAATGCAGGGTTGGGTCGAGCACGGCCTCGGCGGCGAAATCAATCGCGACGCTCGGCAGCTCGACGCTCAGCGCCCCATCAATCAGCCCGGCCATCTCGCCCAGGGTTGGGTGGGCCAGCAGTGTTTGCAGGCGCAGACTGAACTGAAAGCGCTGCTGAATCGCGGTGATCAGGTGCATTGCCAGCAGCGAGTGGCCGCCCAGCTCGAAGAAATTAGCGCTCGCCGCGACATGATCAAGATGCAGAAGATCGGCCCAGATGCGGCCGAGAGCCTGCTCGGTTGGGGTCTGGGGCGGCGCCGCAGTCCGCTCCGCGGCCGCCTGCTCCGGCGCCCGCAGGGCCCGCCGATTGATTTTGCCGTTGGGGGTGAGCGGAAACGTCTCCAGCAGCACAAAGGCCGCCGGGCGCAGATAGGCGGGCAGTCTGGTCGCCAGAAACTCGCGGAGCGCGGCGCTGTCCAGGTCGGCGGCGGGCTGGGCGATCAGGTAGGCCACCAGCCGCTTGTGCCCAGGCTGATCTTCGCGGGCCAGCACGATCACGTCGCGCACCGCCGGGTGCTGATTGAGGGTCGCCTCGATCTCGCCGAGCGCGATGCGGTGGCCGCGAATTTTCACCTGGTGGTCGAGCCGCCCAAAGTATTCAATCGAGCCATCTTCGCGGTAGCGCGCCACATCGCCAGTCCGATACAGCCGGGCGCCCGGGGTGCCCTCTGGGCGCTGGCTCCACGGGTGCGGAATGAACGTGCTGGCGGTCAGCGCCGCGTCCAGATGGTAGCCACGGGCCAGGCCCCGCCCGCCAATGTAGAGGTCTCCCAGCACGCCAAACGGCACTGGCTGGAGCTGCGCATCGAGAATGTAGGTCTGAACGTTGGGAAAGGGCCGGCCGATCGGCACCTCCGGCCCCAGCGCGGTGGCCGCGTGGGCGGTCAGATCGTAGGTCGTGGTGATTGCGGTGGCCTCGGAGGCGCCATAGGTGTTCAGCAGGCGAATCCGCTGGTCGATTCGCTGATACCAGGTGGCGACGCGCTCCGGGCTGACCCGCTCGCCGCCGATAATCGTCAGGCGCAGCGTCTCGATCTGATTGAGCGCCGCGCTGGCCGGATCAAGCATCAGCTCGTGCCAGAACGCGCTGGCCAGGTTGATCACGGTCAGCTGCCAATCGCGGCACTGCGCGATAAAGCCCTGGGCTGAATCTAACATATGCGGCGTGCGCAGCAGCAAGGTTCCGCCGCTGGCCAGACAGGGATAGATCTCCTCGGCGCTGGTGTCCCAGCTAATCGAGGCGCACTGGAGCACCCGATCCTGGGCCGTCATGGCGTAGTGGCTGACTGCCTGCTCGGTAAAGTTAACCAGCGCGTGGTGCTCAATCATCACCCCTTTCGGCCGCCCGGTCGAGCCAGAGGTGTAGATCATATAGGCCAGATTGTGCGGCCCGACCTGGCTAGCTGGCCGCGTGGCTGGCTGGGCGGCCAGCACAGCGGCGTGGCGGTCGAGCAGCACCGTTGGCACCGGGTGATCAAGCGGCAGATTGCTGAGATCGCTCTGGGTGATCAGCACGCTGATAGCGCTATCCTCCAGCATCAGCCGCAGGCGCTCGGTCGGATAGTCGGGATCAAGCGGCACATACGCCCCGCCAGCCTTCAGAATCGCCAGAATCCCCACGATCAGCCCGAGCGAGCGGGGCAGACAGATCCCGACGGGCTGGTCGGGGCCGACGCCCAGCTGCTGGAGCTGGTGGGCCAGCTGGTTGGCTCGCCGATCAAGCTCGGCATAGCTCAGGTGATCAGCGCCGGTGCTGACGGCGGTGGCCTCGGGGCTGCGATCGGCCTGCTGCTCCAGCAGATGCTGGATACAGGCCGCGCCGCTTCCTGGGGCGGCGCTGGCGTTGAGATCCTGGAGCATATGCCGCTGCTGCCGGGCCGAGAGCAGCGGCAGCCGGGCGACCGCCTGCTGGGGCTGCGCGGCAATTCCTGCCAGCAGATTGACGTAATGATCAAGCAGCTGCTCGATCTGGGTTGGCGAGAATAGGCTGTGGTTGTAGATCAGCAGCCCGCGCAGACTGCCGTCAGCGGCTGGCGTCAGGTGCAGGCTGAGGTCGGTGGTGAGCGGAATTTGCTCAATCGCGTAGGGGGCCAGCAGCGCCGTCAGCGCGGGCGACTCGACCGCCAAATACAGGCTCAGCGTGGCGGGCAGGAGCGGCCCGGCCGCGCCATCGGCCAGCGCCTGGAGGACTTCGGCCAGCAGCGGCCAGGGCAGATCGCTGTGGGCCAGCCCGGCGGCATAGGTGCGCTTGACCCGCTGGAGCAGAGCGTAAAATGGCTCGTTGCCGTCGATCACGCTGCGCACAGGCAGGCAGTGCCGGCCTGTCGCCGCCAGCTCCTGCACCACCCCAACCACAAGCTCGTTCTGGCGACTGTAGCGCGCCAGCAGCACCTGCCAGGCGGCCAGCAGGACTGGCAGCAGCGTCTGTGGCTGCGTCGGCACTGCGTCAGGCAGCCGGGCCAGCAGCGCGGCCGGCAGCTCGAAAGGCCGCAGCGCCCCGCTGATTGGGCCGCCAGACGCCGCCGGGCCAAACGTGGGCAGCTCGATGGTCGGCGGGCAGTCCTGGAGCTGGGCCTGCCAGTAGGCCCGCTGCTGATGCAGGTCTGGATCGGCAGGCGAAAGCGCTCCAGGTGCTGGGATAGGTTGGCGCTGACCCTGGTAGCCTGCGACCAGATCGGCGTAGATCGGCAGCAAACCCACGTTGTCAGTGATCATCGGATGGCCATACAGCACGAGCACGAATTCTTGATTGTCAAGCTGAATCAGGGTTGCCCAGAGCCAGCTGGCCGTGGGAGGGCTGCTTTCACGGGTGATTGCGGCCTGGATGAGAGCGGCGTGATCGTGTGCTGGCCTGGCCCGCAGATCAAGCTCGGTCAGAGGGAAGGGCTCCGCTAAGGCCGCGTTGATGGCGGCGCTGGTTGAGCGAAACGGATCGTCGCAAAACTGCTGCTGAGCGATCAGAATGGTGCTGAGGGTTTCGATTAAGCGTTCCCGGTCAACGGCAACCTGCCAGCGGGCAATTAAGGGAACAGGCGGGGTTACGTTCTCTTGCTGCGCCGCCCAACGTCGGGGTTGAGTAGCCGCAAGAAGCTGTGATGGCGTGATCAACGTAGCTCCTTTGATATGGGTTTTAGCTCATTGAGATCTGAGCTGTCGTTAGCTTTCCGAAGGCGAAATGCCTAGGTTAACGACTATTTCTGACGATCCAAGCAGATTTGACTGCGCCGTAGATTGATCTTCATCTATATATTAAGTAAATTATACTATAGTAAATAGTATTTTTACGATTAAGTTTAATTAACAAATGTTGCCGCGGATTCCCGGCGTCAGCGCTTGTTCGGGCAGGCTTGGGCAAACGTCGTCCAGGATTGTGAACACCAGCACAAGAATATGATACGATACGCCGAGAATAGTGTCTTATAGGAGGATTCATGACCAAGATTATCTTTGCGGCGCACTCTGGCTGGCGCTGGATTGCGCTGCTGGCAGTGGTGGTGGCGATTGGCTATGGCCTGTGGGGCTGGCTGGGCAACCAATCCTGGAACCAAACCGGGCGCAAGATCGCCATGTTCGCCACGATTGCCCTGGATATTCAGCTGCTGCTGGGGTTAGTGTTATACGTCTTGCAGAAGGGCTGGAACATGTCAACGGGGGTTCGCTTTGAGCACCCGACATTCATGGTGCTGGCGCTGGTGGCAGTTCACGTCATGAGCGCCAAGATCAAACGCGGCAGTGGCAATCAGGCGCGCTATCGCCTGCTGGCGCTGGGGACGCTGGCCGCGCTAGTGCTGATTGTGCTTGGGATCGTCCGGCTGCCCGGCGGGGCCGATCGGCTCTTCACGATGGGGAGCGCCATCTAGAGCCTATGTAACCTGGGCAACGCGGTGATAGTTCAATCGACTATCGCCGCGTTCTTGCACCCAGGCCAGCATTTTACTCGCATCAAGTGGGCGGGCGAAGTGGTAGCCCTGGCCATAGCCGCAGCCCATCTCGCGCAGCGCCGCCGCCTGCTCGGTGGTCTCGATCCCCTCGGCAATCACACTCATCGCCAAATTCTGCGAGAGCGCAATAATGGTGCGGACGATCTCGACGTGTTTGGCGTTGGCGTGCATCGCGCTGACAAACGAGCGATCGACCTTCAGGGTATCCATTGGGAACTGATGCAGGTAGCTGAGCGACGAGTAGCCGGTGCCGAAGTCATCGATGGCCAGCTGCACGCCCAAGGTTTTCAGCTGTCGCATGGTTGTAATCGCGTGATCGGGCTGGCCCATCACCACGCTTTCGGTCAGCTCCAGCTCCAGATGGTGGGCGGCGATCCCGGTGCGCTCGATAATCTGCTGCACGTTGCGCACCAGATCGCAGTTGGCCAGCTGTTTCCCAGATAGATTGACCGAGATCGAGCGCAGCGATGGCAGTGCATTGGCGCTGTGCCAGCTCTGAAACTGCCGACAGGCCATCTCCAACGTCCACAGGCCAATCGGCACAATCAGGCCGCTCTCCTCGGCCAGCCCAATAAAGTCGTTCGGGTAGATGACCCCGCGCTGCGGATGCTCCCAGCGCAACAACGCCTCCATGCCCCTGATCTCGCCGGTCGGCAGATCCATAATCGGCTGGTAGACCAGCGCCAGTTCGCTGCGCTCCAGCGCCCCGCGCAGGTCGATCTCCAGCTGAAGGCGGGCGCGAATCCCGGCGTGGGTGCTGCGGTCGAAGATCATCGATTGGGCGATGCCGCGCCGTTTGGCCTGGTGCATGGCGGTGTCGGCCTCACGCAGCAGGCTGTCGGCGGTCTGGCGAGGATTATCCGCCAGCACGGCGCCGAGGCTGGCCGACATAAAAAATTCCTGCTGTTCGAGGCAAAATGGCCGGCTGAAGATCGCCTGCACCTGTTGGACGGTCAGCGCCAGCGCGGCAGCGTGGGCCACCTCGTCCACCAGCACGATAAACGAATCGCCGCCCATCCGCGCCACGGTGGCCGATTGGGGGGTGCAGGTTTGCAGCCGCCGCCCAATCTCGATCAAAATCTGGTCGCCGGCGAGGTGGCCAAGCGTGTCATTGATGGTGCTGAAGCGATCCAGGTCGAGACACAGCACCGCGAACCGGGCGCTCTGGCCCTGCCGATAGCCCTCCACCAGCTGCTCCATCCGCTGCATCAGCGCCGGACGGTTGCGCAATCCGGTCAGCGGATCGTACAGACCGGGCTGCTGGGGCGGTTGGGGGCTGTGGGGGCGG
>DAOTUS010000631.1:0-17981 GCA_034437415.1 Herpetosiphonaceae bacterium
CCACGGCCCCTCGGCGCTGGGCGAGTGGGCGCTGACCTGGCGCACGCCCACGCCTGAGACCCTGGCGACTCTGGCCGAGCATCTGCGCGACCCCGCCGAGTATCGCCTGGCCGATGTGCTGGCCCAGCTGGCGATCGAGCGGCCCGATCCGGCGCTGGCGGCGCTGCTCGACCAGGCCCGCCAGCACGCTGTGCCGATTCTGCGCACCGATGACGGCTGGCGGATTGGCCACGGCGTCAGGTCGCAGGCGCTGAGCGCGGCGAGCACGCCGGACTGGTCTAGGGCCGGGCGGATTCCGCTGGTGGCGATCACTGGAACCAACGGCAAGACCACCACGACCCGCCTGATCGACCACACGCTGCGGCTGGCTGGCTGGCGGACTGGCCGCACCGATACCGACGGCATCTGGCACAATGGCACGCTGCTGGACTACGGCGACTGGACCGGCTATGGCGGCGCCGTGGCGGTGCTGGCCCACCCACAGGTGGAGCTGGCGGTGCTGGAGACGGCTCGCGGGGGCTTGCTGCGCCGCGGTCTGGCCTTTGATACCTGCGATGTTGCGGTGATCACCAATGTCGCCGACGATCATCTGCCCGACCGCGGGGTGGCGACCGTTGCCGAGATGGCGCGGGCCAAGGCGACGATTGTGCGCGTGCTGGCGCCCAGCGGGCAGGCGGTGCTGAATGCCGACGATCCGATTGTGGTTGACGTGGTTGCGCCCCTGGCGACGACGCCAATCATCTGGTTCAGCATGAGCAGCGTTGCGCCAGCGATCGAGGCCTCCCGCGCCGCCGGGGGCACAACCGTGTTTGTCCGCGACGAGGAGCTGTATCTCAGCCAGGGCGATCACGAGCGCCGTTTGCTGGCGGTCAGCGAGCTGCCGCTGGCGCTTGGTGGGATCGCTCGACATAATGTTGCGAATAGCCTAGCCGCCGCTGGCGCGCTCCACGCGCTGGGGCTCTCGGATGGCCAGATTGTGCTGGGGCTGGCCTCGTTTCAGCCGAGCGTGCGCGACAACCCTGGGCGGCTCAACCAGTTTCACCGCGCCGGGGTCACAGTAGTGATGGACTACGCCCACAACAGCGATGGCCTGCGGGTGCTGCTGCACAGCGCCGTCCCGCTGAAGGCGCTCGATGGCCGCCTGTGGGTGATCTACAGCGGCACCGGCGACCGCACCGACGCCCAGATCAGCGAGCAGGGGGCGATTATTGGCGCGCTGGCCGACCGCTTCATCATCAAGCGCGATGCGTCGTTTCTGCGCGGTCGGCCAGAGGGCCAGATCGAGCCGCTGATGCGGGCGGCCGCGCTGGTCGCCGGGATGGTCGCCGAGGCGATTATCGAGCTGGATGGCGACGCCGAGGCGCTGGACTGTGCCCTGTCCGCCGCCCGCTCCGGCGATGTGATCGCCTTCACAGTCCATAAAGATCGCTCAACCCAGATCGAGCGGCTCCAGCAGTGGGAGGCCCACTGATGGCCGAGGCGGACTTCGTCGCCGAGCTACCCAGCGAGGATTATGTCTGGGACGAAGGCCGCGAGAGCCGCGCACCCCATCGGCCGCTGGTTGAGCTTGGCTGGGTGCTGGTTGGCGCGTTCGACAAAATCGATGAGGCGGCGATTCGGACCGCCCGCGAGCGGGCCCGCGAGTATCTGCGCCAGGTCCTGCCACAGTTCTCGTGGCGGGTGCCGATTATTATGCGCGCCGACCCCGACCCGACCGCCGTGCAGGCCGAGCCGATTCGCCTGATCGATCTGGCCGTGGTTGAGCGTCAGTCCAAGGGCTGGGATTTTGTGCTGGTGTTTACCGCCGCCGACCTCCGCACCCTCAGCAAGCAGTACACCTTTGGCACGCCCAGCAGCGGCCTGGATGCGGCGGCGATCTCGACGGCGCGGCTCGACCCGGCGGCGCAGCGCTCGGTGGTGCGCAAGTCCGAGCGCGAGGCCGTGCTGAGCAACCGCATCTGGGGGCTGTTCCTGCATCTGCTTGGCGACCTGGTTGGCCTGGAGCACACCGCCCAGCCCGATAGCCCGATGCGGGTTTTGTATGTGCCCGAGGACCTCGATCTGGTCCGGGGCTACTCCGACCAGGAGCTGGTCGGGCTGGCCAACAAGCTGACCATCGTGGCCGACCTGCGCCTGGAGGAGACCACCGAGTCGCCGCTGGGCCGCTGGCGCTTTACGCTCAAAGTCGTGCTGCGCTCGGGCGGCGAGATCTGGGCGGCGGTGCGGCGCAACCAGCCCTGGATTCTGGTCTGGCACCTGAGCAAGTTTACGGCGGCGGCGCTGTCGACCCTGCTGATCCTGCTGCTCACCGCCGAGGTCTGGGATGTCGGGGTGCGCATGCCGCTCTCCGGCGTTGGTCTCAGCCTGTTGATCGCGCTGGCCTTCACGACCCTGTTTGTGGTTACCCGCCAGCGCCTGCTGACCCGCCGCAGCCACCAGCGCCTGACCGAGCAGGTGGTCGTCACCGATCTCGCGGTGATTCTGACGATCTTCGGCGCGATGCTGACGCTGGCCCTGCTGCTGATCGTCCTGGCGCTCGGCATCATCTGGGTGGTCCCCGACCCGCTATCGGTGCGCTGGACGGATATTGAGGTGCTAGGCTGGCAGCGCATCCTGGCGCTGGCCGGCACCGTCACCGTGATCGGCCTGAGCATCGGGGCGCTCGGCGCCAGCATCGAGGACCAGACCACCTTTCGCCACGTGGCGTTTATCGATGAAGAGACCTAAATCTCGCTTCACCGCCAGCATCGTGTGATGGAGGATCGTGAATGCCACCGACCTACCGGGAAATCCTCAACCAGCGTCTGCCCGAGCCAGCCGATCGGCGCTGGGATGTGCGCTCGCTGCTCGGCCACTTCGCCCTGATCAACTACGCGCTGCCCCGCGAGCGCCTGGAGCGCTACATCCCCCTGGATCGCTTCAGCATTCCCGTGTTTATGGTCGATGGTCAGCCGCAGGCTATGATCAGCGCGGTGCCGTTTCTCGATCGTGATTTCCACTTTATCCACTGGCTGCCCTGGCTCACCTGGCGCTTCGCCCAGACCAACTATCGGGCCTACGTGATCGACAAGGCCACCGGCGAGCACTGCGTCTGGTTTTTTGGCACAACCCTGGGCGCGGCGCTGGTCGAGATTCCGCGGCGGATCTGGAAGCTGCCCTGGCATCGGGCGCGCTACACCCTGGACTGTCGCTACGATCCGGCTGCGCGGCGCTACACCACCTACCGCATGGCGGTCCAGTCGCGCTGGGGCAGCGCCAGGATCGATCTGGCCGATAGCGGCCGGCCGCTTGAGCGCAGCCCTGGATTCGCCTCGCTCGATGAGCTGCGCCTGATCCTGACCCACCCAATCGATGGCTATTTCTATCGCCGCGATGGCCAGCTCGGCACCTACTCGGTCTGGCACGCCGAGATTCCGCTAACCATGGGCCAGGCCAACGATCTGTACTTTGCCGTCTTCGAGGATCTGGGGCTGCTGTCGCAGGCCGAGATGCAGCGGCCCCACTCGGTCTTTATCTCTCCGGAGACCGAGTTTAAGGTCTTGCTGCCGCCCAGAATCCTGCCCTGAGCCTGGGCCTAAACACAATACCGTTCAAATAAGCGATTTTCCCCTCTCCCGCGCACTGGGCGGGTGCCCTTTGGGCAGCGGTGCCCGCGTGCCGGGTACCCGCTTGCGGGTGGTGTGAGGGCAAAAGCTGGCTCGATTCCCGTATTTGAACGGTATTGGGCCTAAACGAGAACGAGCGCCCTGAGCTGATCCTCGATCAGCTCAGGGCGCTCGCTTGTACCGCCGCTACAGGCGCGGGTCAACCAGCTCGCTCTCCAGGGCCAGCACGCCAAACACGCACATCGGCCGAGTGGACCCGGCCGGGGTGCTTGTGCAGGAGAAAGCCCAGGTCGGTGGCGGGCTGGTGGGTGGTGGTCAAAGTCAGCAGCATGGTCGCCTCATACATCTCAGGAAACAGTCCTACCATCATAGCCTGCCCGGTCAATCGGCCGAATTGCCTATTTCGTCCGCCGGAAACGCCAAGACACCCCCTCCGCATTCGGATAGGGTGTCTTGACGTTTAGGGTCGTTGATTTGCTGGCCATAAAGCTGCTGGCTGGCGGTGGCTAGGCCGCCCCTGGCATGCGCCCGGTGGCGCTAAACATCGGGGGTGGAGTTCCATCCTGCAAGGCGCTGACCAGCTCCTCCGCCGCCATAATGCCTAACCCGAGGCCGTGGCCGTTAAAGCCAACCGCAAACGCAATCCGCTCATCGCGGCGGAGGCGCCCGACCAGCGGCAGGCCGTCGGGGGTGAAGGCCATCGTCCCCGACCAGCGGCGCTCGATCGGCACATTGGCGACTTCGGGGAAATGTTCGGCCAGAAAGGTCTCCAGCGCCTGCTGAATATCCGGGGTCACCTGATCGGCATAGGTGCGCTCGGCCTCAAAGGCCAGATTGCGATAGCCGCCCAGCACCAGGCGACCTTCGGGAGTTTGCTGGAAGTAGACAAAGCCATAGTCGCAGTAGGCGGCTGGCTGCAGAAATGGCGCGACAGGCGCGGTGGCCAGAATCTGTCCCCGGCCTGGCACGATCTGGTCGGCGAACTCGGGCACAAACAGCGGCGTCCAGGCATTGGTTGCCAGCACCACGCGCTGGGCCAGCACATCGCCGCCGCGCACCCGCACGCGCACGCCAGCGGCGGTTGACTCCATCCCGTAGACCTCGCAGGCCTCGCGCAGTTGCGCGCCACTGGCCTGCATCAAGGCTGCGGTCAGCAGACCGGGCTGAATTGCGCCATCGCCGGAGTTGGTGATCCCGCCGAGAAAGCCGCGCCCCAGCGGATCCTCGGCGTGCCACTCGGCTGTGAAACCATCGGCCGTCATCAGCGCCACCGACTCCTCCAGCTCAGCGGCCTCGGCAGGGCTGCAGGCGACGATCGCCGAGCCACACCGCCGCACCGGGGTGCCGAGTCGCGTCGCCCAGCCGATCATCGCCTCCCGATTGCGCACCGTCAGCGCCCACAGATCGCGGGCTGTGGCCCGGCCGTAGTGATCGCAGGCGGCTTTGTAGGAGTGGGCGATGCCGGTCAGCAGCAGGCCGCCATTGCGCCCCGATGCGCCGCCAGCAACGTGACGCGCATCGAGCACAAGGTTGGCCTTCAGCCGCAGCGCCAGATAGGCGCCAATTAAGCCCGCGCCAATAACCACCGTATCCACCGCCTCGACAGCGCGGGCCGGATCCGGGGTCTGCCACAGTCCAACGCTCACACTTTCCCCAGAACTTCTTTGATAATCTGTTCCAGGCGATCGAGTGAGAACGGCTTGGTCAGGAAGTAATCAACTCCAGCCGTCCGGGCGGTGCGCTCAACCTCGGGCGTCGCATAGGCCGTGATGATGATGACTTTGGTATCGGTATAGTCTTTCTTGACCACCTGGGTCAGCTGGGTTCCGGTCATACCGGGCATGTTGTGGTCCGTGATCAGCAGCGGGCAGGAGCGCTCGGTCAAAATACCTAAGGCATCCTGAGCGCTATTGACCGTGACAATATCGTAGCCGCCAGTTAAGTCGCGCATAATCCGGTGCAGAATAATCAGAATGTCCGGTTCGTCTTCAACCAGGATAATCGCGGGATTTCGTGCAGGATTGGTCATCGCAGCCTCCAAAATCAACCTCCATCACAACAACGTGGGATTAAAAATAACAAGAAGAGAAAACACGCTCTGGCTTGCAGTATAACGTACTCCAGGTGGATTAGGCAATTGTGATTTTACCCTCAGCGTCGTCACGCTAGCGGCTGACGAGCCAGGGTGGTAACCAGCGTTGGCAGATCGGCGCTGAACTTGGAGTTTGCCACCACGCGATCACAGCCAGCCGCTCGCGCCGCCTGCTGGCGTTCAACATTGACATGCGAGCCAAAGGCCAGAACGGGTAGATGGGGATCGAGGGCTTTGGCGGCTTGGACGAGGGTTGTCGTCGTCTCGGCTGGACCACGGAGATCGATAATCAGCAGGGCCAGATCTGGCTGCAAGGCCGCCTGGGCCGCCGCCGCATCTTCGTAGACCTGCGGGGTGTAGCCAAGCTGGCCGAGCACATCGCGGACGCGCAGCCCAAACATTAAATCAGGTACTAGCGCAAGAATTGTTCCTTTGGATTGGAGCATGTGCAGATCCCTCCGTTAAATCCGACTGCGGCGACGATGGGCGACAATTGTCGCCGCTGCCGCCGCGCCGATAACCGCGACACACTGAGCAATAATAAAGGCCAGCGCGTGCGGATCATCCAGATCGAGTGCCCCAGTGGCCATAAACAGCAGCCCCATCCCGCCAACCAGGGCTCCGGCGGGCGTGGGATCGAGCGGTGCCAGCGCGCCGGCAACGCCGCCGCCAACCAGCGTCAGCGCCACCGGGAGGATGAGCGCAACCAGGACGTGAACAGGTTGAGTCAAGTTGAGATCGGTGGAGAGCTTGATGCCAGCCAGCGCATAGCCGCCATTAACGATAAAAAATGATAGAAGGTAATCCACCATCCAGCCAGTCAGCGCTGCCCACACCATGCGTAATCCGCGCATGAAGCCCCTCCATAAACACGATCGGGCTGATTCTACCACATTCGTTTGAATGCGCTGGAGTCACCCAATGCAGAATTGCTAGCCGCAGCCACCTGGCAGGATCGCCTGCGCAGGGGCCGAGTGGGTTAAACCAATCACGTCGGCGCGCAGCGACTCTGGTGGAGTCAGCCCACGCCGACGTGACTGGCTTAATCAGGGGTGAGCCTGATTGTTATTCTTCGTAGGTGTCCTTCAGGGTGCGCCGAATAGCGTCGCGGCGAGCGCGCACGTCGCGGCTTTCCCCATCTTCTTCCTCTTCTTCACGCTCGTAGCGTTTTTTGCTGGGACGGCGGGTATCTTCCGAGCCGAACTTGGTCAGCAAATCGTCGAGGGTGGCGTCGCCGCCGGTAAAGGCTTCTTCGCCCTCACCAAAGCTGAAGACTTCGGGCTCGCGGGCGGGGCCACGGCGGACGCCGCCAGCGCCACCGGCACCACCACGGTTGGCCGGGCGGTCGCCGCGTGAGCGATCATCGCGGGCGGCCGGGTTGGTCCAGTCGCGGTCGAGCCGGGATTGGCCGGCCGTCGAAACGGGGCCAACTGGCACTTCCAGGCGCATCGACAGGCTAATGCGTTTGGATGATGGGTCAACTTCCAGAACGCGAACCTTGATTGGGTCGCCGACGTTGACAACATCTTCGACTTTGCCAATCCGGCCTTCGGCCAGCTCGGAGATATGGACCAGGCCATCGCGGCCGACGCCCAGATCAACGAAGGCGCCGAACGGGGCAATCCCGCTGACCTTGCCATCGAGAATGGTGCCCGGTGCAATGCCATCGAGGTTGGCTTCGCGACGACGGCCACCGCCGCCGCCAGCGCTGCCGCCAGCACCACGGGGACGCTCCTGGAAGCCTTCCTGGGCGCGGCGCAGGCTCAGGCTGATCCGCTGGCCCTCAGCATCAACTTCCAGCACGCGGAAGGTGTAGCTCTGGCCGACGGTGACAGCATCTTCAGCTCGCTCAACCCGGCCTTCGGCCAGTTCGGAGATGTGGACCAGACCATCTTTGCCAACGCCGATGTCAACGAACACACCAAACGGCGCAATGCCATTGACGGTGCCTTCGATCAAATCGCCAGCGCTGATCTGGCCCAGTTTATCCAGATCGACCTCTGGGCGCTTGGGGGCGCGGTTGCGGCGGCGGCCAGCGGCATCGCCAGGCTGCTCCACGCGGGGTGAGCGCATGGTCAGGCTGATGCGGCGGGCTTCTGCGTCTACGCTTTTTACTCGTACCCGCACAGTGTCGCCAATCTGAACCAGGTCGGTCGGCGATTCAATGCGCTGGTCGCTCATCTCCGAGATATGGACCAAGCCATCGCGGCCGACGCCAATGTCAACGAAAATGCCGTACAGCGCCGTGCTGGTCACGCGGCCTTCAAGCTCCATGCCGGGCTCGAGGTCGGCCAGACGGCGGGGGGTGGTGCCATCGTCGCTGGTCGGCTCGAAGGTTGCGCCTTCGGACTCAGCGCTAGCTGGCGCAGCCTCGTCGTCAATGCCAAGGGCGGCCTGGGCGCGATCAACGACAGCGCCTACGGTCTCACTGACATTTTCTTTGGCGGCCTGGGCGCTGTCAACGACATTGCTCACGACATCGCTTTCGAGGACATCGCTCACAACTTCGCTAACATTTTCTTTGGCGGCCTGGGCACTGTCGGCGACATTGCTCACGACATCGCTGACAGCGTCTTTGGCTGTCTCGAACACGTGGGCAATATCGCTCTCACGGGCCGCATCGTCTGCGGCAACCGTTGAGGCTTCCGTCTGAGCCGGGGTGTCCTCGGCGGGGGCAGCCGTCGTCTCAGCGGCAATGGTCTCGGCGGCAGCCTCTTCGTCGTCTTTGATCAGACCGACTTTATGGGCTACATCGCTCACCACTTCGCCAACTTTTTCCGTCACATCGCCAACAACGTCGCTAACTTTTTCGCCAGCGGTTTTGGCGGCGTCCACCAGCTTGGATACCAAGCTGTCATCCTGTTTTTCCGACTCGTTTTCCGCGCCGAGAGTCCGTGACTCATCCGTCATTCGATCAGCCTCCATAGTGTTTATGCGTTTCCGTCCCAATAGACCAATATGTAGCTTGCGCTACGCCAATAGTTGTTAGATTGGAGTGAGCTGGGCGCGAACCAGTTCAGCCAGACCACTGCTGAGTTCTTCGAGCTGATAGTACGAAGCCTTCAGGTGTTCAGCGAGCTCTTTCGCCAGCCCACGATAGAAATTTGGTAGCTCTGTATCGATTACCACCGCTGGAATATCCTGGGCGGCGATAAAATCAGCCAGCTGATAGGCTTCCTGCTGCGGCGGCATGTTGCTCATCGCAACATTGGCGTGACCATCGGTCAGCAACACCATCAGGGGTAGAATCTCCCGGTCGCGGGATTTCGCCCGTGCCAGAAGCTCATAGCCAACCATCATGCCCCGACTGAGCGGCGTTTTACCGCCGGTTGGCATGGTCCGCAGCCGGCGCTGGGCCATTTCGACGCTGTTGGTCAGCGGCAGTAAGACCGTCGCCCGGTCGCGGGCGAAGCTCACCAGCCCAACCAGATCGCGCCGCTGATAGGCATCCCGGAGCAGCGATAGCACCGCCGCTTTGGTGGCCTGCATGCGCGTCTCCGCCGCCATCGACCAGCTGGCATCAACCACGAAACAGACAGCGTTGCGGGTGCGCCGCACCCGGACTTTTTCGCGCAGATCCGTTCGCTCCAAAATAATGGCGCGGCGGATATGTGGGCGTTTGCGGTCGCGCTGGAACGGGGCCGCCGCTCGCAGGGTTGCATCGAAGGCAACATCGGTGATCGGGCCACGTGGTACCCGGCTGGTGATATAGCGGCCCTGTTTGCGCTCGGTTCGGGTGCGGGTGCGCCGACCAGCGGCGCGGCGTCGCATCGAATCGGCCTGGGTTTCAAGCCGGCGGGGCCGATACTCCTGGTTGATGTTAAAGATCTTGCCTTCGCCCTTTTCCGCATCGCTGCTGGTTTGCGGCGGTGCGCCTTTGGGTGCCCCCGTCGGCGGCTCTTCGTTGCCAGCCTCCTCGCCGGGCTGGTCGTCCTCCGACGGGGTCAGGCTTTTTTTGCGTCGTCGCCCTGGGCTGGATCGCTGCTGCCCTCGCGCTGTTCCGCGGCCCGGTTGAGCACATCCGTCAGCTGGGCTTCATCAAGGCGAACCTCGGTGAAGGGCTGGCGGCGCATGCGGTGAGGCAGGGCCAGCTGGGCGGCGGTGCGAATATCTTCCAGGGTGATGTTGGTGCGGCCTTCGAGCGCGGCGTTGGTGCGGGCCGTCTCCAGAATTGCCAGGTCGGCGCGATGGCCGTCCACGTGCAATTCAAGCGCCAGCATCGCGACCGCCGCCATATCCTGATGGGTCATCTTGACCTGGGGCAGCAGTTTTTTGGCGGCGGCGATGCGCTCGGTAATCGTGTGCTCTTCAGCCGCCCACTGCGCCGCAAATTCCTGGGCATCGGCCTCATAATCCATGCGGCGTTTGATCACATCAACGCGCTCGCGCACATCTTTCAGCCCACCGATCTCGACGACCAGCCCAAAGCGGTCAAGCAGCTGGGGGCGGAGCTCGCCCTCTTCTGGGTTCATCGTGCCGACCAGGATAAAGCGGGCCGGGTGCGAGACCGAGATGCCTTCGCGCTCAACGGTGTTCACGCCCATCGCCGCAGCGTCGAGCAGAATATCCACCAGATGGTCGTCGAGCAGGTTGACCTCGTCGACATACAGCAGGCCGCGGTTGACCTGGGCCAGCAGGCCAGGCTCGAAACGGCGCTGACCTTCGACCAGCGCATGTTCAAGATCAAGCGACCCGACCAGGCGATCTTCCGAGGCGCTGACCGGCAGCTCGACCAGCCGCGTCGAGCGGCTCGCCACTGGCAGCACTTCACCCTCGGCGAGACGGCTGCGACAGTCGCCGCACATCCGCTCCGGCTGATCCGGCGGGCAGCTGTACGGGCAGTCGGCGACCACTTGAATCTGCGGCAGCAGATGCGCGAGCGCACGTACCGCCGTGGATTTGGCCGTGCCTTTTTCGCCACGAATCAAGATCCCACCAATACGTGGGTTGACCGCATTGAGCATCAGGGCTTGTTTAAGCCGCTGCTGTCCGACGAGCGCACTAAACGGATAAGTTGGGCGAATCTGTTGCACCATAATGTTCTTTCTTCAGGCAGGTGAGCGGCAACAAAAAATCAGCCCATTGGATCGGGGCTGCTGTGTGGTCCACGAAGGAGGGATTTAAGATGTGGCCGAATGGAGGTGAAGCCGCCAACGCGATCTGTCCAATCATGTCCCTACTGTCTGGGCCTTCCAGACACCGCTAGCCGCCATTATCGCATACACTCTGAACTGCGTCAACTAAGCAGGCCCGTTTTTTTCAGCAAATCTTAATCTATTTGTCATTTACAATCCTGGATATTCTTAATTTGCCAAGGTGGCGGCGGGTTGCCGACCCTCTGGTAACCACCCGCCGTACCAGGGAGTTCAAGCTGCAGATGGTTTAGGCGCTGCGCTTGGCTTTGGCGCGCAGAAAATCCAGCACCAGCGGGTCGATCTTGTCGGCGGCGATCAGGCGCTCTTCCAGATTCTCCACGCCGCCGTAGGAGGCCAGCGCCGCCCGCGTGGCCGCATCGTACTCGCCGCTGATCGGGCCAGCGTAGTAGCCAACCGCCTGGAGAATCTCCTGGAGCTCGCGGGCGATCGCCGCATCAATCGGCAGCAGATCGGCAACGTTGGGCGGGGTCAGATAGAAGCGGTGCAGCGCCAGCAGCCGGCCAAGCTCGCCAACCGGGGCCACGTGATCATCAACCCGCAGATCGATGTAGCGGTCGAGCACGCCGCCATAGGCGCCCCCGGCGCGGGCCACATACAGCGCTGCGCCCTGGCGCCCGCGGCTGTCGCCCCCCGCCGTGTCGCCCGCCGCCAGGGCCGCCAGCAGCCGCTCGGCCAGCTCGCCGCCAGTCTGCTCAAAGGCCTGCGCCATTGCCGGAATCACCTGACCGTCGGTCAGAATGTTGCCCTGGGCGGCGTAGCCCGGCCCGGTCACGCCGCCAGCCCAGCCGTGGCACTCGCTGCCGGTCCAGGTTGCGGCCCCGCCCTGCCGATCAACAATTCCGACCTGGCGCTGCTCCTGGCCCGCGTCGGCGGCCAGCAGCCGATCGAGCACGCTCTGCGCGTCCAGCCCCTGGCTGAGCAGGGCCAGACCGTCGGGGCCGAAGCTCATGTTGGCGTAGGACTGGGTTGCCACCGCCCCGGCGCCAGCCTGCGCCCAGGGCACAACCGCGCCAACTGCCAGGAATTTGGAGGCGACCGCCACCCCAACATCGCCATTGTTCAGGTCATAGCCAACGATCGAGAACGTTGCAATTAGCGGATTCATGGGCTTGCTCCTTTCAGATTCGCTTGGCGGCAGAGTAGCATAGATTCCGGCTGCGGATCGCGCCAGCTGTGGCAGGGTATTAATCCACCCCAACCACAAAGCTGACGGTGGTGGTGGTGCTGCCGCCGATGTTGACCGTGCCAAAGGTGCGGGCGCCGTCAATCTGATACTCGCCCGCAGTTCCCGTTACCTGCCGGGCCGCATCGAGCAGCATGCGCACCCCGGTTGCCCCGACCGGGTGGCCCAGCCCGATCAGGCCGCCGCTGGGATTGATCGGGCAGCGGCCGGTGCTGCTGATGGTGCCATCTTCAATCGCCTGCCAGCTCCAGTTGCGGGCGAAGTCGGTCTGGTAGCCGCCGAGAATGTACACAGCATTTGACATAAGCCCCCTATCCGCCAGCAACCTGCTCGCGCAGATCGCGCTTGATGATTTTGCCCATCGGGTTGCGCGGCAGCGCGGCCAGCACCTCCAGGCGCTCGGGATACTTGTAGTGGGCGACCTGGCGGCCCTGCAAATACTCGACCAGATCGGCCAGCGTGATGCTCTGATCCGGGCGCGGCACGATGCAGGCGCAGGTGCGCTCGCCCATCAGTTCGTCGGGATAGCCGACCACCGCCACCTCGGCGACCGCCGGGTGGCCCTGGAGCAGGTTTTCGATCTCTTCGGCCGAGATATTCATGCCGCCGCGAATAATAATATCTTTGAGCCGCCCGACAAACCGGTAGTAGCGCAGATCGTCGCCCTCGGCCGCGAGATCGAACACATCGCCGGTGTGATAAAAGCCATCAGCATCAATGCACGTCTGCGTGATCGCCGCATCGTTGTAGTAGCCGGCGAAGACCGCCGGGCCGCGCACACACAGCTCGCCCGGCTCGGCGGCGACGGTGATCACGCTGCCGTCGGCCGCAATTAGCCGGGTCTCCATCCAGTTGGCGACTCGGTTGCTCCAGGTGTGCTGTCTGGAGCCAAAGCGCGGGAACATCCCGGCGCGGGTCTCGGGGTCGGGGATATCGCGGTGGCTGCCAACGATGGTGATGCCTTCGTTCGAGCCAAAATAGTTGATCACCGGAATGTTGTACTGCTCCTGCCAGGTCTTGACCATCCACGGCGAGAGCGGGGCCGCGCCGGAGCCGATCACGCGCAGCGAGCTGAAGTCGGCCTTGGCCAACAGGGCGGCATTTTGCAGCAGCATGTTGAGCAGGACCGGTGGCGCAACCGTAAACTCAACCCGCTCGACCGCGATCTGCTGGAGAAACGTCGGCAGGCTAAACGGGTGATGCTGCACCAGCGTTCCCCCGGTCAGCAGCCAGGTGCAGAGCATGCCCGCAATCCCGCCCATCGCCGTCAGCGGAAAGGGATTGAGCAGCACCGCACCCTCGCGCAGATCGCGCCATCCAGCGTTCCCAGGGCCGGAACCCACCAGTCGTTGTAGGAGCGTGGCACACCTTTGGGGCGGCCCTCGGTGCCAGAGGTCCAGCAGATCGTGATCAGGTCGTTGGCGTCAACGGTGTGGGTGTGGGTGTTGGCGTAGACGCTCAGGGCCGCCGGATCGTCCTCCTCTGAAATGCAAAAATCAAAGCTCAAATAGTGGCGAATCGGCCCCTACGCCGCCTGGGCGGGCAGCTTTTCCTCGGGAACCCAGCAGGCGTGAAAGCCAATCGGCACGCGCTGTGGCAGGAGCACACGGGCCAGCGGCGCGGTGGTCACATCTTTGGCATCGTAGATCACCACCTCCGAGCGATCTTCGCGGCCATCGTAGACAAAGCTCACCAGATAGCCATCGTCCTCGCTGGTGGCGTGGGGCCGCGGCGCAAACGGGGCCTCGCTGCCGAAACGATGCTCGCCGAACCAGATCGCATCGTGGCGCTGCTTGTGGGTGTCGTACTTGAAAATCCCATCGAACAGCAGGGTTTTTTCGGCGTTGATATGGACGTTGTAGGCGTAGCGCGACGGCTGGCCCAGCACCTGGGTGTTCAGCGTGGGGAACTCGGTGTTTTCGTCGTCGAGCGGGCCCTCGTGGGTGGCGCCGGTCTTCAGATTGAAGCGATAGCGATATAGCTGGGCGTCCAGCCGCAGATAGGCCAGCATCCGCTCCAGCCGCCCGTTCACGCCGTCCTGGGGCACCGGCTGCTTGACCCGGCAGGTATCCAGCACGACCTCGTCGCCGTCTTCCCAGGCGTTGATCGTGTGGTACAGATAGCAGGGCTTGGCCTCGAACCAGCGAATGCTGGTGCTGGCACCGTAGCGCGGGATCAGCCCGAAGCGGCTGGGCAGATCGCGCTGAAAGACAATTTTGTGATGGCCCGCCCGTAGCGCCTCGGGGTCGTTGATCAGCGGCAGATCGAGCAGAATCGAGTAGCGTTTGGTGATCGCCATGTCGTGGGGCAGGCGCGGGCCGGGCAGATCGATCGGCACAAAGTGCTTGAGCTGGCCGTCGGGGGCGACCACGCCATAGTGCATAAACGGCGCCCGCGGGCCATAGTCGAAGAACATCAGCTCGCCGGACTGCTCATCGACCTTGGCGTGGGCCGAGACTTTGCCACGCCACCCGCCTGCGGCTCCCCGGCCGCCAAAATCGGTTTTGCCGAGCGTCTCCAGGGTGTACGGGTCGATCTCGTAGGGGTCGCCGGCGAGATACCACAGCGCGACTAGCTTTTGGTTGTGGTAGATCACATCGGTGTTGGCGGTATCTTTCAGCAGCATGTCGCGCGGATTGCTGGTCAGTGGCTCGATCACGCCGGTCCACAGCGGCTTGCCGGCGTGGGCCTCGCGCTCAAAGCCGTCAGTGCGAATCCAGCGGTTGCGATACGAGGCCTTGCCGTCGTGAAAACGCACCGCGTGCAGCATCCCATCGCCATCAAACCAGTGGTAGCGGCCCTCGGGCTGATGCTGCGGGTTCGGCCCGTTGCGCACATAGAGTCCATTCAGATCACGCGGGATCTCGCCGATCACCGGCAGATCATCGACCACGATTTCGGCGTGGACCGGGGCGTAGTTGCCCATCAGGTAGGGGTTGGACTCGGTCTCGATGGCGAAGTTCACCACATCATTGCGTAAGGTCATCGCTGCCTCCTTTGATTATGTCCGTGGCCCACGGATTGGCCCGCTCCTCAGCCAGCGCCTGGCGATACTCGCGCCGCAGCTCCGCCACCAGCGCGGCGACCGGCTGCACACTACGAATCGCGCCCACGCCCTGCCCCGCCGACCAGATATCCTTCCAGGCTTTGCTGCCGGACTGCGGCTGATCGAAGTCGATTGTCGTTTTGGCGGCCAGCGTGTCAGGATCGAGGCCCGCCAGCACGATACTGGGCCGGAGCATGGTGGCCGGTACGCCGGTGAACGCCGCCGTCAGCACCAGGTCCTCAGCGCTGGCCTCGGTGATCATCGCTTTGTACTCGGCGGCGGCCAGGCTCTCGTCGGTGGCGATAAAGCGCGTGCCCATGTAGGCCAGATCGGCGCCAAGCGCCTGGGCGGCGCGAATGCTGCGCCCAGTTGAGATGCCGCCGCCCAGCACCACGATGCCGTCCCAGAACTGCCGCACCGCGTCGACAAAGGCGAAGGCGGTGGTGTGGCCGGTGTGGCCGCCCGCCCCGGACGCCACCAGCACCAGCCCATCGGCGCCGGTTTTGGCCGCCTTGGCGGCAAACGCCACCGAGTTCACGTCGGCCAGCACAATCCCGCCGTAGCTGTGCACCGCCTCGATCACCGCCGCCGGGCTGCCCAGCGCCGTAATCACAATCGGCGCCCGATGCTTGATCACCAGATCGAGATCGGCCTGCAGGCGCGTGTTGGAGCGATGGACGATGATGTTGGCGGCCCAAGGCGCGATGCGCTGCGCTGGATTGCGGGCCTGGGCGGCGGCGAGGATGTCAACGATGGAGCGCATCCACGCATCCAAAATCTCGGCGGAGCGGGCGTTGGGCGTCGGAAAGGCCCCAATCACCCCGGCCAGACACGCCGCCGTGACCAGCTCGGTGCCGGAGACCAAAAACATTGGGGCTGCAATAGCGGGCAGAACGGTGTGGTCGGTGATCAATGTGGGTAAGCGCTGGGCCATTGGTGAACCTCGCTGCACAATCGAAAACACGCCGGATGAGTCTGACGAGCCAGGAGAAGAATTGTGGATTGCTTGAATATAGTATTTTAAAGCCGGTTAATCAAGCCGCACCCAAGCGCCGCGCTCCCACCCTGACGATCCTTAAACCAGGCGCGGCGAGCGGACTCTAATCCGCTCGCCGCGCCTGGTTGATTCTGGCTGGGCTAGCCGTTCCGTTTCAAGCGTCCGGTCTGTTTGGCAATCTCGCCAGTGATCGCGCCAACGGCTTTGCCAATAAACGTAATCGAAAGCGCATTGACAATTGAGTAGATCAGCCAGACCAGCTCCCAGCCCCAGTAGCGCTTGATCAGGTTGATATTGCGCTCAACAAATGCCTACGAGGCGCGCGTCTCACGCCAAAAAGAGCGACCAAATGCCATTTATATGCTCCTTTTTTTGCTCAGAACCACAATCTGTAATAGGGCAGTGTAGGCTAAAGTGGGCGTTGATTGATCCTGCTGCAGCCCGATTTTAAGCTGATGTCTGATTGACAATGCTTCCTCGACTATAGTATTATCGGACTACTTCCCCGCTGTCGTCCATGCCTCCGCACGCAGAGAGGCCTCGTTACTCACGAAGGAGTTACTTCAATGGAACCAATTGTATGGGTTATTTTGGCTGGTGGTATCGTCGGAGCTGCGGGCTTTTGGTATAGTTGGAAGCGCCGTAAGTCTTCCTAAATCGCGGCCTTTTATGTATCAGCACCACACCGAAACGCTATCGGTGTGGTGCTTTTTGCTTAAAACAGGCTCAGCTGCTGGGGTGGCTCCTCTGGCGCAGGCAGTGGCGCAGGCAGCCCACGGGCGACCAGCTGCTCCGCGAAGATCGTACACAGCTCGGGCGACTGTTCCTCGACGGGACAGTGCATAAACATGAACACCGCTGTGCCCTGCTGCGCCCAGGCGGCCACGGTATCGGCCCACTGCTCCAGCAGCGGGCGATCAATCTCCAGATCAGGATGGCCCATAATCGGGCCAAGCTTCTCCCCCAGGCCGCGCATCCGCTCGATAAAGGCCGTGGTTGCCTCCTACGTGGGCGCCAAAGCCCCGCTATGGCTGATGATCCGCGGGACCTTCGGGCAGAAGCGAAAGTTGGCCGGGGTATCGATGGCCCAGCGCGCAATCGTCTGGGCATCGGGCAGCGCGTAAAAGGTTGAGTTGACCTCAACCGTGGTCAGGCGCTGGCTGTAGGCCGCCAGCATCGCGGTTGCGGCCGTGCCAGCGGGCAAAAATGTCCCGACCCAGGGTCGATAGCCCCAAATTGCACAGCCGATCAAGATATTCGACATAGCTTCGACTCCTCGCTACAATAGGTTCTACGGATACACTGAGGTTTCCTCTCAGGCAGATTATCTGCCACGAACCCGCCGGTCCGATGGCGATGTGGCCGACAACCTAAACTCAATGGAGGTGGCGTATGACACAGCGTGTTGTGATTACCGGGTTGGGCGTGTGTAGTTCCCTTGGCAGTGATGTTGATTCGTTTTGGACTGCGCTCTGTGCCGGACAAAGCGGCGTTCGCGCCCTGCCCGATCTCAGCGCCACCGCGCAGCCGGCGGTTGGCGGGGCCGTAACCCAGCTGCCTGCCAGCGAAAGCGAGAAGCCAACCAAGCGGGCGCCAGATCGTATGATTCAGCTCTCCAGCCATGCCGTGGCGCAGGCGCTCAGCGCGCATACCGTCCCTATTCCGTCAGATACGGCGCTGATTTGGGGCACCGGCTATACCTCAATTGCCACCATCGAGGCCTGCTACGAGGCATGGTTCCTCCACAACCGCGTCCGCGCCGATACCGTGCCCGCCTGTATGCCGGCGGCGGTGCTGCCGCATCTGTGCAACACCTTTGGCCTGCGCGGAATGAGCACCCTGGTCTCGGCCTCGTGCGCCTCGGGCCTGCAAACAATTGGTCTGGCCTACGATCTGCTGCGC
>DAOTUS010000632.1:0-6410 GCA_034437415.1 Herpetosiphonaceae bacterium
CTGCAGCAGCGGGGCGCGAAATCCACCCTCGCTCTGCGCCGCCGGGCTGGTCCTACGCCGTTGAACCGACGCGGCAAACGTCAGTTCTGGGCTGCTGGGCGCTGCGCCAGCCCTCGCTAGAGACTGCCCGGCTGGTGGGCTGGCGGGCAGCGTCGATGTTGCGCGAACCGCCGGATAGCGGCCGCTGGACTGGCGTCGAAGCGTGGCTGACTCTGGCGCTGTTGACTGCGGCGCGATCCACTCCAGCGCCAGTGGCGCCGCCTGGCGCTGAATCGCGGTCGTTCGGTCGGCGGCGGTACGCAGGCTGGCGCTGTGCTGGAGCGGGCCAATCGGTGGCAGCGCGGCTGACAGCCCCAGCCGCGCCAAGCCCCTCAGATCAACGGCGGCGCTGCGCTGGGCCAGCGCTGGAGTGCCGTCCGGCCAGGGTTGTGCGGCCAGGGTTGATGCGGCGCGTGCTTCAGCGCTGGCCGCAGCGGTTGCCCGGCGCTGCAGTTGCTCGGCCTGTGGCGTCGGGCGGCTGGCGTCGTGCTGGCCCGCCACATAATCGAGCGGGAGGGCGGCTGACCCCGCAGCGCTGTCCAGCCAGCCTGGGCTGGATTGGCGGCGGATCGGGGCGGCTGTGCCTGCGCGATCACTCGTCGAGAAATCTGGCTGGATCCACTCCAGCGCGGCGGCCGATCCGCTGCCGCCTGGGCGCAGATTGGCGCTGGTGGCGCTGCCTGGGGCGCTGGCGCTGCGCCGCTGGAGCATGCGTTCGGCTGAACCAACTCGGGCCGCAATCGATGTGGCGCCTGGCTGGGCTGCCGGTGGCGTCCACAGCGGGATCAGCGGCGCCCGCTGGACAATCCGCCGCCCGAAATCATGTCCCCAGGCGGTGGTTGCCGCCGTCCCCGCTGCCTCCGCCCGCTCGGGCGGCTGGCGGAGCGGCTGGAGCCAGATCGCGGCGGAGCGGGGCGGGCTGCTCGGGCTGGCGGCGGGTTCAAGCGCTGGATCGCCTGCGCTGGATTGCCTGCGCTGTTCAGTCAGTCGCGTGTCTGCCAGCGCCCGCTGCAGCCCGCCCGGCGGCCTGAGGCTGGAGCGCCCGATCCCAGGCCGCCCGCCCAACGGCTGGGGCGCGGCGAACGCTAGCCGCACGTCCGGCGAATACAGCGGGAACGCTGGCTGAGCTGCAGCATGTTGAGTCGGCGGTGATGCTGGGCGCTGGAGTGCGCTGGCAGCTTTCTCTGCCAGGTGTGCCTGCCAAATCCGCTGCACGAACGGTGAGTCCACCGGCGACAGACGGCTCGTCCACCCTGACCATTCGCGGCTGGCCTGTGGCGCGTCTGGCGGCGCACCTGAGATGGGCTGGCTGCGCGGCGCATCAGGCTGCCGCTGGGCCTGGGCGGCAACAATCTGCCGAGCGCTGGTCGGCTCCGCCGGATCCGGCTGGGCTGGACGGGTGATCCGCTGGGCGGCGACAATCTGCCGAGCGCTGGTCGGCTCCGCATCCGCCGGAGCGCCGCGCTGGGGCTGCACGAGGAGCAAGGTGGTGTGCGGAGCTTGGCCGGGCTGCGCAATTCGATCCGCCGGATCTATCCAATCGGGCGACCAGCGCGGCGCCGCCAGCGGGCCAATGCTCGTCCGCTGGGGCTGCAGCAGCGCCAGGCTGGGCGGTGGGCCAAGCGCCCGATCTGCCGCCCGCGATCGGCTGGAGCCTGTCGCTGGCTGGCGGATCCCAGGGGCTTGGGCGGCGTTGGTTGGCTGGGGCTGCACAAACAGCAGCGCGGGGGCGGCAGGCAGATCAGCGTCCACGTTGAGCGCTGGCTCAGCGCCACCTGCTGGCGTAGTGGGTTCCGACCAGCGCTGGATCGACGGCGGGCTGGCGGCCAGCCGGGCGAGATTGCGGCTGAGCGGCGCGCTGGGCTGGCCAAGCAGCGCGAACAGGCCCAGCGGCGCGGGCGGCTCGGCCGGATCACTTCTCAGCGGCGCGAGCCGGTCCAGCGGCGCGGGCGGCTGCTCGGCGGCGCGGCGAATGGTCGTGCGATCGGCTGGCGCGGCCCAGCGGCGGGATAGCAGCGTGGGCGGCGGGCGGCGCAGCCGGGCGATCAGGGTCAGATCGTGGCTGGGGTAGCGGATTGGGGCGCCGTGCATGCGCTGCACAAAC
Organism: Herpetosiphonaceae bacterium; assembly: GCA_034437415.1. GTDB lineage: Bacteria > Chloroflexota > Chloroflexia > Chloroflexales > Herpetosiphonaceae > JACCRK01. The sequence goes on from DAOTUS010000632.1 coordinate 2,144, forward strand.
TCCAGCGCCCGCAGCCCTGGGCGGCTGGTCGCCGCAGCGGGCGGGGCGAGCGCGATCAGCGTTGGGCGACGCCGGATCGGAGCGAAGCTGCGGTCGGCTGCGCCCATCCGAAAGGTGTCTGGATTGGGGAATCCATCACGTCGTGCCACGCCACGCTCCAGTTCTCACGACTTCTTGCCACTCCAGCCGTGCGCCATCAGGTCCTGCAGGATGGCCGGCAGCTCGTTGGGCTGGCTCGGCGGCGCCGCCACGCCCCGGCCGGGATCGTGCGCCCAATCGGCGGCGCCCTGGCGGGCCGAGCTGATCTGGCGCTGTGGCGGCGCGTAGGGCGACACCACCAGATCGTTCGACGGCTGCGGCTGGGTATCGTTGACGAACTGTTTGGCGACCGTGCTGGCCCACTCGGCGCTGCGGCCGCCGCTGTGCCAGCGCTGGATGAGCCGTGGGCCAAAATCGACCGCAACAATGGTGCGGCGGCGGCGAATCAGCTGGTCGGCCCAGACGGCCGCCTGCTCCAGCGCCGACCCGGCGTTCTCATTCGACTGATCGAGATCGTTCATCGCCAACTCTTTTCCTCGTACAATTTCGGGCGTCATCTTTGGGGATGAGCAGCAACTTTTGCCCACTGGAATGCGCTAATCCCACTCCCCGAACGCACCCTAAGCCCCACCGCTGATCTGCGCAAAGCCCTGGTGCGACAGCTCGATCGACTCAAAGGCCATCTCGGCGCTGCCGGCCCGTATCGAAGGCCCAACCCATTTGATTGGGAAGGCATTTTTGATATTCCAGCGCAGCGACTCGAAGCTCTGGCCCTTGGCGCTGAAGCTGTAGAGCGTAATCGACATGCCCCGGCGCTGCACAGTCCCCTGCACACAATCGAAATACCACTGCCAGAGCGCGTGGTCGGCCACGCCGCGCTTCAGGGTGATATTGCTCCACTTGGTGCGAACCGGCAGGACGTGGACAAACTCGTTGTTGCCGCCCTCCTCCCAGGTGAACGTCTCAAGCTCGCTCTGCAAGCCCGAGACCTCGCTGAAGGTCGCGACCGTGATCGAGTCCATCTCAACTGCAAAGGAGCTGGCCGCAAAATGTTTGCTTGTCGCCATAGCGTTCTCCGTCTACCAGGGCTGATCGGGGCGGGCGCCACCGTTCAGGCGCTCGCGCTCGATCACCAGATCGCGCCGCCAGAGGCGCTCAACCGCCTGGGTCAGCGCCTCCAGATCGACCTCCGCCGCGCTGGTGGGCTGCTCCTCGGCGGGCTTGGGCTGCTCAGAATTATTGGGCTGATCGCTCATCGGGTTTCTCGCTCCAGTGGGCGCTTACTGCTGCGCCGCATCATTTAACCGCCGATTGATTGCGGCGATATGGTTGACCCATTCCTGGCGCATTCCGTGGTCGAGGCCTAAGATCTCGGCCATCGGCCAGTGAAAATGATAGGCAATGTAGGCTACCTCCTCGTAGAGCCGTTCGAGAGGGTAGCCAGCTACCCCCCCACTCGGTCGGGCTCAACCTCGAAGCGCTCGCTGCAGTGCGGGCAGACAACCTCCAGCAGATTGCTGCCGGTCTCATTGATCCGGCGATAGAAATCCTGCAGGTAGGCCAGATCGGCGGAGAACAGATTCTCCATTACGTTAGGGTTGACATCGCTCAGGCTGCCCAGCTTGGTGATCACGCGGGCCAGCAGGATAATCACCAGATAGGCCTGGTTCGAGCGCACCCGCGGGTCTCGCATCGGGGCGATCTCATCCATAGCGGTGGCCAGGCGCATCACGCCGTTGCGCTGAATCGTGCCCTCGCGATCGACATAGCCACGGGGCAGGGTAAACTCAAATTCGGTTTGAATCGTCATCGGGTCCTCAAATTAAACCTGGGGCTTGGCCGATTGCGCAGCCAAACCCCGGCACGACACGTTTAGCTGGCCCGTTCGAGACCTTCGTGGACAATGGTTAGCTCTTCGACTGCAATTTCGTTACCGCTGGCGTTCAGCGAGGGGCCGGTGACTTTGCTCGGCCAGCCGTTGACAAAGTTCCAGCGGGCCACCTCGGTGTTGGACTGATTGTAGAGCACGATCGAGCCGTTTTTGCGCGCCTCTTCAACCTTGCCCTCTTCGACCTGTTTGCGCCAGGCCCACAGATTCATCTCGCTGGTCACGCCACGCTTGAGCGAAATATCGCCAAACTTGAGCGGCCCAGGGTATTTTTTGAGAATTTGTTTGCCGTCTTTGGTCGACTGGTAGCTCTCGATCACCTGGTTCTCGGTCGATAGGCCGCTGCACTCGCGAAAGAGCGCCTCGGTGATCCCGTCAAGCTCAAGATAGAACTGATACCCGGAAAGTAATTCGGTCATTGAAAAACTCCTTCGTTATCGATTTAGCTAATCTGGCTGAAGCGGAAGATCACGAACTCGGCTGGTTTGACCGGCGCAATGCCAACCTCGACCACCAGCATGCCCGCGTCGCGGGTATCGGCGGGGTTGTTCTCGGCGTCGCACTTGACGAAGAAGGCCTCGTCTGGGGTGGCGCCAAACAGCGCCCCGCTGCGCCAGACGGTGGTCAAATAGGCGGTGATCGTGCGCTTGACCCGCGCCCAGAGGTCCATATCATTGGGCTCGAAGACGACCCACTGGGTGCCCTCGTAGACCGACTCCTCGATCATCGAGAACAGACGGCGCACGTTGATGTAGCGCCACGAGCTATCGCTGGAGAGCGTGCGGGCGCCCCAGACCCGAATGCCGCGGCCGGGGAACGAGCGAATACAGTTGATCGAGTGCGGGTTGAGGATATCCTGCTCGCCCTTGGAGACTTCCATCTCCAGGCGCAGCACGCCGCGTAGGATCTCGTTGGCGGGGGCTTTGTGCACGCCGCGCTCGGTATCCACGCGGGCGTACAGCCCGGCGACATAGCCGCTGGGCGGAATTTTGATCGAGCTTGGCCCGCTGCCGTTGGCCATCGGGTTGGCCACCCAGATCCAGGGATAGTACAGCGCGGCAAACGCCGAGTCGTAGCCAGCCTCTTTCATCCGCCAGTCATCGACCTGCTGCGGGCCGAGGTCGGGCAGCGCGTCCAGAATCGCAAAGCGATCCTTCATCTTTTCGCAGTGGGCGATCACGGCCAGGTGTACGGCCTTGACATCCTCGCGGGAGAGCTGGCCGGAGAGATAGCCCGACATCACATCGGGGACACACACCATCGTAATCTGCTCGATCGCCTCGAGGCCCGCCAGGCCGACGCGGGCGCTCAGGTCGCCCTCGAAGCTTTTGGTCGAGACCAGCGCGCTGGTGGCGGTCTGGGGCGCGGGCAGATTGTAGGTGTTCAGCACCGGCCGGCGCTCGGCCAGCGGCGCGGCCGACTCGATCTCGGCTAGCTTGATCAGCTTGGACTCTTTGTTGACCACATCGACGGCGTAGCGGCTGCCTTTTTTGCGCTCAAAGGTCAGGTTGTTGAAAACCTCCTCCGCGCCGCCGGGGCCGTGGACGGTCAGGGTGAACTGATCGTCGGGGCTGCCAGGCGGCGGATCGGCGACCGTGATCGAGACCGGGCCGCTGCTTTTGGTCTCAATCTCCAGCGATGCGCCAATGTCGGCGCCGCGGGCGGGCAGCTGGAGCGAGGGCTTGCGGGCCGCTGTGCCGGTTTTCGCGGCGGTCTCCTCGGCAGCCATCAGGCTTTGGATAAAACAGATGCCGCCACCGTTCAGGAAATAGCCATACACCGACAGCGGCAGCATCGCCCCGGCGACAAACCCGCCGAACGAATTGGTGTACTGGGTCCAGCTGGTGACCAGCACCGGCTCGCCCAGATTCCCGACGGGGCGCTTTTCGGTAAACCCGATAAACGCACAGACCGACGTACCGGCTGACTGGATCGGCTTACTGCCGCTTGGCACTTCCTCGATGTACACGCCTGGTGAGAGATAGTTAGGCAAGGAACCCTCCACGCTTCATAGGAGCTGATAAAGCGAACGACACGGACTGGCCTGGATCAGGAGCTATGGCTCACCCCCTTCAATGGTTAAATCGTATGTGCTGGCTGGGAAATCAACGGGATAGCGGTGAAGCTCGTTTCTGATCTGGGCGACCAGGGTATGCTGGCCCGCCTCGGGCCCACGCAGCCGGAAACGACCTTCAGCGTCGGTAATACTTTGATCGAAATGGCCCTCCAGAGACACCGCAACCTGGGGCAGGGCGGCGCCGTGCTGGTCACGGACAATCCCGCCAAACCAGACGATCGTCTCGGTCGGGCCATCCACAAGCCGGGTGCGCAGGCTGCTGA
>DAOTUS010000633.1:0-12080 GCA_034437415.1 Herpetosiphonaceae bacterium
CCGCCAGCGGCTGGCGGAGCAGCGAGCGGGCGGACGTGGCGAGGCGCAGGGTGTAGGTGGTCGCCGGGGACCAGGAGGGGCTGGGGGTCCAGATCGCGGTGCTACGGTCGGGCCACGTCCACGCCCCCTGCGCTGGCGGGCTGCTGCTCAGCGCCGCCTCAACGCTGGCGGGATCCATTGGGGTGGAGAAGCGCAGCATGAGCGGGCTACGGGGCGGAACATTCCGCGCGTTGCTGGCGGGCGTAACGCTGATCACCGTCGGGGTTGGCAGCCAGCCAGCCAGGGCCGCGCCAAGCAGCAGCAGCGCAGCGATCCCAACGCTGAGAATGCAGATGAGCAACCAGCGCCACCACCAGCGAGCTAACGTGCCTAAACGCCCCATTGCGGTGCCTCGTTTAACCGATGCCTGCCTGAGCTTTGCGCATATGCTCCAGGCCGGCCCACTCGGTGGAGCCATCGAGCCAGTGTTCGCACTTCCAAATTGGCACCACCTGCTTGATCCGATCCATCAAAAACGCGGTTGCGGCAAATGCGGCCTCGCGATGCGCTGAGCCGACTGCGATCAACACGGCGGTCTCGCCAATCTGCAGCACGCCAATCCGATGGTGGATTGCGACTGACCCGATCGCGAACTGGGCCTTGGCCTCGTCGGCAATCTGCGCCAGGACCAGCTCGGCCATCTCGGGATAGGCCTCGTACTCCAGATAGGCGGTGGCGCGCCCGCCAAAATTATCGCGGGCCACCCCGGCGAAGGTCACAATTGCGCCGTGGCCGGGGCTGCCGACCAGCGCGACCAGCGGCGCGGGATCAAGCGGCTGCTCGGTGATCTGGAAGCGGGCCGGCTCGGGCGATTGAGTCACATCCATTGGTATTTGCCTCCAGGAGCCAGAGCGGCTAGTTCTTGGTTGCGGTCACTTCCAGCACGCCCGCCAGCTGATTGAGCAGCGGAACCCGGCAGAGCAGACCATCGAGCGCCAGCAGCAGGTGGCTGAAACGACTGTACAAGGTTCGCCAGCGCTCGGGGACGCCGGTCAGGTTGCGGGGCAGCAGGTTGGCCCGCCGCAGACGCCGGACGCGAAATCCAGCATTCTGCAGCATCGTTGTGATTTCACTGGCGGTGTAGCGACGGGGGTGCGCATAGCCCAGCTTGAAGCGCCGAATCAGGCTTTCCTTCCAGGCATAGCGCTGCGGGAGCTGATAGATCAGCAGGGTGCCGCCAGACTGCAGAACCCGTGCGATCTCGCTGAGCGATTTGAGCTCGTTGCCGGGCTGGCTATGCTCATCGACATGCTCCAGCACGCCCGAGCTGAGCACTGCGCTAAACTCGCCGCCCTCAAAGGGTAAGTTGGTCGGATGCTGCGAGCGCACCACGTCCAGCGCACGATACATTGCAATATCAGGCAGAATCACATCGGCCGGGCCAACATCGAACGCGGTCACGCTGAAGCCGCGCTGGCGCAGCAGATAGGTCATCTGGCCATAGCCACAGCCCCAGTCCAGCAGGCGGCCCGGCGGCGTTTGCGCCGCGATATCGTTGGCAATCCGAATGTAGTTCCAGATGCCAATCGGCTGGTTGAGATGCACGAGATAGGGCACATTCTTGGACTGTGCCTCGCGGGCAGCCCCCTGGAGATAGGCATAATCGCGCTGATCGTTGGTGGTCATCCTGGCCTTTCAAAAAACTGGCGAAGGCTATCCCGCGCTGACCGGCGTGGATCGAAAACCTGGTCGGCGGGCGCTACCCCCCGCTGACTGGGGGAATCAGGGCTAGCTCATCGCCATCGTGGAGCGCTGTGTCGAGGCTGGCATAGGCCCGGTTGACCGCAAAGGCCAGGCTGCTGGCGGCCTCAAGGCTGGGATGGGCGGCCAGCAGCGCGGCCCAGGCGCTAGCAACGGTGGCAGCGGCGGGCAGCTCCAGGGTTTGCTCGCTCGCCCCTAGCGCATCGCGCAGCGCGGCAAAAAAGCGCACCTGAATCTGCATTACTCGGCCCTCTGAGGTGGCAGCCGCATCGGAACGCCATGCTCAGCCAGGTAGGTTTTGACAGCACCGACCGTGTAGGTGCCGAAGTGGAAGATCGAGGCCGCCAGCACCGCATCGGCCTTGCCATCGCGCAGCGCGCTGAGCAGGTGGGCCGGCTCGCCCGCGCCACCGGAGGCGATCACCGGCACGCCGACCCGCTCGCTAATGGCCCGCAGCAGCTCGTTGTCGTAGCCCGCCCCGGTGCCATCGGCGTCCATGCTGTTGATCACCAGCTCGCCCGCGCCCAGCGCCACCACCTGCTCGGCCCAGGCAATTGCATCCAGCCCGGTTGGCCGCGGATCGCGCCCGGTGTGGGTGAAGACATTCCAGCGTGGCGCGGCCCCAGGCTCACTGACCCGGCGGGCGTCCATCGACAGCACAATACACTGCGAGCCGAAGCGGCGGGCACCCTCCTCGATCAGGCTGGGATTTTGCACGGCGGCGGTGTTGATCGAAACCTTATCCGCGCCAGCGCGCAGCATTCGATACATGTCATCGACGGTGCGAATCCCGCCGCCAACGGTGAGGGGGATAAAGACCTGCCGGGCGACCTGCTCCACGACATCGACCATAATATTGCGCTCATCGGAGGAGGCGGTGATATCGTAGAACACCAGCTCATCGGCGCCCGCCGCATCGTACAGCGCCGCCAGGGCCACCGGGTCGCCGGCATCGCGGTGGTTGACGAAGCTGACGCCTTTGACCACCCGGCCAGCTTTGACATCAAGACAGGGAATAATTCGTCGAGTCAGCATGGTTAAATCGCGCTCCCCTGCTCGATAATCTCGCCCTGGGCGATGTTGAGGCGGGCCTGAAACGCGCTCAGAATATCGCTGAGCGCCTGCACCTCACGCCGCTCGTAGTCCTGCATACGGCTGAGATGGGCGATCTGCACATCCTCCAGGCGATTTTGGGTGCGCGACAGCTTGGCCTCGTACTCGTGGCACCAGACATCGAAGCGCTCCAGCGAGTTGGTGATCTGGCGCAGCTGGGTCTCGTCGGTGGAGCGCAGGTCATCGAGCTGCTCATTGTGTTGGCTGCGCAGCTCCTCAAGGCGCTCCTGATTCATCAGGAAGCGCTCGGTGCTGACCCGCTCGATCCGCTTTAGCTCCATAATCATGTCGGGAAGCTGCGCGCGCACAAACTCGATCTGCGCGGGCAGCGACTCGACCTCGGCCTCCAGGCCTTTCTGTTTCTCGTCAACCAGCTCAATCCGCGACTGCAGCTCGCTGACCGCCGAGCGCGAGTCAACCACCATCTGCTGGGCCTCGACGGCCTGGCGGCGCAGGTTTTGTTTTTCAATCTGGATGTCTTCGCTCAGCTTGCGCACATCCTGCATCACCTCGGCATCGGCCGCCCGCAGCGTATCCAGCTGGCTGGTGAACCCGCGCTGGCCATCAAGGGCCTCGCGCAGCCGGGCGTCGAACTCGTTCATGCGCTGCTCGACCAGCTCAATCCGGGCAAACCAGCTCTGGGCGGTCTGCAGGTCCTGTTTGCGGTGCTCGTTATGCTGGGCGATTGTCAGCTGGATATCGCGCAACGGCTTGACGTTATCATCAATTTTGATCGAGCTGTTGGCGACCTCTTTGCGCAGCGCGGTGAGCTCGCGGCGGTAGCCCTCCAGGGTCTGGAGCTGCTCCTGGGTCTGGCGCTCGATCAAGCCCTGCAGCTGCGCGATCACCGACTCGGATTTGCGCGACTGCTCCATGGCCCAGGAATATTTGCCGTTGGTATCCTTGATCTGGCGCCGTAGCTCATCGATTTGGCTTTGCAGATAGACCAGCTGCGATTGCTCCTGGGCGCGCAGCCGCTCATCTTCGTATTTGGCGGTAATATCCTGTTTTGCCATTGCGAGGTACCTTTCGAGACGATAGAACTCTAGGCGCTGGCGTCGCCGTTGTTGATTGCGGCCAGTGCGGCGGTGAGGTCGATGTGGCCGGTATACAGGGCGGTGCCGATGATGGCCCCGGCGATCCCATACTCGGCCAGCTTTTGCAGGTGCTCGATGCGAGCGATGCCGCCGGAGGCGATAATCGCCGGGCCGCCGGGCTGGACCAGCGCCGCCGTCTGGCCATAGTTTGGCTCCGAAAGGGTGCCATCGCGGCTGATATCGGTGTAGATAATCCGCGTCACCCCCAGCCGCGCCATCTGGTCGGCGAGGTCGGCGGCGCGGTGGCGACTGCTGGCGAGCCAGCCCTCGGTGGCGACGACACCGTTGCGGGCATCAATCCCAACCGTAATCGCCTTGCCGTAGCGGGCCACCAGCTCCGCCACCAGCTCGGGATCGCGCACGGCGGCGGTGCCGAGGATCACACTCTCGACGCCAAGCTCAAAGGCCGTGGCCACGGTGGCCGCATCGCGCAGGCCGCCGCCGAGCTGGACTGGAATCGAGAGCGCTTTGACAATCGCGGCGATCGTTACCGTCTGCGTGGGCTGGCCAGCTTTGGCCCCATCCAGGTCGACAACGTGCAGCCGGGTTGCGCCCAGGGCCTGCCAGCGTTGCGCCATCATCACGGGATCGTCGCCGTACACCGTTGTCTGATCGAAGTCGCCCTGCACCAGGCGCACACAGCGGCCGTCGCGCAGGTCAATTGCGGGAATAAGTTCCATAGTTGTTCCTAGTAGCTAGTAGCTCGTAGCTAGCAGCTAGCAGCTAGCAGTTAAGTGGCTTGGGTGGACTTTAAAGCCTCAGAATCCAAGTCCACTCGCCACTCGCTACTGACTGCCAGCAGCCTGGTTGACCCAGTTCTTGAGCAGCTGCAGGCCCCAGCGCCCGCTTTTTTCGGGGTGGAACTGCACGGCGGTAATATTGTTGAAGGCGATCGCACTGGGAAAGGTCAGGCCATACTCGGTGCGGCCGCTAATCTGCTGCGGATCGGCCTCGTCAAGGTAGTACGAGTGGACAAAGTAAAACTCGGCCCCGTTGGGAATATCCTGCCAGAGCGGTGTCTCGGCGTGCTGAACCTGGTTCCAGCCGATCTGCGGCACCTTCAGCCCGACGGGGAAGCGGCGGATCACGCCTGGCACCAGGCCGAGACACGGGTGCAGGCCAAACTCCTCGCTGGCCTGGGCCAGCACCTGCATGCCCACGCAGATGCCCAGGAACGGCACGCCCTGGGCGACCACCGTGCGAATCGCCGCGTCCATCTCCAGCGTCTGGAGCGAGCGCATCGTATCGGCGGTTGCGCCAACCCCAGGCAGCACCACCGCGCTGGCGTGCCGAACATCGGCGGCCTGATCGGTGACCTGCAAACGAGCGCCAACATGTTCAAGGGCGCGAACCGCATTGGGCAGATTGCCCGCGCCATAGTTAATTACTGCAATCATAGTAAAGTATAAAGGATGAACAATCAGGCCGGCGCCAGGCCGCTGTATTCTCCAGCGTTTATCCTCTCAACAGTGGGTGATCGTGCTTGAGGGCGTTGATCAGCCACGTAACGTCGGGTTCGGGCATATGGGAGATGTCGTGGCTGAGCAGCGGCGGTTGGTGGCCGTTATCAAGCCAAGTCTGCAAAGTCACCTTGACGCTGGACGCCAGCGCGTCCAGGTTGTAGCCGCCCTCAAGCAGGCCAACCAGCCGTCCATCACAGCATTCCCCGGCTAAATTATACACGATGGCGGCGAGATTGGCGTATCCAGCGGTCGAGAGCGCCAGATTGCCCAGCGGATCCTGGAGATGCGCGTCGTAGCCGGCCGAGATAATCACCAGCTCGGGCTTGAAGCGCTGCAGGGCCGGCCCAATCGTTTCGCTGAAGGCGCGATGAAAGCCCATATCGCCGGTTAGGGCGCGCAGCGGCAGATTGAGCGTGCTGCCCTCGCCGTGGCGCTCGCCCATCTCGCGCCAGTTGCCCGAGCCTGGCCACAGCGGCCAGCCGTGGGTTGAGATGTACAGGACGTGCGGGTTGGCGGCGAAAATATCCTGGGTGCCGTTGCCGTGATGCACGTCCCAGTCGATGATCGCGACCCGCTCCAGGCCGTAGGCGCTGCGGGCAAACTCGGCGGCGATCGCGGCGTTGTTGAACAGACAAAAGCCCATGGCCTTGTCCGGCGTGGCGTGATGGCCCGGCGGGCGGATCAGCGCAAAGGCCTGGTCGGCTTGGCCCGCCAGCACCGCATCGACGGCGACCAGCGCCCCGCCAGCCGCCAGCCTGGCGATCTCGACCGACTGCGGTGTGATGTAGGTCTCCTGGTCGACCCAGCCGCCGCCGCTGTCAGCGATGGCGCTGAGGCGATCGAGCAGCTGGCGCTCGTGGGCCGCGCAGATCTCGGCGTCGTCGGCCGGGCGCGGGGCCAGCTGGGCCAGGCGGTCGAGCAGGGCCGGGTCATCCTGCAGCATGGCGTGGATGGCGCGGAGGCGATTGGCATTTTCGGGATGCGAGGCTTCGTCGTGTTCCAGATAGCGGTCGTCGGAAATAAGCGCGAGGCTCATGCGGGCTACTCCTCATCGGTGAGAAACATCACTCTAGCTTAAGCCACCCGGCAATTCACGTCAAACCAGCCTGGGTTAGTGGATGTATTCAAATAGGAGGTTTTTCGTGCATCCACCTACGAAAGTTCTAACGAGTCGGTGTCCGGGCAGGCCCCTGTGCCTGCCCAACCCCTCTGCCATTCCACCTGGCGTTTCTGGAACCCGACCGTGTGGCGTTGACCGCCCGCGGCTCACGAGATTCCTAGGCAATCCATGGCGTTTCTTAATTGTTGGGGCGCGGGATCTGGGTGGTGGTATGCTACAATCGGCTACGCGAACATGCGCACGGGCGCAGAGCCACACGAGGAGCTATCGATGCGACGATTGAGTATGATCAGCCTGCTGTTTTTGGCGATCCTGATGAGCCTGATGGCGAAAACCGCTCCGGCCGCCGCCGCGCCTGAGCGCTGTTTCAGCGGCGTGCCGGGCATCACCAACTGTATCAGCGGGCGCTTTCTGGAGTACTGGGAGCAGAACGGCGGCCTGCCGGTCTTTGGCTATCCGCTGTCGGCGGCCCGGCTGGAGCAGACCGCCGAGGGCACGTTCCTGACCCAGTATTTCGAGCGCCAGCGCTTTGAGCTGCACAATGAGCTTAATCCACCCTACGATGTGCTGCTTGGCCGCCTGGGCGCCGAAATCTATCAGCAGACCAGGGGCGACTGGCGCTCGGACCCGCTGGTCGCGCCGAAAAGCAACTGCCAGTACTTCGAGATAACCAGGCGCAATGTCTGTGCGCCCTTCCTGGCCTACTGGCGCACCCACGGCCTGCTCGACCAAGCGCTGGACAGCTACGGGCGCTCGCTGGCGCTGCTGGGGCTGCCGCTGACCGAGCCGCATCTGGAGCGCAACCCCGACGGCGATCTGGTGATGACCCAGTGGTTCGAGCGGGCGCGGCTGGAGGATCACGGGACCAAGGGCGTGCTGCTTGGCCGCCTGGGCGCCGAGGTGCGGGCCAGCCCGCCGCCACCGCCCGCGCAGTATCCCGCCAGGCTCCAGGAGCTGGTGGCGGCGATCAACGCCGAGCGGACCAGCCGGGGCCTGGCCGCGCTGACGATCAACGATCAGCTGAGCGCGGCGGCCCAGAGCCACAGCGACGATATGGCCCGCAACAACTTCTTTAGCCACACCGGCGCCGATGGCGCGGATGCCGGGGCGCGGATCGCCCGGACCGGCTACGTGGCGCGCACCTGGGCCGAGAATATCGCGGCGGGCTACACCTCGGCGGCGGACGTGGTGGCGGGCTGGATGCAGAGCGAGGGCCATCGGCGCAATATCCTCAACCCCGACATGCGCGAGATTGGCGCAGGCTACAGCACAAATCCTCAGTCGGCCTACACGAGCTACTGGGTGAATGTGTATGCGGCGCGGTAGGGGTTGGGGGTTGGGGATTAGCGCTTTCTAGTGCAGTTAATCTCTTCCTTAAATTCCGAAAAGTATGTCTGGTGGCGGCAGAGCTGAGTATGTACTTAAGTAACATGTTTTAAATTCTCTTTGCACAAAAAAACCTCTCATGTTATACTTTACCCGTTCTTATGAGCGGGAGTCTTTGTCATGGATTTGATCATCAGCAACAACTCTGTTGGCACACCGCATCAACGCGCTTGGCAGATGCATAAAGATAGATTCTCAAATGCAGCTATTGCGAGAGAACTTGAGATTTCTGCAACAACCGTGGGCCGATGGCTTGCACAAGGTGAACCAAGCGATACTGATGCTCACGTAGAACAAGGACGAATATCAAAGCTTACAGGTGAACAGTTACGGGCTTTGGGAACATTTCTTCAACATGAGGCCATGGATGCCGAGGCAGAGGAACGGCCATGGGGATACAAGCAGATTGCGAACTATGTTGAGGAAACGTTTGCGGTCACCTACCATACAAGCTATATTCCTCGATTGCTTCAACGTGTTAGAGATGCCCAGCTTGAACAAGTGGATGGTTCATATGCACAATCCAATACAATCACGCTGTACCGAGGAGATTCCCTACAAGTGCTGGCAACCCTTCCGACCCACTCGGTTGATTGTATTGTGACATCGCCGCCTTACTATGGACAACGTGACTATGGCGTTCCCGAACAAATTGGTCTTGAACCACATCCGCTGCAGTATGTTGAGCGCTTGGTTGCCGTATTTCGTGCGGCTCGTAGAGTTCTGAAGCCAACTGGTAGTCTATGGGTTAACTTAGGCGATACCTATTGGAGTGGAAAGGGCCGGGCACAAGGTCTCGATAAAAAGCAAAAGAACCGACGGTTCGTGCGACCACAAGATAAAACAGGCCCACGTCCCTTATGTACACCCAAGCAATTGTTGCTGATCCCACACCGTTTTGCGATCGCAATGCAGGACGATGGCTGGATTGTCCGTAATGACAATGTGTGGAGCAAGGTTAACCCGACACCTGACCCACATAAAGATCGATCAGCGGCAGCCCATGAGTATATGTTTCACTTTGTTCTAAAACGAAAGTATTACTATAATTTTGATGCTGTTGCCGTTCCATCGAATGGTGAGCGCGAAACAAAAGGTCCGCCATCAGTATGGCATATCCCAACAGTCCCTAGCATCAAGAAGCATATTGCGGTGTTCCCAGAGTCCCTGGTGCGCATCCCAATTCGAGCGACCTTACCGCCAAACGGGGTGCTGCTTGATCCATTCTGTGGCAGCGGAACGGCCCTCAGCTACGCCGTAGCGCAGGGTGAGGGCCGTCGAGCTATTGGGATTGATATTAGTGAGGCTGCTCTTCAGGAGGCTAAGATATTATTAATTCCTGAGTCAACCTAATTAGGAAACGATTATTCCTCTTCATCGTCGTCTTCATCGTCGTTATCTACATCTTCTTCTACGGTATCCTCGTTAGTATTTTCAACATCATCAATAACATCATCATCAATCATTGTATCGTCAATATTTATCAAAAATGTCAACTGTTCTACTTTAGGTAAATTGGACGGATTTTCAAATGCAGGAAGCATAATAACTTCTTCGCCTCGCTGGATTCTCTCAAGTGAAGGTCTATTATTATTACAAAATGGATGTGTGTTACGAGCGTTAGAAAGTGAGGTAGGACCATCTTCAGCATATTCTTCTATATGATCTACTTGTGTAAATAAACCCGGATAATAACGCCCACCACAAATAGGACACTTCACAAACATATCAATAAAGTCTCTAACCATAATGCTGCTGCGTAGTTGTCCTCGATACGTTCGACTCTTGCTAACCGGTTCATCATCAGATTTCGAGGTCGTTTCCTTGCCTAATGTTTCAACAAGATCAACATGATCAGCTTTAAATTTATTAGACAAGATATTATCAGAATGCTTAATTAGTAATTCTAATAATCCTTGATAATAACGAGCAGTTGGGTATGTAACTTCTGCACCAGAACCGATACGTCTCCCAATACGACTAATAATGTTTTCCTTGTATTCAAGAAGAGTTTCTTCAAAAGCTCTCCGATGAATAGTAAACAATCGTTTTCTATCAAATATCTCTTTTTCTTTGCCCCTATTAAGCCAGTACAACATGCCGTAAAGCAAACTTCGAACATAAACACCCTGTTTATTATAAAAATAAACTAAAGGCATAAGAGTAAGAGATCGAGGTGATGGACCATAAATATTAGAAATAACGTCATAAGCATGCTCTAATAACTTCAGTCCATTAGAAATAATTGTCACTGGAGGTGCATTTTTGTCTTTACGTATTAATGTTTGGGTTTCTGGTTTTTGCCCTTTATGTCCTTCGGTTATAGTAAGAACTTCAGCCAAATATGCTGGTTTAAGTTCAGGTTTGATATAGGGTGTCGCAAGGAGAGGTTGCCGAACATCCGAAATCGGCGTTTCATAAACTGGTGTAAAAAGAAGATCATGTAAAATACGCGTCTGCTTAAGAATACTTGTAAGTTTGACCTTAACTGTAGGATCTCCACTGATATCAGGATCACGAAGTCCAGGCCAACAATGCTCTGCATCATGGATTTGGGCTATTGACATGACTGTTCGAGCAAAACTCGATGATCGATTCTCAACTAATTTAGTCTCCCAGTCAGAGAGTCTACGACCTGTTTTATTGATTTTGATAAAAGACTCTTCAGCTTTTTCATAACTACCTTTTACCCATTGAATGGGGAAGCCCATTTCGACAGCTTGCCAGCGTCGTACTTTGTTTGCAAAACCTAAATTTTCTACATCCATCTCTAATTCATGTAACCCTCCTTTATCCTCTATTTCGGCATACCTATTTTCGGCTACGAGATATTCATCGAATTCACCGATTCCTTTTTGTCGTAATAATTTCCTGACCTCTTCAGCAGCTTTCTGACTATCGCGCGCCAGTGTTTTATCTTTATAATCAGAAATAGGAATACGATCACCCCAATCGTTTTTTATCCATGCAATTAATACAGAAATACGGTGACCTCCATCTAATACATACTGGAAATTCCCTGGACTCAGCCACATAATTACGCTTGGAACTACTTGTTCCTCAAGAACCGACTCGAGGAGTTCGACGCATTCTTGCGGAGACCATGCCCAAGTTGCTCGTTGGAAATCAGGTTTTCTAAGGAGACGTAGTTTTGATTGTGGGCCATAAAGGAGTGGTATAGAAAGATGCTTGTATGTGTCGCTTGGATTTTCTGCAGTGCGTGTATCACGCTTGTAAAGAAGGTTTTCACGTTTGATATGATGATCAAGATAAACTTTTAGATTTGATTTAGACATTTTTTCTCCTATTGATCTTCAGAAGATTATACCATTCAGCCATAGGAATGATGCATTGTGACCCCTCACCCCCAACCCCTCTCCGGGGTGCCCTCTGGGCCACGGGCGAGGGGAGCCACCGTTCGTGGCGTATGGGAGCGCGAGTATGCTTCATATTCAATGCTGAATGGTATTACCAACATATCCAGCCTAAACCCAACCTTAGATGGGTCAGCAACTTCATTAGCATCCCCACAACCTCTACTTGATCCTCTGGACGGCTTGGGAACCGCCCAGAGAATCCACGATCAGACCGGGTCCGACAGCTGCCCCAGCATGCGGCGGGCGATCTCGTCCCAGCGACACTCCTGGAGCACGAACTGCTTGCCGGCGGCGCCCATAGCCTGACGCAGGGCGGCATCGTCGAGCAGGCGGGTCAGGGCGACCGACCACTCGGCGTAGCCGGAGCAGGGGATCCCGCCGCCGCTGCGCAGCGAGAAGTCGCTGGTCACCGGGCAGTCGGCGTTGACCAGCGCGGGCGTGCCCTGGAGCCAGCTCTCCATCAGCACAATCGAGAAACTCTCGATCGTCGAGAGCTGACAGAACACCGTGGCGGCAGCGTAGGCGTCGTGCTTCTCCTGCGGGCTGATAAAGCCCAGGTCAACCACCCAGTCGCTCAGCGCCTTGGGCACCGGGAAATTCCCCGGCCCAACCCGCACAAACGTCAGCGGGCGCCCGGTCTCGGCCTTCCACTCGCGGAAAAAGCTGACCAGCTGCGGCACATTCTTGCCAAAGTCGTAGCGCCCGACATACAGCAGGACTGGCCCGGTGATCCCGGTCTTCTCGCGAAACCGCCGCGCATCGCCGACCCAGTTCAGCTCAATCC
>DAOTUS010000634.1:0-3975 GCA_034437415.1 Herpetosiphonaceae bacterium
TGAAAGAGCAGTCGACCGGTAGCGTCGCTGGTATCGATGGCTTGGTCAAGGACGCGCAGGGCCACGCCTTTCTGGTGGAGGGTCTCGGCAAGCTGGCAGAGGTGCAAGGTCGAGCGCGCCAATCGATCAAGCTTAGTGACCACCAGGGTATCGCCGCGCCGGACATACTGGAGGCACGCCATGAGCTGGGGCCGCGTGTCAGACGTGCCAGTGCGTTTCTCCTGGAAGATCGGATCGCAGTCCTGGAGCTTGTCCAGCTGCACCGCCAGACTCTGGCCAACCGAACTCACCCGTGCATACCCGATCAGGCCCATAGCTCCCTCCCAATGTTCTCTAAAGTCTCAAGGCTTTTACGGAATGTATTATGGGCCATAAAAGGGAACCCGTCAAGTGACGAGATCTGGCAACGTCCTTAAAAGTATACCCTGCGGGACATTAAAATCACGCATCGAGGCCCTAAACGAGCAACGCTGTCGCCATGTTAGGGCCTCGATGCGTGCGACCGTTCAAGCGCGCCTGCCAGCGGGCGGATTGGCTGGAAGCAACAACTGAAGGGCTGCGGCAAGCTCGCGCACCACCACCATACCGTCCAGTGCCTCGCCCTGCCCGGCCAGCGCCTGAGCCTGGCGGGCGCCAATCCCACACACAACCGGCCGGATGCCCAGTAGCCGCAGCGCTTGACCCAGGCGAACCACGGTCACGAGCGTATCATCGCCAAATCCGTTGATCCCGGTCAGGTCGATCACCACCGCCCGGGCGCGCGCGCTCGCCGCCCGCTGGAGTACCCGCGCCTCTAGCCGCTTCGCCCGACCGACGTCAACCTGCCCCACCAGCGGCAGCACAAATACACCCGCTAGCACCTGGATCAACGGCACTTCGAGATCATCGACCTGGGTCAGCGCCGTTTGTAGGCTCTGGTTAGATGCCGCGAGGGTGGCCTGGGATCGCTCATAAGCCGTAATGCGTTGCGTTAGTGTATCGGCGAGCGCATTGAATGAGTCACCGAGCAGGCCGACCTCGTCGGTGCGTGTCACCAGCATGCGCTGAGTCAGGTCGCCGCTGGTGAACAGGCGGGCGACCGTGGTGGCCTGGCGGATCGGTGTCGTGATGGCGCGCGCCACCAACAGGCTCAGCCCGATCACCACCACAATGGTAGCCAGCGTGACCAGGATGGCGATAGTGAGCCGGGAACGCCGCATCGCATAGGCCTCGGCCTGATCGATTTTGACGACCATTCCCCAGCGGTACGCCGGCAGGTAGCGCCATACTGCCACCACCGCAACGTGTTGGTCATCAGTCACTTCGCCGAAGCCATGATCACCGGCGCTGGAGCGGGCCATTAATGGATCACGCTCGAGCGGCACCAACGCGCCCGTCAGCTTCACCCCGTCTGGTCCGATGCGGGGCATCAGCAGCAGCACCTGATCGCCCTGGCGCTGGCCCACCGCGATTTCGCCGGTCCTCTGCAAACCATCCGCGTCGGTGAGGTAGGGAATACTGGTGGTCTGGAGTTCGACCACCACCGCGCCAACGATCCGGCCAGCATGGAGTACCGGAGCCGCCAGATATATGACGGGCGTGGGTCGGCCGGGCACCATCACCAGATCGGAGATGTCGCTGGCGAACAGAGTCTGGGCGCGCTCGACCACGAGCTGGATGGCGGGAGGAAGGGTAGAAGATTCGCTCAGCCGTTGCCCATCGTAGGCCGCATTATGCGCCAGCACCACTGTGCCGGTCTGGTCCACCAGCAGGATGTCGGCGATTCCACTCAACCCGACCAGCGATTTGAGCAGTGGACGGATGCTTGCGTTGCGCGTTGTCGCACCCGTCGGATCGGACTGGCCGTTGGAACTCTGGAACAGGGTGGACTGCACCGGCGGCCATTGCGCAACCAGCAGCGCGTCGCGCTGGCGGGCGGCCAGGTACTCGTTGAGCGCGCGGCTCTGTTGCTCGGCCACATCCTGCAAGGTAGAGCGGGTCGCCAAACGCAGCGCCGCATCGCTTTGCGCCACGATGATGCCCAGGGCGGTCAGCAGCGGAACCAGCGCGACCAGTAATAGCCAGGCGCTGAGCGTCGTTTGCAGGCTCGACCTGCGCTTTAGTTGCCGGGATTTGCCCATTGGCCCCTCCAGCGGCTTTGATAATCGGCGATCACGCTATGCCAGCTGGCCGGCGGGCGACCGAAGGGATATGGTTCGGGCCGCACCGCATTCTGCGAATCCCAAACGATTTGAAACTGACCGTCGGTGGCGATTTGCCCAATCCGTACCGGCTTCCAGAGGTGTTGGGTCGCGGCATCGATGGAAACAATTCCTTCGGGGGCCAGCAGGCTCTGGCGCAACAGGGCTGTGCGGATGTCGCCTGGAGTGGGGGATTGGGCCTCGTCAACCGCCTGCGCCCACAAATACACCCCGATATAGGCCGCCTCCATCGGGTCGGAGATGACCGATTGGGCGCCATAGCGTGCTCGGTAGCGCGCGACAAAGGCCTGATTCTCCGGCGTCGGCAGGGATTGAAAATAGTTCCAGGCGGCATAGTCGCCCGCCACCAGGCTGATGCCGAGTTGCTGAACCTCCGGCTCGGCCAGGCTAAATGAGACCGTCGGCACCTGGTCGGCGGTGATGCCGCGAGCGCGCAGTTCGGTGAAGAAGGCCCGATTGGTATCGCCGTTAATCGTGTTGAGGATAACATCGGGCCGCGTCTCGGCAATCTGGTTCACCAGCGGCTGGACCTCGGTACTCCCAAGCAGGACGTACTGCTCGCCGACTATTTCGCCGCCGAGCGCTTGCACCTGCTCGCGGATAATCGCGTTGGCGATATGCGGAAAAATATAGTCTGATCCGACCAGCATCACCCGCGGGCCAAGCCGCGCCAGGCTCCAGGTGACCGCCGGGATGATCTGCTGGTTGGGCGCGGCGCCCAGGTAGATGATGTTGGGCGAGGTTTCGCCGCCCTCGTACTGGAGCGGATACATCAGGAGGTGATTGGTGCGCTCGACAACCGGCTTGAGAGTTTTGCGGCACGCCGAGGTCCAACATCCAAAGATCGTCACGACCTGCTCAGATTGGATCAGCCGTTCCGCCTCCTGGGCGGCGAAGGTCCAGTCCGAGCGGGTGTCCACAACGAGCGCCTCAAGCGGTCGGCCAAGCACGCCGCCGCGGGCGTTGATCTCATCAATTGCCAGCAGGGTTGCCTGGAGGACCGAAATCTCACTGATCGCCATGGTCCCCGTCTGGGCGTGCAGAATGCCGACTTTGATCGGCTGCGGGCGACGGATGGAGAACAGGGCAAGGCCCAATCCAAGCAGCGAAATGATGGCTAGAATCCGGAAGGAAAGCCTACGCACTCTAAAACCTCCGATGTGGGCTGGATGAAGTGAAACGTTCACCGGCGTTGTTTGGCTGGCATATGGGATGGATTCCCGGGATCATAACGACAATGCACAGATTTTGCAAGAGAGGGATGGCAACGATTGTGACTTGAAGCATAATGTGGCCGCAAAAAGAACCATAACCTGGCCGGATTTAGTGGTATTTTAGCCCTTCCGCTCCCGTTTTTAGAGTATGAACGATTCCTGATATCCCTGTTGACCGCTAAACAGGGCAAAAAGGAACCATAACCTGGCCATGGTGAAGGAAGGAAGCATACCGTGGCCACGCTGGTACCATCCATCCATTGCTCTCACTTTAGTATGGAAGGATGGCGTTATGCTCAGCGAAGACGATCTCCGGTTCCTGTGCCAGCAGCGCGGCTGTGAAGTGCAGGATTAAGGGGTAACACCAACATTCGTGCGGCGAGCGGCAAAGTAAACATAATACTGTAATTTACCGCAGATTACAATACCCTCGCCAAAATAGACCAGGGCAATCGCATCTAAATCTATAGTGTCCATTTTTGAGCAAAAAAGCCCCATGATAGGCGAGCAAATGCTTATTTTTAGCATGAATGAGCGATACTGTTCCCGTCTTTTTTGGT
>DAOTUS010000635.1:0-23024 GCA_034437415.1 Herpetosiphonaceae bacterium
GCCGCATGGGGATTATCACCGAGGCGGCGGTGCGGATCCGGCCAGTGCCCAGCGTCGATACGTTCCACGCCGTATTTTTCCCGACCTGGGAGCAGGCCCACACCGCCACCCGCACGATCGTGCAGAGCGGCGTGCCGCTGTCGATGCTGCGGCTCAGCACGCCCACCGAGACAATGACCAATCTGGCGCTGGCGGGCCAGCAGCGGCTGATCGGCCTGCTCGAGCGCGGCCTGTCGCTGCGCCAGATCGGCGCCGAAAAATGTATGCTGCTGGTGGGCCTGATCGGCAGCGCCAAACAGGTGCGGCTTAGCCGGGGCGTGGCCCTGGAGATCGCCCGGCAGCACGGCGGCGTGCATCTGGGGCCGCTGCTAGGCCGGATGTGGCAAAAAGGTCGCTTTCGGGCACCCTATCTGCGCAACGAGCTGTGGGAGCGCGGCTACGCCGTCGATACCGTCGAGACGGCCACGACCTGGCGCAATGTGCCAACCCTGCTGGCCGGGCTGGAAGAATCAATCCACCACGCCCTCGACGAGCAGGGCGAGCGCGTCCACGTCTTCACCCATCTGTCGCACACCTACACGACCGGATCGAGCATCTACACAATCTATGTGTTTCGCCTGGGCGCCGACGCCGATGCGACCCTGCAGCGCTGGCAGCTGCTCAAAGCCGCCGCCAGCAGCGCGATCGTCCGCCACGGCGGCACGATCAGCCACCAGCACGGCGTGGGCGTCGACCACCGGGCCTACCTGGAGGCCGAGAAAGGGCCGCTGGGAATGGCGGCAATTCGCAACCTGACCACGACGTTCGATCCCGCTGGCCTGATGAATCCCGGCAAGCTGATTCTGCCGTAGAGATTTGGGCGCTTCGAAATGTCTTTGATTTGATCCACGAAGGGCACGAAGAATCACGAAGAGGATTAAATAATGTCGTTATTTGATCCACGAAGGGCACGATACCTGCCCGCAGGTACCCGCACGAAGAGGATTAATCGCTGGCGTACCCACGCAGTCTGGAACGGGATTTGGGGATTAGATTCTTCGTGGCCTTCGTGGCCTGCGTGGATCATACATTAAAGGCGCTGAAATGGAATACGTTATGACAAACTACGAACAACCATCACGTGAGACACGCTGGGCCACGCTCGACCAGGCGTGGGATGTGATTGTGATTGGCGGCGGCATCACCGGCGCGGGCATTCTGCGCGAGGCCACCCGGGCGGGCCTGCGGACGCTGCTGGTGGAGCGGCAGGATTTCGCCTGGGGCACCTCCAGCCGCTCCTCGAAGCTGGTCCACGGCGGCCTGCGCTACCTGGCCCAGGGCCACCTCCAGCTGACCCGCGAGTCGGTGGTGGAGCGCGAGCGGCTGCTCCGCGAAGGGCCGGGGCTGATTACGCCGCTGGGTTTTTTGTTCGCGATGTATCGCGGCGAGTGGGCCAAGCGAATGCTGTACCAGGCCGGGCTGGCCGTGTACGACCTGCTGGGCAAGCGCTGGGAGCATCAGCACCTGAGCGCCGGCGCGTTTCAGCTGCTGGCGCCCCACAGCAAAACCGCCAACCTGCGCGGCGGCCTGCGCTACGTCGATGCCCAGACCGATGACGCCCGTCTGGTCCTGCGGGTGATCCGTGAGGCCGAGCGGGCCGGGGGAACCGCGCTGAACTATGTTGCGGCGACCGGGCTGATCCGCGAGAGTGGCACGGTCGTCGGGGTGCGGCTGCGCGACCAGGTCGGCGGGCGCGAGGCGGCGCTGCGGGCCACGGTCGTGATCAACGCCACCGGGGTCTGGGTCGATACGCTGCGCCGCGAGGTTGATGCGGCGGCCAAGATGCGCCCGCTGCGCGGCAGCCACCTGGTGTTTGCCGGCTGGCGCTTTCCAGTCGCCCAGGGGATCAGCTTTGTCCACCCGAGCGATGGGCGGCCCGTCTTTGTAGTACCGTGGGAGGGCGCCACAATTATCGGAACCACCGACCTCGATCACGCTGAGGCGCTGGAGGCCGAGCCAACGATTAGTCTGGCCGAGCTGCACTACCTGATGGCCGCCGTGACCAGCCAGTTTCCCGCGCTCAACCTGAGCCTCGATGACATTATTTCGACCTGGAGCGGCGTGCGGCCGGTGGTTGGCACCGGCGCGAGCGAGCCATCGCAGGAGCTGCGCGATCACGTGGTCTGGGACGAGCACGGCCTGCTCACCGTCACCGGCGGCAAGCTAACCACCTTTCGGCTGATTGCGCTCGATGCGCTGCGGGCGATCGCCCATCGGCTGCCGACGATGCGCCCGCTGGAGGCCGCTGCGCCGGTGCTCGATGCGCCGAGCGCCGATCTGGACGCGCCGCTTGATGCCACCGCCAGGCAGCGGCTGCTCGGGCGCTACGGGGCCGAGGCCGCCGCCCTGGTCGCCGCCGCCCAGCCAGACGAGCTTGCGCCAATTCCCGGCACCCCAACGCTGTGGGCCGAGCTGCGCTGGGCCGCCCGCCACGAAGCGGTGGTGCAGCTGGCCGACCTGCTGCTGCGCCGGGTCCGCATCGGCCTGCTGCTGCCCAACGGCGGCGCCGAGATGCTGCCAGCCATCCGCCAGATCTGCCAGCCCGAGCTGGGCTGGGACGATGCCCGCTGGGAGCAGGAAGCGGCCGCCTACCGCGAGCTGGTCGCCCGGCACTATGGGGTGCCGGTAGCTGGTAGCTAGCAACTGGCAGCTAGTGGGCTGAGAGTTCCAGATACATTCTAGCCCTTTCTAATAGTCTAAATCGATACTACTAGCTGCTAGCTACTGACAACTAGCTACTAGCCACTAATTCGGAGCTACCAATGCGCAACGAACACATTCTGGCGATCGATAACGGCACCCAAAGCGTGCGGGCTTTGCTGTTTGATGCGGCGGGCGAGCTGGTGGCCAAGTCGCAGGTGATGCTGGAGGCCTATGTCTCGCCGCAGCCCGGCTGGGCCGAGCAGGATCCAGGCTACTACTGGGATTCGCTCTGCGCGGCCTGCCAGCAGCTCTGGGCGCAGCCGGGCGTGGATAAAAGCGCCATCAAGGGCGTGACCGTAACCACCCAGCGCGGCACAGTGGTCAATGTTGACGCCGAGGGCCAGCCGCTGCGCCCGGCGATCGTCTGGCTCGATCAGCGCACCACAGCGGGGGTGCGGCCGGTCGGCGGGCTGTGGGGCGCGGCGCTGAAGGTGGCGGGGATGAGCGAGACCGTGGCCTACTTCCAGGCCCAGGCCGAGTCCAGCTGGCTGATGCGCAATCAGGCCGCGATGTGGGCCAAAACCCACAAATACCTGCTGCTGTCGGGCTACCTGACGTTTCGCCTGACCGGCCATTTTGTTGACTCGGTGGCGGCCCAGGTCGCCTACATTCCCTTCGATTACAAAAAGCTCGCCTGGGCCGCCGCCAGCGACTGGAAATGGGCGGCGCTTGGCATCGATCGGGCGCTGCTGCCCGAGCTGGTGCCGCCAACCGAGCAGCTCGGGACGATCAGCGCCGCCGCCGCCGCCGCCACCGGAATTCCGCTCGGCCTGCCGGTGATCGCCGCCGCCGCCGATAAGGCCTGCGAGAGCCTCGGCGCTGGCTGTGTCGACCCCGAGATGGCCTGTCTGAGCTACGGCACCAGCGCCAGCATCACGGTGACCCGCAGCAAGTACCGCGAGGTCCGGCCGTTTATCCCGCCCTACCCGGCCGGCCTGCCGAACGCCTACAACCTGGAGGTTCAGATCTATCGCGGCTTCTGGATGGTCAACTGGTTCAAGCAGCAGTTCGGTCACCATGAGCTGGCCCGCGCCGAGACCGAGGGCAAGACCCCCGAGGCCCTGTTCGATGAGCTAGTCAACGCCGTGCCGCCCGGCTCGATGGGCCTGATGCTGCAGCCCTACTGGTCGCCAGGCGTGAAAATTCCCGGCCCCGAGGCCAAAGGGGCGATTATTGGCTTTGGCGACGTGCATACCCGCGCCCACATCTACCGCGCCATCCTCGAAGGGCTGGCCTACGGCCTGCGCGAAGGGATGCAGCAGATCGAAAAGCGCACCCGCACCAGCATCACCTCGCTGCGGGTGGCCGGGGGCGGCTCGCAAAGCGATGCCGCAATGCAGCTCACCGCCGATATCTTTGGCCTGCCCGCCGCCCGCCCGCACGTCTACGAGGCCTCGGGGCTAGGCGCGGCGATCGATGCCGCCGTCGGCCTGAAGCTGCACCGCGATGTGCCGAGCGCCGTCCAGGCCATGACCAGGGTTGGCCGGACATTTGAGCCGAATCCGGCCACGCGGGCGGTGTACGACGGCCTCTATCAGCGCGTCTATCGCCAGATGTACCGCAAGCTCAAGCCGCTCTACGAAGAGATCCGCCAGATCACCGGCTACCCCGAGCGGCTGGGCTGAGCCACGCCTAGCGGCTAAAAAAGCGGCGGCGCGCAAACAGTTTGCGCGCCGCCGCTGCGAGCCAGGCCAATCAGCTCAAGAGTTAATTACATCCACAGGGACTGCGGAATTCCGAGTCGCTCCAGATCCTCAGGGGTAAAGAAATTGCCTGAGGTAACCAGAACCCACGCCGCGCTCTCACGCTTTAGATACACAACTGTCGCTGCATCGGTGCCAGCCGCAAGAAATACCCGGGCGTAGTCACCATCCACTTTATCGATCTCGATTCCAGAGGTTGAGGCCCACCCGTTCTTGGTGAAGTAGGCCAGAATCCCCGCCGCATCGCTCAAGCCATCCGCTCCGGCGCTGCTGGTGGCGGTTGGCGTGGCCACCGGCTGGGTTTGGCCACTGAGCGGCGCAATCGCGGTCGGGAGCGCGCCCGGGCTCCCGATTTCACCTTCACTATTGAATATAATCTCGCCATCCCCGGCCCGGAAAACAATCTCATCGGCGGAAAGAAACCCATTGATAAACACCGTCCAGTACGCCCCCGCCTCGGCGTAGGGCTTTGCGTTCAGGTCATCAGTCACCGATAGATACATGCGAAAGTTCCGGGCAGCATCGGTTTTTACCCCATTTTCACGGGCGATGGTCGCCGCCTGATCGCTATCGAGCGCCTTTTCAAGCTCGATATTCCTCGGCGGGGTTTTTCCGGCAAACAGCGTTTTGTACTCAGAGGCTGAGATATCGGAGGTTTCAGCCAGAAAACCATCGCGGGTGGAGTAGGTGATGATTTTTTGAAGCTGGGGCGAGGCAAACCGGAACACCCACACCCGACTGGTGCCATCGAGCGCCACCTCGTTTTCATCAATGGCGTACTTATCGGGATCAAAGGCGACAAAGACCAACATTGCATCGGCGCTCCACTCGTGGGCAATCACACGCAGATTCGTGCTAATCAGTGCCTGGCGGGCGGTCAAAAATGTTTCCGGGATTGCGGTGGGAATAGCCTGCTGGGTGGCGGTTGCATCGGCGCTTTTGGCGATAGCCGTTGCTGTGTCAGCCGCCTGGTACGCCTGGGCTGTCGCCTCCCATTGAGATTGATAGGCCTCTGATGTGGCCGCGCTGGCGGTCTGCTGAACCGCCTGCTTGGCCTCTTCAACAACCGCTGTGGCGGTGGCATCGTCATGGCACAGGCGGTACTGACGCAGATCGGCGACCAGCCATTTCTGATCAACCTGCTCGAGATCATAGCTAATACAGACGGTCTGGGTGCTTTCACCATCAGAAAGCAGATGGCGCGTCTCAACTTTGGCCGTGGTGGCCTGCTGTTCAAGGATTCGCACCGTCGGATCAGCTGTGAAATCGAAGCCAGCTGGACGTTCAATTGACAGCCCAGCACAGGCGATGAACGAGCCATTGCAGATCATCTGGCTCATTGATTGGAAATCAGCATTGCTGAGCGCACGGAGATTATCATTGTCCTTCGACTGATAGGCTTTGAAAAACCCCAGGGCACTTTTTTCCGGGGCTGATGTATCCGGCGCGCCACATGCTGCGAGCATAAAAAACAGGCCGACCCACGCACAGACCACCCACATTTGACGGGGCATATCGCTTCTCCTCACTACACGTTCCTGAATCAGCTCAGGCCGCTCTGCCTGTAGATGCAGAGGAGTTGCAGATTTACCCATCAGTTCAGGGCCCTGGCCGGGTTATGGTATGATTTGGCCGATAGATCTTATTGATACTTGTTTCAAGGATACCCAATGACGGAGGCGGAGCGCCAATGGATTACAGCCGCCAAGCAGGGCGATGTTGAGGCATTTAACCATCTCGTTCGTTTTTACGAGGGGCGAGTGTATGGTTTGGCCTATCGCATGCTTGGCGATGCCGATGGGGCGGCAGATATCGCCCAGGAGACCTTCATCTCGGCGTATCGCGCGCTGGGCCGCTTCCGCGATGGCTCGTTTGGGGCCTGGCTGCTGCGCATCGCCACCAACGCCTGCTACGATGCCCTGCGGGTGCGCAAGCGCCGCCCAACTACCTCGATCGACCAGCTGCTCGCCGCCGACGCCGACGCGCCACCCCGCGAGTTCGCCGACCCTGGCCCGGATCTTGATCAGCAGATGATGACCCGCGAGCTGAGCGCCGAGATCCAGCAGGGCCTGCTAACCCTGCCCGAGGACCAGCGGGTGGTGCTGATTATGAGCGATATTCAGGGCTTTTCCTACGAAGAGATCGCCCAGGCGACCGACTCTCAGCTTGGCACCGTCAAGTCACGGCTCAGCCGGGCGCGAGGCAAATTGCGCGATTACCTGAAGAGTCGGGAACTTCTTCCGGCTCAATATCGTTCATAACCTATGAACCTATCTAAATCTAATGGTACGTCTATGACGAATCTTTCTGAACAACAACTCGAACAGCTCTCGGCCTATCTCGATGGCGAGCTGCCGGATCACGAGCGGATTGCCGTTGAGCAGCAGCTCCAGGTCAACCCGGCCCTGGCGGCCGAGCTGGGCGAGATGCAGACCATGCTGGCGATGCTGCACGCTGTTCCCGCCATCCAGCCGCCGCGTACCTTTACCCTCGACCCGGCCAAGTACGGTCGCCAGCGCCGAGCTGGCTTCAGCTGGATGCGCTGGGCGACTGCGCTCGGGGCGCTGGTGCTGATGCTGACGGTCGGCCTGAGGCTAACCCAGCAGGGTGGCAGCGAGACCGCCCAGACCGCCCCGGCCCCAGGCAACGCCGACGACCTGGCAATGCAGGTCGCCCCAGTCGAGGAGCCTGCCAGCGCCGAGAGCGCGGCGGCCCCAACCACGGCCCCGGCAGCGGCGGCCCCAACCGAGGCTGCGGCCATGGCGTTCGGCTCAGCAACTGGCGAACCAGTGGGCGGCGCACCTCCGGCACCGGAGAGCGCGGCGGATCAGGCCCGGAAAACTATCGAGGTCACGCCGTCGATCCAAGCCTATCTGCTTGATCCGCAGGCAGATACGCTCCCGCCGTTCCCGCCCGCCCCAGCTGGATCGGCCGACGGATCTGGGCAGACGCCGGTTGATCTTACAGCCGAAACGCTGCCGTTAACCGGGAATACGCTCGCGCTGCCGCTCCAGGATTCCGATCCATCGTCGCCTGACACCCGCCATCTGGAGCAGCAGCAGCCGCTCCCCGAGCCGCAGGCCCCCGAGGTCAGCGGCGTGGTGGAGGCGGACGAGTCGCCGCCGCTGTGGCTGCTCTTCCTGGCCGCCGCCCTGATTGGCGTGGTGGCAACTATCGTGGTAACTCAGGCGCTGCGCCGCCTGGAGTAATTCCAAAATCCGCCCAATGGCACATAGCACTATCGGTTTGATAGTGCTATGTTTTTGGCCTCTATTTTGTCACTTTCCGCGCTGTCTGGCGAACCCCGCCGCAGCGGGTGGAAGCGAGCTATCTAGGGCGTTAGGAGCAGCACACAGCCCAACCTCAATTTTACCTGCCAATTCGCGAGCCAATCGTCAATCATCTGACCGGCGCCCCCTACGCGCTTGTCGCCGTCGACGCGGCGGAGCGCTTTGGAGCGGCGGCCCTGACGGATATTGTCGCAATCTACAATCAGCCGCTGGTGTACGATCTGCTGTTTGCCGAGCGCTTTCAGGGGCGCGCCTATACGCCCGAGGATGCGGCGGGCTTTCTGCGCTGGGGCGCGGCTGGCTGGCTGGCGGGAACCCATTTTCTCTTCTTGATCACCACCGCCGCCGGAAAAATCGTCGGGGCGGCGGATATCAAGTCGCCCGATCTGGCGCGGGCTGAGGTCGGCTACTGGATGAATGCCGAGCACCCTGGGGTGATGACGAACGCAGTCATGAAATTATGTCAAATCGCGCAGCAGGCCGGCTACCAGAGCCTAGTCGCGTTGACCAAAGCCCACAACCTCAAGTCGGCCGCAGTCCTGGAGTGCGCCGGATTTACCTACGCCGCTGAATGCACGCGCAACGAGCAGCCCTACCGCCAGTACACCCGCAATCTGTGAGCGACCACAGGTTAGGGGCTGGCGGCTACGCGGATCAGACCATTCTAATGGGCTAAAGCTGCTGTCGCGCTAGTGGTACGTCAAGCGTCCTGTAATGATCGGGTGTCTCCGTTGGCTGAGCCTGTCGAAGCCGCATGACGGGCTTCGACAGGCTCAGCCAACGAGCATCAACGCACGGCTGATGACCTCCTAGCCTCGGCGCAGCTTGCTAAACAGCGAGGTTTTCGGCTGAACTTTATGCAGCAGCATCACCCGATACTCACCCCAGTTGCCTGCATCGCGCTCAATCCGCAGATCGTGGGTGGGGTTGACGTACACCGGGCCATAATCATTGCTGCCCTGCGCTGGCCCCATCGTGCGCACCTCGGCGGCCTCCTTGATTTTCACGCGCATTTCCTCGAGATCGGTGCCATGCGCCAGGGTTTCACGTTTAATCTGCATCAGTAGCTCCTCTAACTTTAATAATCCTCATTGTAACACTGCGCTTTCGGTCAGCCAGCACCTGATGCTAGAATAGCAGGGCATGGGCAAAGTCCCTGTTTGAGCTGATGGTCTCGGGTGGTACCACCCCTCGCCCGCGCACTGGGAGAGGGATCGCTGCCGCAGCAGCGGGGGAGAGGGCTGACTTTGCCCATGCCCTGGCTAGAATAGGAGCAGTGTGGAAATCTGGACAGTACAAAGGAAACCCATTATGACCAAAGAATCTCAGTTTGTTCCGCTGGCGGAGTACCATGAATACCCAGTCGAGGAGATGCAGCGGCGGGCGGCCGCGTTCTACGCCGAGATGAATCGGCGGCGGACGGTGCGCTACTTTGCCGAGCGCCCGGTGCCGCAGACGATTATCGAGGACTGTCTGCGGACGGCCGGGACCGCCCCCAGCGGGGCGCATCGGCAGCCGTGGCATTTTGTGGTGGTCAGTAGCCCGACCATCAAGCAGGAGATTCGGGTCGCCGCTGAGCTTGAGGAGCACGAGTTCTACCTGCACCGCGCCCCGCAGGAGTGGCTCGATGCGCTGGCCCCGCTGGGCACCAATGCCAGCAAGCCATTTCTGGAGGCGGCCCCCTACCTGATCGCCGTGTTCGTCCAGCGCCACGGCCTGACCCCGGACGGAAAGATCCTGAAAAATTATTATGCGGTCGAGTCGGTCGGCATCGCCACCGGAATGCTGATCACGGCCCTGCATCACGCGGGGCTGGCCACGCTGACCCACACGCCCAGCCCGATGGATTTTCTCAGCGCATTGCTTGGCCGCCCGAGCAACGAGCGCCCTTTTCTGCTGCTGGTGACCGGCTACCCCACCGCCGATGCGACCGTGCCCGATCTGCAGCGCAAGCCGCTGGAGGAGATCGCCAGCTTTATCTAGGCCACCCGTGCGGCCGGAGAATCTGAAGCCCTGAGGTGTCCGGGGCTTGGGCGGCGGTTGAAGAATGGAGAAGCGTCGTGCTCAATCGTGTGCGCGTCCCCGCCAGATGGCAGCGCTATCTGAGCTGGGCGCTGGTGATTGCTGGGCCGTTGATCGTCTACTATCGAACGTTGCTGCCAGGAATTGGCTACGGCGACACCGCTGAGTTCCAAAGGGTCAGCCCAACGCTCGGCCTGGCCCACATCACTGGATATCCGCTCTACACACTGCTTGGCTGGCTCTGGAGCCAGCTACCGCTGGGCAGCTCGGCGGCCTGGCGGATGAATCTATTCTCGGCGGTGCTGGCGGTGCTGGCGCTGGGCACGCTGTATGGCAGCGGGCGGCGGCTGGGCCAGCGGCGGCTGGTGACGGTGGTGAGCACGCTGACCTTCGCCTTCAGCCTGACGTTTTGGCTTGAGGCCACCCACGCCGAGGTCTATGCGCTCGCCACCCTGCTGCTCAGTGCGCTGATCTATGCGCTGCTCCGCTGGCGCGCTGGCGACCTGCCGCTGTGGGCGGCGGCGCTGATTCTGGGTCTGGGGCTGGCCCACCATCGCACTATCCTGCTGCTAGCCCCCGGCGCGCTGCTGTTTGTGCTGCTCACCCGGCGCCCAGCCTGGCCCGAGCTGCTGCGCTGCCTCCCGGCGCTGCTCCTGCCCGGCCTGCTGTATCTCTACATCCCCTTGCAGGCCCAGCCCTGGGAGGATCCGGGGCAGCTGCTCAAGCGCTATCTGCTGGCCGATGTGGCCCAGGATTGGCTGAAGCCCCAGCAGCTCCTGGCCGATGGCTGGCGGCGGCCTTTCGACATCGTGCGCCAGCTGGTCTGGCCAATGCTGACCCCGCTGGGACTGCCGCTGGCCGGGCTGGGGGTCTGGCGCGTGCTGCGGCGAGATCGGGCGCTGGCAACGTTGCTGCTGCTGAGCTATCTGATCTACTTCGCCTTTTGTGCCGCCTACTACGTGCCCGATCTGGCGGTCTTTCTGCTGCCCTGCCATCTGATTATGGCGCTTCTCTTCGGCGAGGGGCTGATGCTGCTCGGCGAGCGCTGGCCGCTGCTGCGCCGGGCCGCGCCGCTGCTGCTGG
Organism: Herpetosiphonaceae bacterium; assembly: GCA_034437415.1. Lineage (GTDB taxonomy): Bacteria > Chloroflexota > Chloroflexia > Chloroflexales > Herpetosiphonaceae > JACCRK01. The sequence continues at coordinate 10,841 of DAOTUS010000635.1, forward strand.
CGCTGCCGGTCTTTCTCCTCGCCACCAACCTGGCCACGCTGCGGCAGCACAACTCCAGCGCCCCCGAGACGCACGCCCGCGCCCTGATGGCCGAGCCAATGGCGCCGGGCGCACTTGTTATTCTCCAGCCGGATCTCCTCGAAGGGCCGCGCTATCTTCAGGCGGTCGAGGGCGTCCGCCCCGATCTTGAGTTTCGCTTCTCGGCCGACCGCGACTATATCGAGGCCGCGCTGGCCCAGGGCCGGGCGGTCTATCTCCAAAGGCCAGCGCTGGAGCTGGGGCTTAATCACACCCTGAGCGGGCGGATGTGGCAGATTCAGCCCGAGCCACTCGCCGCCGCCGCCACCACGCCTCTCAGCGTGCGCTGGGCCGGCGGGTTGCAGCTGGTGCGCGCCTCGCCACTCGCCGCCGTCTATCGGCCCGGCGACATGCTGGGGCTAGGGCTGGCCTGGCAGACCGATACGCCGCTGCCAAGCGCCTACACCACGTTTATTCATCTTGAGGATGCCCAGGGCCAGCTCTGGGGCCAGGAAGATCGCCCGCCAGCGCTGGCGCAGACCAACCAGTGGCCCGTCGGCGCTGCGCAGACCGAGCTGTATGCGCTGGCGCTCGATCCGCAGATCCCGCCCGGCCGCTACCTGCTCAGGCTGGGCTGGTACGACCCGGCGACCTTGCAGCGGCTGCCGCTGGCCGACGGCTCAGGCGATGCCTTTGATCTGGCCGAGATCGAGGTTGTGGGCCGCTAAACGTTCCAGCCCACCTACGCCTCGTCCAACGAAGTGCAGGTGGGCTGGATCCGACTACCGCTCCAATTACTGCTTGATGACTCGATTCCTAATCGTCGATGTGAACGGCTACAGTGAAGACCATTGGCTGAGCCTGTCGAAGCCCACCAGTTTGGCTTCGACAGGCTCAGCCAACGGAGATACCAGCGTTTCACACTCCCCTTGACGGACTGCCAGCTACCTCGTCCACAGATAGATCGCGGCGTAGGCCCGCCACGGGCGCCAGGCCTCGGCCAGCGCAAGGATGCGCCGCGTAGTCATCGGCTGCTCGATCTTCTCCAGCGCCCGCAGCAGCCCGAGGTCGCTGGCCGGAAACGCGTCGGCCGTGTGGAAGGCCCGCATCGCAATGTACTCGGCGGTCCACGGGCCAATTCCCGGCAGCTCACACAGCCGCGCAACCGTGGCCTGGTGCGAGTCGGACGGCTGCAGCACGGCGGGGTCGGCGGCAACCGCACGGGCCAGCGCGCCAATCCAGCCGGCGCGTGAGCGCGTAATGCCCAGCCCGCTCAGATCGGCCTCGGCGAGCACCTCCGGGCGCGGAAAAATAGTGCGCAGCCCGACGCCCTCCGCCCAGGCCGCGTCGCGGCCAGCCAGCGGCTCGCCATAGGCCGCCGCCAGCCGCCCGGCCAGCGTCGTCGCGGCCGCCACGCTGATCTGCTGGCCGAGAATGGTGCGCACCGCCAGCTCAAACGGGTCCCAGGTCCCCAGCACCCGCAGCCCCGGCAGCGCCGCCACCGCCTCGGCCAGATAGCGGTCGCGCCCAAGCTGCGCCATCATCGCCCCGACGTCGCAGTCCAGGTCGAAGATCCAGCGCAGCCGCCGCTCAATCTCGGGCAGCACCGCTGGATCGGCCACATCGACTGTCGCCACCAGATGGTCGTGGCCGCTGGCCGGGCGCACCTCGACCACCCCGTGGGCACCGCTCAGCGCAAATGTGCGCCGGTAGGACTCGGGGCCAACCGCCTCAACCCCGGCGGTCGCCCGGCGGGCCAGGGCGGGAACCTGCGCGGCCCAGTTGTAGGGCGGCGTAAAGGGCAGAATCAAGCTCGTTTTCATAGCTCTCCATCGTATAAAAGTACCAAGAAACCATTAAATGCTCCACGACACCCGCCTGCGGGTACCCGACGAAGAGTCACGAAGATTAACCTCAAGCAGAACTCTATCCTTCACCGACAACATACACCCTCGGCTGTATCGTTGGATACAGGTCTGGGGCAAGCGGGTGCGCTATACTGATTCCAGCAACCTCAACAATGAATGGAGACGACCATGGAGTATCACCGCCGGCCAAGTTTCACCAAATTCGTCGCGGTCGGCATTCTGCTGACCTTTCTGGTTCTGCTGGGTTTTGGGATGACACGCTGGTTTGATGTGCCCGCTGGCAATCTGGTCGACTGGCTGATTGGCATCGCCAGCGCCTGGTGGCTGTTGGTGGTGGTGACCATTCCGTGGAACGTGTATTTTCAGGCCCGCGCAATTGTCGCCGATGCGGCCCGCTCGACCGAAACCACTATTACGGTTCAGCCCGGCCAGCTGGCCTACGCCACACGCTGGGTCAGGCGGGCGTTTGGCGGCGCGATCATGCTGCACGCGCTGTCGGCGGCGGGGCTCTACTGGGTGGCGGCCAGCGGGATCAGCGCGGTTGGCTATGCCAGCGCGGGCGCGGCGCTGCTGCTGACTGGTCTGCGCCCGGCGCTGCGCGGCTACGAGTATGTTGCCACGCGCCTGGGCCAGATCCAGCAGGAGATTCGCTATCCCCGTGAGGATGTTAACATGCTCAAAGCCGAGGTTGAGTGGATCAAGCAGAGCGTCGAGGAGCTGAGGTCAGCGCTCGATGTCGAGCAGGCCGATTCGTGGGCCGCCCAGCAGATCGCCGCCCACAAGCGCACCCGCGACCAGATCGAGCGGATGCAGATTCAGCTGAATGAGCTGAGCACCAGCAACCAGACCGCGCATCGTCAGCTGGTGCGCGATATGGAGCACGCGGTGGCCCAGATCAGCACCGATGGCAAAGTGCTGGAGCATGCCCGCGAGCTGGTGCGCTTCATCAAACAGGCCTGATCGCACCAGCAGCAACACGGTGATCACCCACGCCTGGATTTACTTCGGCGGCTGGGAGTCATCGTGTTCGTGTTTAAGCCGGTCGAGGAGCGGGCCAAGCTGATCGAGATCGGCCATAAACGAGCGCTCGCTGGGCGTCGCCGTCTCCACAATCGCCCGCTGCATGGCCTCGGCAACCGAGGCGCCCCAGGAGGTGGTCTGGTGTTCGACGGCCAGGGCGCCCCGCAGCAGGCTGGCCGCCTCAGGCTGATGCAGCTGCGCCAGCGCCAGCGCGGCCTCGTAGCGCACATCGGCCTCGGGGTGCTGCAGCGCCGCCGCCAAGGGATGAAACGCCCGCGGATCGCCGATTTTGCCCAGCGAGCGGGCCGAGCGGGCGGCAATCTCGGGGTCAAAGTCGGTCAGCGCCACAAACAGATGGTTGATCGAGCGCGCCTCACCGATCACCCCCAGAATCCGAATCGCCTCAATCCGCAGCTGGCGGAAGGGCTGCTCCAGCAGCTCAAGCAGCGCCGGAATCGCCGGGCCGCCGATTACGCCCAGGGTCCAGGCGGCCCGCAGGCGCATATCGCGGTCGGGGGCGCGCAGCAGGGGCAACAGGGCTGGAACGGCGGGCTCGCCCATAATTCCTAGGGCAAACGCCGCCTGCGAGCGCACAAACTCATCATCGGATTGTAGGTCAGCAACAAGTTTAGTGATAACCTCCGGGGTACGTTCCATGAACGACCTCCTCTGCCATAACCGCATCCACACCACGTAGCCGCGAACGCAGCAGCATCTGGGTTTGGGTATTCGCAACAATCACCTGCGAGGGCCGCCGCACGCCGCTGGCGTTTGAGGAGCCAGCCGGCAGCCCGCTCGGGTCGCCAGCGTGCCAGCGTACCAGCGTGGCCCCAAAATCGTAGCGGCTCAGCGCCTGGCCGCCCACGCAATGAAAAACTCCGGCCAGGTCCAGCTGGGCCAGCTCCAGCAGCGCCCGCGCCAGATCGTCGACAAAAATCGGGCAGCGGATCTCGTCGGTGAATAAAAAGCCACTCCGCTGCCCGTGGAGCATCTCGAACGCCATCACCGTATTCGGGTCTGGTGGCTGCCAGCCGTAGATCAGCGAGGTTCGGGCGATCGCTGCCTGGGGGTGCAGCGCCTGAACCAGCGCCTCTGCCGCCGCTTTGGAGGCGCCATAGGGCCTGATTGGCGCTGGCACATCCGCCTCGGTGTAGGCGGAATCACGGCCACCCCAGATTGCGTCCGAGGAGACGTGGATCAGCCGCGTGTTGGTGCGGGCGGCCCACTGCGCCAGCGCCGCCGTGCCCTGCACATTGACCTGCCACAGCGCCTGAGCGGTCATCGCGCTGCCGAGCGCCGGAGTGACGGCGGCGGTGTGAATAATCGCCTGGGGCCGCAGCTGATCCAGGGCCGCCTCCAGCGCCTGCGGATCGCTCAGATCCAGCGCCAGACCGGCGCCGGTCTCCAGCGGCGTGTGATGGTACGTGCCAACCACGTGCGACCAGGCGCTCGACGCGGCGGCCAGCGCCAACACGCGGCGACCGAGATAGCCGGCGCCGCCGGTTACCAACAGCGGGCCGCTCACTTGTCGTTCCCCAGCAGCGGCAGCAGCGGCAGCAGGGCCGAGTTGGCCTCATCGAGCGCCTCAAGCGCCACGCGAGCGGCCTCCTGCGAGGCCAGCGGCTTGGAGGCGCCCTGGCCAACGCCCAGCAGAACGCTATCCGCCCAAACCTCGATCGTCCACTGGCGCTCGTGGTCCGGCCCGGTCACCATCCGCTCGCGATACGACGGCGTAACATTGACCGCCCCCTGCACCCGATGCTGCAGCGCCGATTTATAGTCGATGCGCTCGGCCACCCCATCCTCCATCTCGGCCCGCAGCAAGGGCAGCACCCAGTCGCGGGCCGCCTCCCAACCGCCATCAAGCGCGATCGCCGCCAGCACCGCCTCAAACGTGTCGGCCAGCAGATTATCGCGCTGGCGCGCCCTGGCCCGCTCCTCGCCCTTGCTGATCCGCACATAGTCGCCCAGGTCGAAGCCGCGGGCAAATTTCGCCAGCGTGCGGGTCTGGACCAGCGCCGAGCGGGTGGTCGTGAGCTGGCCTTCGCCCAGATCGGCGTAGGTGTGGTACAAAAACGATCCGGTGATGAAGTTAAGCAGCGCATCGCCTAGAAACTCCAGCCGCTCATTCGAGGGCAGGTTGGCGCTGACGTTTTCGTGAATATAGGAGCGATGCATCAGCGCGGCTGCGAGCAAGCTGGGGTCGCGGAAGGTGTAGCCGAGCGCTGTGTGGAGTTTTGAAAGATCCATAACCCTATTTAAAGAAGGCCAGCGCTGGGGCGTGATGTCTCGTCGCGCGCCCAGCGCTGGCCTTCCGACACGTTACTCGCTGAATTTGCGAAATAACAGGCTGACGTTGTGCCCGCCGAAGCCGAACGAATTGCTCATGAATGAATCAAAGGCCGCTGCACGCGGTGTATTTGGCACATAGTCGAGATCGCACTCGGGGTCGGGGGTGCTGTAGTTAATCGTGGCCGGGATCAGCCCTTCGTTCATTCCGCGAATGCTGACCACCGCCTCCAGCGCCCCGCCAGCGCCTAGCGTATGTCCAAACTGCGATTTGTTCGAGCTCACCGGCAGCTTGTAGGCGTATTCGCCAAAGACAGTTTTGATCGCGATGGTTTCGGTGCGATCGTTGGCCGGGGTCGAGGTGCCATGGGCGTTGAGATAGCCCAGCTCGTGCGCCTGCATGCCCGCCATCCGCAGCGCCATGTTCATCGCCTTGACCGCGCCAACGCCATTTTCAGCCGGCATCGTCACATGGTAGGCATCGGTGCTGACGCCGTAGCCAACCAGCTCGGCCACGATGTTCGCGCCGCGGCTGATCGCATGCTCGTAATCTTCCAGCACCAGAATCCCTGCGCCTTCACCCATCACAAAGCCCTCGCGATTGGCGTCGAACGGTCGCGAGGCCGTGGCCGGATCGTCGTTGCGGGTTGAGAGCGCCCGGGCGCTGGCAAACGCGGCAATCCCAATTTCAGTGATCGCCGCCTCGGTGCCGCCAGCCAGAATCACTTTGGCGTCGCCGCGCCGGATGATGTGCATGGCCTCGCCGATCGCGTTGCCGGCGGTGGCGCAGGCCGAGACCGGGCAGAAGTTCGGGCCGCGCGCACCGATCTCAATCGAGACAAACCCGCCGGCCATGTCCACAATCATCATCGGGATGAGAAATGGGCTGACCCGATCGGGGCCTTTGGCCTCCATCACCCGGAACTGGCTGGAGAAGTTCTCCATGCCGCCGATGCCGGAGCCAATAATCACCCCAACATCATCGGCGTTCTCGTCGGTGATGGTGAAATCGGCCGAGCGCAGCGCCTCTTTGGTGGCGGCGACCGCCAGCTGCACAAAGCGCGAGTTGCGCCGCGCCTCTTTTTTATCCATATAGTTGGCGGGCTCGAAGCCTTTGACTTCGGCCGCAATCTGACAGGCAAACTTGGTCGGATCGAATTGGGTGATGCGCCCAATCGCCGAGCGAGCTTCAACGATGCCTTCCCACAGTGACGGCACGTCTAGGCCCAGTGGGCTGATAGCGCCCATACCTGTGACAACGACACGTCGATTCATAAAAGCCTCCTGAGTTTGAATTATTTGCTCATTATACACCACTGCAACGCGCAATCTGGCGCAGCAGGCCCCGGCCAGACACAGCTGCGGGGCTGGCGTAATGCTGCGCCAGCCCCGCTATGCTGCTCCGTTCAAGCCCGAACGCTGGACGTTGCGCTACGCCAGCGCTTTGAGCAAGTTCACCATCTCGATCGCGGCGACGGCACACTCGGCGCCTTTGTTGCCGGCCTTGGTGCCCGCCCGCTCGATCGCCTGCTCGATGGTGTCGGTGGTCAGCACGCCAAACAAAATCGGCACGCCGGTCTCATTCATCGCGCTGGCGATCCCGCTGGCCACGCCGCCGACCACAATGTCGTAGTGCGAGGTCGCGCCGCGAATCACCGCGCCGAGCGTGATCACGGCATCGTAGCGGCCTGAGGCGGCCATGCGTTTGGCGATCAGCGGAATCTCGAACGAGCCGGGGCACCAGGCCACGCCGATATCGTCCTCGGCGACGCCGTGGCGGCGCAGCGCATCGAGCGCCCCCGCCAGCAGATTCCCGCCGATAAAGTCGTTCCAGCGGGCGATCACAATCCCAACCCGCAGCCCGCTGCCAATTAAATTCCCCTCGTAGGTGTGCATCGTTACCCTTTCAAAACCAATCAAGTGTCTTGCCGCGTTGCTATTCCTCGGCCAGCACCAGCGTGTGGCCCATCCGATTCTGCTTGGTGCGCAGGTAGGCCATGTTTTCCACATTCGGCTCGGTCAGCAGCGGCAGCTGCTCGACCACGCTCAGGCCATAGCCCTCGAAGCCGATGATCTTTTTGGGATTGTTGGTCAGCAGGCGCAGGTCGCGCAGGCCCAGGTCGGCCAGAATCTGGGCGCCGATGCCGTAGTCGCGCAGGTCGGCGGGAAAGCCCAGCTTCTCGTTGGCCTCGATCGTATCCATGCCCTCGTCCTGGAGCATGTAGGCGCGAATTTTGTTGGGCAGCCCAATCCCGCGACCCTCCTGGCGCAGGTACAGCAGCACGCCCCGGCCCTCGGCGGCGATCCGGGTCAGCGCCTGGTCGAGCTGCGGGCCACAGTCGCAGCGCAGCGAGCCAAACGCATCGCCGGTCAGACACTCGGAGTGGACGCGCACCAGGACGGGATCCGCGCTGCTGATATCGCCCAGCACCAGCGCGACCGCCTCTTTCAGCTCCAGATTGCTCTCGTAGGACATAATCCTGAACTCGCCGTAGCGGGTTGGCAGGCGGGCCTCGGCGGTGCGGCGGACCAGAATCTCGCGCTCGCGGCGATGGCGAATCAGCTGCTCGACGCTGATTATTTTCAGATCGTGCTTAGCGGCGAAGATCTCCAGCTCTGGCAGGCGGGCCATCGTCCCGTCATCGTTCATAATCTCGCAGATTACGCCAGCGGGATACAGCCCGGCCAGCTTGGCCAGATCGACCGAGGCCTCGGTCTGGCCGGCCCGCCGTAGCACGCCGCCCTCGACCGCCCGCAGCGGAAAGACATGGCCTGGGCGGGCGATATCGATCGGGGTCGAGGCCGGGTTCAGCACGGTCTGAATGGTGTAGGCCCGATCGGCCGCCGAGATGCCGGTGGTCACGCCCTGGGCGGCCTCGATGGAGACGGTGAAGTTGGTGCCGAACTTGGAGTTGTTCGAGCCAACCATCATCGGGATCTCCAGCTCGTCCAGGCGCTGCCCGGTGATCGCCAGACAGATCAGGCCGCGGCCCTCTTTGGCCATAAAGTTAATCGCCTGCGGGGTGACGAACTGAGCTGCACAGACGAGATCGCCCTCATTTTCCCGATCCTCATCGTCAACGATGATCACCATCTTGCCGGCGGCGTAATCCAAAATCGCATCTTCCACAGTTGCCAGTGCCATAAAAAAACTCCATTGTTGAGAAATATCAAGAACCTCAGCTGAACAGTGCTCAGCTGCATCCCTCATATTTTGCGGCAGACCCACAGCCAGCGATGGCTGTTTGGGGCCGGGTCAGTAAAGATAAAGCACTCGTACAGTGCTTCGATGGTAAAGCCGACGCTGGTGAGCAGTCGGCGCAGGGTTGGCTCAGCGTAGCCACGCTCGGCGTGGTGTTCGATGAAGCGCTCGTAGAGGCCATCGGGCTGGCGGGCAAAGCCGGTCAGCGAAAGCGTTGAGAGGCAGCGCTCGGGGTGGAACGTGGTCTGCATGATGTGGGCGTAGTCGTCACGCTCCTCAACCTCGATCGGCTGCCAGACATGCTCCAAAAAATACGGCGTGTTGATGTCGAAGATCCACACCCCGCCGGGCTTCAGGGCCGCCCAGACCGCCGCGAAGGTCGCCTGCAGGTCGGCCTCCTCCAGCAGGTAGTTGAGGCTGTCGTAGCAGCACGTCACCACATCGACCGGCTCGGCGACCGCCCAGTCGCGCATATCGGCGCGGCGGAAGCGGATCGAGCGCTGGATTCCGGCGCTGTGGCGGGCCTTGCGCTGGGCCTCGCGGAGCATGCCACGGGCGGCGTCGATGCCGAGCACATCCCAGCCGCTGTCGGCCAGCAGCAGCGCCAGGGTGCCGGTGCCACAGGCCAGATCGACCAGGCTGCGCCCAGGTGGCGCGTGCAGCTTTAGCACATCCTGCAAATAATCGTACATCAACACACTGAAGTGGAACTGGCCTTCATCGTAGTGGCGGGCGTAATCGGTATACATAGGTTAACTATCAACTCTTAACATGACCGCAGCGAATTACTTGAAACGGACAATATTCTCCACGTATTTGGCCAGAATATCCACCTCTAGATTGACCGTATCGCCAACCTGCTGCCGCCCAATGATCGCCCACTCCTGGGTATGCGCGATGATCGCCAGGCAGAACGTATCGGCGGTGGTGGCGGTGATGGTCAGGCTGGTGCCGTCGACGGCGATGAAGCCTTTCTCGACGATATAGCGCATCAGCTCGCCGGGGACGCGAATGGTGAAGACCTTGGACTCGCCCTCTGGGCGAATAGCGACGATCTCGCCGGTCGCATCGACGTGGCCCTGGACATAGTGGCCGCCCATCCGCTGGCCCACCGCGACCGCCCGCTCCAGATTGACCGGGCTGCCCGCCGCCATCTGGCCCAGGTTGGTGCGGCGCAGGGTCTCGGGGGCTAGGCCAACCGTAAACCAGTCGGGGCCAAACTCGGTGACGGTGAGACACACGCCATTGATCGCAATGCTGTCGCCGATGTGGGCGTCGCTGGTCGCCAGCGTGCAGCCGATCACCAGCGTATTGTCGCGCTCGTGGCCGGTGTTGGCCGTGCGAATAACCCCAATTTCTTCCACAATTCCTGTGAACATAACACCTCAAGTAGGCAGGATGCCGGATCATGGCTGATAGCGCTCAGCCCTGGACTATCTTACCGTGTATTCTATCACTAACCCGATCGCCAGCCAGGGCATGTAGGCGGATCAGCGCTCGTCGCGGACCGGGTAGGCGGTGAGCAGCACATCCGGGCCAAGCTGCTCGACCGAGCGCAGGGCAAACTGGGCGGCATCGGCCATACGCGCCACCCCGGCCCCGCCAACTGGCGAGGGCGCCCCGGAGCCGCCGACGATCTTGGGCGCGATAAAGGTCAGCAGCTTATCGATCGTGCGGCTCTCAACAAAGCCCGCGATGATCTCGCTGCCGCCTTCAACTAGCAGCGAGGTTATGTCACGCTGGCCCAGCTCAATCAACAGCATGTGCAGATCAACCCGGCCCTCATCGTTCATCGGCAGCACCAGCACCTCGTGGGGCGCCAGCGCCGCACGCCACTCCGGCGCCGAGGCGCTGGTGGTGGCGATGAGCGTGCGGCCGGGCACATCGGGCTGCAGCAGCGCCGCCGTCAGCGGGGTGCGGCCGCGTGAGTCGAGAATAACCCGCAGCGGATGGCGCACCGCCCGCCAGGGATTGTCGATCCGCGTGGTCAGCAGCGGATCATCCGCCAGCACCGTGCCGATCCCAACCAGAATCGCATCGGTGCGGTCACGCAGCTCGTGGACGGCCTGGCGGGCGAGCGGGCCGGTCACCCAGCGGGCATCGTTGGTGCGGGCGGCAATCTTGCCATCGAGCGTCATCGCATACTTGACGGTCACAAACGGCCGCCGGGTGGTGATCCAGCGCCGAAACGCCTCGGTCTGCTGGATCGCAATTGGCTCGGCGGCCGAGTCAAAGGCCACCGCAATCCCAGCCGCCCCTAAAACACTGGCGGCATCGCGCTCAAAGCGGGGGTTGGGGTCGCGCGAGGCACTGACGACACGGCGAATCCCGGCGGCGATAATCGCCTCGGTGCAGGGCGGCGTGCGTCCGTGGATGGTACAGGGCTCGAGGGTGACATACAGATCGGCGCCACGGGCCTGCTCGCCGGCGGCCTGGAGGGCGACAATCTCGGCGTGCGGGCCGCCGGGAGGCTGGGTCCAGCCCCGTCCGACGATGGCGCCGGCCTGCACAATCACCGCGCCGACCGGAGGATTTGGACTGGTGCGCCCAAGCGCAAAGGTGGCCTGATCGAGGGCGGCCTGCATGAATGGATCGAGTTTTGCTACTTGCATAGCGCAAGTATAGCACGGCCCCATCCGAATAATGAAGGTCCGGTGAGAACCGAAATTGTTAATACATTTTTCCTTGACTATGCTTGAGGGGGTTGGTAGGATATCGCTACGGATCAGGGTAGCAACGATGATGTTGCAGCACAAAGGAGTGCATATGTTACAGAAACGGGTCAATGGTCGCGCCGTGCGGGTGACATTCCGTATCCCCGCCCCGCTCAAAGCTCAGTCGATCACGCTGGTTGGTGAATTCAATGGCTGGAATACCACCGCAATGCCGTTGACTGCCACAACCGATGGCTGGGCAACCACAATCGATCTGCCAGCCGGACAGGAATTTGAGTATCGCTATCTCGCCGATGGGCGAACCTGGCTTAACGACTGGAGCGCCGACCGCTATGTCCCCAACGAGCTTGGCGGCGACAACTCGGTCGTACACACCTAAAATTAATCTGTAGACAGCCTAAGAAACGCGACATCAACGCCGATGTCGCGTTTTTATGTCTCAAGTTTTCGGCGCGCTGGATTGCGTGATAGCCGATTTTGTGGCACGATACGCAGACCCTGTGGGCAAGCTTTCCCGCACAGTGGAATGCAACGAGGCGTTTATGACAGAACTGCACACCGACCGCCGGATTGGCGAAGTGATCGAGGCCAGCAGCACGATGTGGGTGACCGGCGCCTACCAGCTGCTCGATGCGCCAGCGTTTGGCTCGCTGGTTCGCGCCAACTGCCACGCCAACGACCTGTGTATCTACGGCCTGGTCTACGATATTCGAACCGGCAGCCGCGAGCCAGGTGGCCGGGCGATGGTCCGCGGTGGCAAGCGCTACGATGGCGTGGAATTCTACGACGAGCAGATCTACAGCGAGCATCCCGACCTGGCCGCGGTGCTCCAGACCGAGTGCAGCGCCTTGATTGTTGGCTACGAGCGCGATGGCCGGATCATCCACTATCTGCCGCCGCAGCCGCCGACCGTCCACTACAGCGTCTACGAGTGCGACGATGCCGCTGTGCGCCGCTTCACCTTCAACTGCGACTTCTTTCGGATTGTCCTGAACACCAGCGTCGCGCCCGCCGACGATCTGCTTGGCACCACCATTCGCAACGCGGCGGCGCTCCACGCCAACCGGCGCGAGTACGAGCTGTGCGCCGGGCGCGAGCTGGCCCGCCTGATG
>DAOTUS010000636.1:0-3482 GCA_034437415.1 Herpetosiphonaceae bacterium
CCAGTTTTACCCCACTGCTTCCCCTCGCCGGGGTGCCCTCTGGGCCACTGGGCGGGTGCCCTCTGGGCAGGTGGCCGCCGCTGCGGCCGGGGTGAGGGCGGACTTTGCACATGCCCTGAATTACTAATTGAGCTAGTGGACAACCGGCCCCGCGTGGGTTATGATGCATGCTGCCCACGTAAGAGCAGCGTAATCCGCTGGAGGCCATACGATGTACGATGAACTAAAGCGGCTGGCATTAGCGCCAGGTACCGAAGCAACACTCGCGAAAATCCAACCGCTCGCATCTGAATTTGCCCAACCCTTGGAGGAGCTATACCATCGGTGGGGGGAAGATCCTGCGGTGGCGTGGCGATGGTCGTTCGATATGCACTTGCGCCTGGTTGGCCTGCGTTTTAGCGATGATGTCTGGTATATCGCTCAGGTTCAGGGCCGCCCAGTCAGCGCAATGGTTTTGTGTCGCTCGAAGTTCTGCCCGCAGCTTGGCTCGATCCACCGCGCCTACACCGCCGAGCCCTATCGCCGCCGTGGTCTGGCGAGCACCCTGCTGGAGCTGGCGATCAGCGATTTTGAAACCACCGGCGGGCAGGCCCTGATCGTCAGCACCGATCAGTACGATACGGCCTCGAGCTTCTACGACAAATTTGATTTTGTCCGCATTAATCCCAGCAACCGTGGCACGAGCAAAATCTCCTGGCGCATTACCGATGGCGATGACCCTCGGGAATTCCTGAAGCAGCTGCTGGCTCCCAGCACCGCCGTGCTGCTGCGCTCCTCCGACCGCGCCGATGTTCCGCAACTGCTGGCGCTGTTTAACGCGCCCGACAAACGGATTGTGCGCCACTTCGCCCTGCAGATTCTGGGCGATGCCAACATTACACCCGAAGACCTGTTTCCGGCCTTCGAGCAGCAAGAAGGCGATGTCGCTGTGCTGACCGGCCTCACCGCCGCCAGTGGTGCGTTGGTCGGCTGGGGCAGCATTATGCCGCACGTCTATCCGTGGCCGAATCCGCACTACCAGCAGCATCAGTTGCTGGTAGATTGCTATCTGGCCCACGCGCATATGGATCAGGCCGCGCCGCTGCTGAACGAGATGTTGCGCCGGATGCCGCCAACCAATACCGCCACCCAGCTGATCGGCTATGTCCCACTCGATCACGAGGTCTTGCCCAGCGCCTACGAGGCGGCGGGATTTAAGCGAATTGGTTTCTTGCCCGCTGCGTATGCTGAGCCACGGGGTCACTCGACCGATGTGGGTATCTATATGTTAGAACAGGCCCGATGAAACGATTACTGTCCTGGTGGATGCTCGTCGTGGCGTTGGCTGGCTGTGGCGCTATCTCCAGCCCAACCTCCACCCCTGCTCCTGCTCGCGCGACCAACACGCAATTCATCCTTGGTCGCGAGAGCGATCTGTGGCGCTTTGCCCTCGAATCAAAGCAGTGGACCCGCCTCACCGAGGTGGCCCCTGCCGCTGCAGCGGCCCAGCCGGCGGTCTCCCCCGACGGCCAAAGTATTGTCTATGCCTATCGCCCGCCGCTGGATGTTCCCAGCCCTGAGCAGCCCTTTGTCATTCCCGTTAATGAGCTGCACCTGCTGCCGGCTGCTGGCGGCGAGTCGCGGCCCCTGTATGCCCCGACTGAGCGCTACGACTCGGTCGATCAGCCCGCCTGGTCGTCTGATGGGACAACGGTGTATGCCACCTATCACACCTTGCGCTTCGATGCTGAGGGTGTGTTCACTCAGTCCGGCGATGATATCGTGGCGATCAACAGTGCCGATGGTGCGCTCCGGCCGCTGATCACTAAAGGAACCTTTCCGGCGCCCTCGCCGGACGGCACGCTGCTGGCCTTCGTGCGCAGCGTGACCGATGTCCAGGCCCAGCTGATCGTGCACGATCTGGCGAGCGGCAGTGAAACAGTTGTGCTGCAGGATGAGAACCTGGTGGCTATGGAGGCGCCAGTCTGGAGCGCCGATAGCAAAACCATCTTTGTCGCGGCCAGCCCAATCCAGGTTGGCGGCGGCCGTCCGGCGCTCTGGGGCTGGCTGATGGCTGAGTCGGCGCAGGCCCACGGGCTTGGCTGGCAGGTGTGGAGCGTCGATGTGGCCAGCAAACAAGGCCGCGAGATCAACCCACAGCTCTTTGAGGACCCGCGAATTGTGGTCGATAGCACCAGCCTGATCGTCTGGACCTTCTCGGGCCTCTGGCAGATCGATCTGGGCAATCCCGCCCAGCCGCCAGCGCTGCTCGCTGAGCCTGGCGATGTCGGTGGGATCTCGCGAATTCCCTAAGCCCCGGCCTGGCTGAACCCCGAAGCGGCTGAGCAGATCCTTATGGATTGCTCAGCCGCTTTAGATTCTCCAGAATTGCGGCTCCGTCGGTGGCTGGGTCAAGCGGCACGGGGTAGCCATCGACCAGCCGGACTGGCGACCAGCGGTAGTCGCGCACACCCTCACGATCAAGGGTCACATGCAGAATCGCGCTGTCGACGCTGGGCGTTCCGGCAAAGCCATCAAAAACAAAATTCCCCAGACTCCAGGCGATCAGGGTCTGTTCGCCCTGCTCGACACCTTGCAGAACGTGGGCGTGCGCCCCCAGAACCAGCGTCGCGCCAGCCGCGATCGCGGCCTCGGCGGCGGCCCGCTGGATGGCGTTCGGCGTGTTCGTGCCCTCGTAGCCGCTGTGCAGCAGAATAATCACGTGATCGACCTGTGGGCGAACGGCGGCCACGTCGGCGGCGATGCGCGCGGGGTCGGCCCAGGCCACGCCAGCCGTAGCAGGCCCGGCGGTCCAGCTGGCGGTGACGAAGCCGCCGCGCTCGATGGGCACATCAACGTAGCCGAAGAAGGCCAGCCGCAGGCCATTCCGCTCTAAAATTACCGGCGCGTGAGCGGCGGCGGCATCGGCCCCCGCCCCAACGTAGGCGATGCCGCCCTGGTCAAGGTTGGCGAACGTCTCGCTGAGCGCCACCTCGCCCCAGTCCAGAATATGGTTATTCGCCAGCGACACCACATCAAACGAGGCGCTGGTGAGTGTCTGGATGCTGGCGGGTGGCGCCAGGAAGCGGTAGGCTTTGGACGCCGGGGTGCCGCCGGTGCCAACCGCACACTCAAGATTGCCAATCGTCAGATCGGCCGCCGCCAGCTCGGCGCTGACCGCCGCCAGCGGTGCGGCCGGATCGTCGCTAAGAATCCGCTCGCCAATCGAGCGGGCCAGCATCAGGTCGCCGACGACGGCGAGCGTCACCAGTGGCTCGGGGGTTGCTGAGGGCGCTGGGGTGGCCGTTGGCCGCGCGGTTGGGGCCACGCTGGCGGTTGGGCTGGGCGGCGTGGTGGCCGTGGCGGTTGCCGGGGCTGGCGTGGACAGCGCAGCCTGCTCAACCGTCGGCGCTGGTGAAGCTGGCGGCAGCGCCGCGCCACAGCCGACCAGGGCCAGCATAAACAGAACAGCGATCGAGCGAAAACGCATAGCATCTCCCAAT
>DAOTUS010000637.1:0-9384 GCA_034437415.1 Herpetosiphonaceae bacterium
GCATGAACGTGGTGCTTCTGGAGCGCACCCCATCGCTGACGGTCAGGCCAACCCGGCTGCCGCCAACCTGCCCGGCGGCGGGAACAATCGTGATCGTCCGATCGCTGGCGCTGCCGCCAGGAACCAGCCCACTCAGCGGGAGCAGGATCGCGTTGGACGAGGTCATGCTCAGGGTGAGCTGGTCCGCAGCGGTTTCGCTATCGGCGATCGTGACGCTGAGCGGGCCAGCCGTGCCATCCTGGGCCAGGTTGACATCGGCCAGCGGGCTGATGGTTGGGGTCTGGTTGGGAAGGTAGGTGAGCATAAAACTGGTGGAGGTGCGCGCCAGGCCGTCACCGACCGTGACCGTAATCACGGAGCTGGCCGCGATGCTGCCCTGCGGGTTGAGCGCCATGCTGCGCTGGGCACCCGTGCCACTGATGCTGATTGCGGTATCCGGCAGGAGCGTCCAGTTGGACGAAGTCGCGGTCACGCCGAGCAGCGCCGGGTCGCTGTCCGCATCGCCCACGGTGAGCGCGATTGGCGGGCTGACCTCGCCCTGGTTGATCGTGTGATCCGGGATGGCGCTGATCGTCGGCGCGGTGTTGACAGCCTGGATGGTCAGGCTGGCGGTGACGGGGGCGGAGACGAGGAGGCTATCGCTGGCCTGAAAGACAAAGTGATCGTCGCCCAGTGCGCCAAAGGTTGGGACATAGATAAAGGCGCCCAGACCGGCGTTGGTAATGGTGGCCGCACCTTTAGTCGGCGCCTGCACAATCTGATAGGTCAGCGGGTCGCCCTCGGCGTCGCCCAGGGCCAATTGCCCGATCAACATGCTGTTCTGATCCACCGTGGCCGAGCCTGAGGTGATCCGGGCGGCACCGAGAATGGTGCCATCAGCCCCGCCAGCGCTATTGATAGCGGTGCCGCCATAGGCCTCGTTAAAGCGCCAGGAGCCAGCGAGTCCTGGTGAGGCCCCGCTGACGGCGGTGGTGAACGATCCGGCGATCTCGGCACGGCTGCGGACGCTGCCCCAGACCCGCACCTCATCCAGCAGGCCGTTGAGGCTTGCGCCGATGACGAGCGGCATGTTACTGGCCGCCGGGGCACTAGCAAAGCTTTTCTTCAGCACCAGGCTCCCATTGATATAAAACCGCACCGTTTTACTGGCCTGCGAACGCACCACGGCGATATGGCTCCAGCGCCCGAGCGGAAGAACGGCCTCGTCGTCGGCGTAGCTAAAGCTGCTGCCCTGTTGGGCGAACTCGACCTGGGTACGGCCATCGCCGACCGCGCGATCATGCAGCCGCAGCAGGTATTCGCCGTTGGCGCCGCCCTTGCTCACCAGCAGCGCGTCGGCGGAGTGGGCATTGGGCCTGACCCATGCCTCGATGGTCAGGTTGCCTGCCAGGCGCAGCGCGGCGCTGTCGGGCACCTGCACGCTATCTGAGCTCGCGAAGCTCAGCATGCCGCCGCTCTCCCAGGCGATCGGCGGGTCGTTGGTCTGGGCGATCGCAATCGCCATGCTGGCGATGTTTGAGAAGGCTTCACCGTCGTAGACCTGAAAGTTGAAGCTGTCGATGCCGCTGGCGTTGGGCACTGGCGTGTAGATGTACGCGCCAGTGCCGGGATTGGTGATCGTCACCTGGCCTTGCTCGGGAAGGGTGATCAGGCTATAGGTGAGGTTGGCGCTGTCAATATCGCTGGCGCTGATGACCCCCGCCGTGGCGGTATCCTCGATGACCGCGAAACTGCCGGATTTGGCCACCGGGGCATCATTCACCGCTGCGACCGTGACGCTGGCGCTGGCGCTGGTCAGGCTCAACGCACTTGCGCCGCCAGTATTCGTGGTGTCGATGGTAGCGCCTGGACTGCCGCTGCTCATATCCCAGGCGTGGAAGCTGATACTGGCGCTGCCATTCCAGTCCGGAGCGGGCAGAAAGCGCAGCCGCCCGCTGCCGGGGACCAGCCGGGCGGCTGCGGGGCTGGCCGGGCTGATATCGGCCCAGGTGGCACCACCGTTGAGCGAGAACTGCCATGTCCCCGTGCCGCTGTTCGCGATGAGCGCCAGGCCGCGCAGAGCGTTGACATCGGGATCGCTGACGGCGCTGCCATTGTTCAGTAGCGCGATCACGGTCGTGCCGCTGTTGGCCGCTGGTGCTACATCTTCAATCAGGCCGGGGAAATTCTGCAGCTGCGCCGGGATCAGTGTCGGCGCGTCATTGACGGGCACAATCGTCACGTTGACCGTCGCGGAGTTGGATGGGCTGCCCTGGTCATCGGTGGCGCGAAAGGTAAAGCTGGTGCCGCCCTCGGCATTGGCGTTCGGCGTGAACGTGTAGGCGCCGGTGGCCGCATCGGTGATGCTTGCCACGCCTTTGGCAGCCTGGCCAACGATGCTGTAGGTCAGGCTGGCGCTGTCGATATCGGTGGCGGTGAGCACGCCGGTCGCGGCGATATCCTCGGTGAGGCTCAGGCTGCCAGGTTTAGCCACCGGCGCGTCGTTGACGGGTGTGACCGTGACGGTGCTGCTGGCCGGTGCGGCGCTAAAGGCGCTGTCGGCGCCATTGATGGTCGTATCAGCCAAGCTACCCGCACTGCCGCTGGTCTGATCCCAGCCGTGGAAGGTGACACTGGCGCTGCCATTCCAATCCGGAGCGGGCAGAAAGCGCAGCCGGGCGGTGCTCGGCACCAGCAGCGCCGTAATGGGGCTGACCGCACCGATATCGGCCCAGGTGGTCCCGCTGTTGAGCGAGAACTGCCACGTCCCCGTGCCGTCGCTCCCGACCAGCGCCAGGCCGCGCAGCGCCCCCGCGTCGGGATCGCTCACCGCCGCGCCGTTGTTCAGCAGCGCAATCACGGTTGTGCCGCTGTTGGCGGCCAGCGCCACATCTTCAGCGATAGTCGGGAGGTTCTGCAGCTGCGCCGGGATCAGCAGCGGCGCGTCGTTGACCGCGCTGATGGTGATGGTGACGGTCGCGGACGCCGAGACGGCGCCCAGGGTATCGGTGGCGCGAAAGGTAAAGCTGGTGCTGCCAGTCGCATTGGCGGTCGGCGTGAAGGTGTAGGCGCCGGTCGCGGCGTTGGTAATGGTGACGATGCCCAGGCTGGGCTGGGTCACCAGGCTGTACGTCATCGCCGCCCCCTCGGGGTCGGTGGCGACCAGCGTGCCCCCGGTTGGCGTATCCTCGATGACGGCCAGCGTACCATTGCTGGCGATGGGCGGCGAGTTTTGCGGCGTCAGAAAGCCCGCCAGGAGCACCTTGCCGCTCGCTTCGGCGGCCACGACAATGTGATCGTCATCGGCCATGGCGATCATGGAGGCGTTCTTGAGCTGCGCGGTGAAGCCGAAGTTGGCGAACGCTGCGCCGTTGGTGCCAAACGCTGTATCGACCGTGCCGTTCGCGTTAATCCGCCCAACCCCCATGGTGGTGTAGCCAAAGCCGCTGGCACTGCTACTGGCGGATCCGGCCAGCAGAATCTTGCCGTTGGATTGAAGCACGAGGCTGGGAGTGGTGGTGCTGCAGGTGAAGGGTGGCATTGCCATGCCGCTGCTGCCAAAGGCCGTATCGGCGACACCGGTGCTCGAATAGCGGTACATCCGACAGTTGGACTCGGCAACCAGGACTTTGCCGTCGCTCTGCAGCGCGAGGCTGCCGAAACCAGACCCGGGGGTCTTCACAACCTGAGTGAACCCGGAATCCACGGCAGTGCCATTGCTATTCATGCGGCGCAGAAACGAACTGCTGCCGACGAGTGTTCCGCCAACCATAAAGCTATCGTTGGCCCGGATAGTAATGGACTCCGCCCAATTATGCTGAGCGCTATCGATGGTGGTGATAGAGGTTCCACCGCTCCCAAAGCCGGTGTCCAGCCCTCCCGTGAGTGTGTAGCGCGCGATCAAGATGCGGTCATACACAGTGTCGCTATCAATATAGCCCACCAGAACAGGCTTGCCAGTGCTCTGGAGATCCATTGCCATAATCATTTCATTCTTGCCCAGGTCCGTGATCTGGATGCCGTCGCCGCCAAACGTCGTGTCCAGCGAGCCATCAGGCAGATAGCGGGCGACCGCAATGTCCCAATCCAGATTGTTGTAGGCGTTCCCGCCGACCACAATCTTGCCGGCTGTGGTCACGGCAATGTTGCCGACCGACCCGGTACCGAACTCAGAGCCATTGACCCCAAGCGGGTACAGATTCGTCGTGACGGTTCCACCGATCCCAAAGCCAGTGTCAAGCGACCCATCGGCGTTATAGCGCATCACCATCCAGCCCTTCTGTGACCGCCCGGCAACCAGCAATTTTCCGTCTGGCTGGCGCGTAAGCGTTGAGATTGGGTAGGTGGGGATCGTTGTGATAACCCGGCCGTTGGTGCCAAAGGCGGGGTCAAGGTCGCCGCTCGCGGCGTGGGTGGAGCGTGTGGGCGTGAGGAGGGCCAGGACAAGCAGGATAAGCAGGATCTTGGAAAGCGAAAACCGAAGCGGGCGAAACCGAGCGAATGATGCTGTCATGTAAAAACCCTCATATGGTCAGCGCCCATTCAATTTAATGCTGACCTGGCAACGACCTGATGAAAAGCTTACCATCGACCCATATGCCGCATATATGCCATATGGCTATAGATTGATTGACCACGTGGCATATATTTGCTGGGCGATTGTGCTCGTACTCCCGCTGACGGAAACTGCGCCGGGCACACGGCAACGCGGCTGGCGCAGGCCCAATTTGGTGCGTGGGTTACAGCCTGTGGATACCCGTTCGTCAATGCGTGGCTACGACGTGGTGAGTGCTATAAGATTAAGTGAGTGTTGCTATAGGGCTATGCTACCCGTTCGCTGGAGAGAAGAATATCCACCATGAGTCACCATCTACGCGATTAGGTGTCTACCCCGTTGAGTTTAAGCGTGGGCTGAGCGCTGATATCCGTTGGGTTATGACAAATCTAAGGGTGGTCGGTGGCGTGGGTATGTCAATGCTGGTGGAGGGTCATCGCTGGGCTATGCGTCAACCACATGTGGCAAGCGTTTTCACGGCCATTAAACTGAATGGGCGCTGTTCGCCTTACAATCACGTTCTCTTCCTTCCCATACCACTGCAAGGGAAAGAAGGATCAGCCGTTAAGGGCCATGAAATTGGATTTCAGCAGGCGAGGCCAAAATGGGTAACCAGACGGGCCACCACATCCAGCGACTCCTAATGAATATCAATCATCGTCACACGGATGTGATCGGGACGAAAGCATGGGAAGAGGGGAAGGTCAGAGTGGTAAAGGGATGTGATCCAGTATAGAGGATATCGATGGAGGCATCAGGAAAACGCTGCTAGGCTTCAATGAGCACAGCATGGACTCCGTGCAGAAACCGCGCAGTGTGGATGCCATCGCCCATCTAAGAGAGCACTAAAAAGTCGGGGGCACTAGCCTCCGGCTCGTACAGGCGCAACACCCACCTGGCCAGGTCGGAAGCCCGGATACCATGTGCGAACGGTGGCTTCCCAGTCGTCATTGAGAACCTGGGTTCGCACCTGTAACAGCAAGTGCGCCCCTTTAGGTGTCCACTGCATCTGTTGCTTCTTGACCATCCGTTTGCTGACGACCTGGTTGACCGCCGACTCGACGAATCCGGTGCTAATCCGCGTACCCTGGCGATAGCGTTCCCCATAGTTCACAATCGAGGTGGAATTATTGGCGATATAGACAGCCAGTTCGCTCGTGTATTTGCGCATGCGTGCGGCGGACTCGGCGCCTGGTTGCGGTGCGGGATTCCCGTCCTCGTCATACTCCCAGCTTTCCAGAATATCATCAAGGATGCCCAGTTGATCGAGGGTACTGTGGGTATTACCATGCCAAAGCTGGTGTTTCACGCTCTCCAAGCGGCGCTCCACACTCGGCTCCGTTCCAGACTGGGCGCCAGGTGGCGCTGGCAACCCGCGTGCACACTGCTGGAGAACCGTGATCCGCATGGTGAGATGGAACCAGTCGAGGATATGCTCGGCCTGGGGGTAGAGATCGTCTGGCAGGCGTCGGACGGTCTCGCCCCCGTCCGTGAAGAACGTGACCTGCTGATTGGCCTGCATCCCCTGCGATTGGAGCAGGTCAAAGAGGCGCCGTCGTGGCTTGGTATCGTAGCGCTGCACCAAGGCAAAGCATTTGCTCGTCGGGGGCATCCCTTCCGGCTCGTCGCGCCGAAACGCGAGGATACTCTTGCCCACAATCACCTCAAACAGATTGGCTGTCTGTGCCCCACAACTGCCGCGTCGCGCCCGCACAATCGCGCCGTCGAGTCCCACGGCCAGCGGGCCATCAGGAATGGGCTGCCGATCCCGCTCCGCCTGACAGCTATCCCAGACCATGACTCGGTCGTCGCCCAGCTGGTGTTCAAGCCGGCGGGCGCCGTGGAGGAGATGGTTGCGCACCGTAATGGCGCTGTGGGTGGCATCGATGGGTAGAACCTCGTGGAGCAGCCGTGTGGTCACCTCGTAGGAGACGAGGCTGGCCCATTTCATTTCAAGATAGCGCAATTCGGGACTCGTCCGCTCAGGAAGCAGCTGAGCGAGTGGGCGCAGGGTTTTTGCCGTCTGGGGCTGACAGCTACAGTGATACCAGCGTGGGTTCGTGACCTGAACCCGCCCAAAGAGCGTGCGGAAGGGTGCGGTGGCCTGCTGTTTAATGCGACGCGGCGTGGCGCAGTCGGGACATGGGCGCTGCTGGTCAAGGTAGGCGGCAATCTGGTGTCCAATGAACACTTGCTGGAGCTGGCCGAGGATCTGTTTGCTCTCGGCCATGGTGACACCGAGGGTCGCCAGGGTTGGCGTACCCCGGGTGAGGTCGGCAATCTGGTGGCGGTGCTCGCTGCCATCGTCCGTCGTAATCACGAGCTGAAGCTGGATATGCATTATCACTCCTTTTGCAGCGTGCGCAAGGCCCGATTGATGGCCCGTCGATCAAAGGCGGTGGGCAGCCATTCCTCCCGTTCCTGGAGTTGTTCCACGGCATCCATAAAGTCGAAATCATCGATCGTTGGTCGTGGTCCCCCATTGGCGAAGGCCAGAACTCGTTCGACGATTAGGCCCATATCGGCGCGAAGTGCCTCCACTGCATCCCACGACGTCAGTTCGCGCAGGAGCGCACGATACCCCGATGGGCCACCACAATCTTCCGGTGGGCAGTCGCCGACACCCGCACTGCACACAGGATAGCGCTGCGAGGGGGCTCTCGGCAAGATGCGTTCGAGCCAGATATCGTGCTGCCAGAAGTCGCCCATATCGTACTCATAGAGGAACCGTTCACCGGCACGGAGGCGAAAATCTGCCAACCTGACCTGATGGGGATTGTCGGCAAAGGTGATTCCTCCATCGCGATAGACGCCGTAGGCTTTGCCATAGATGCGAAATTGATGGAGATGGAGATCCTCACAGCCCATGGCTATTTGGATGATGGCGTGGAGGTCGGCGATCGTCGTCGTGCTGGCCACGAGCAATCGTCGCCAGACGAGCGGCGTGACGGCACGAAGGACGACTTTGAGCTGATAGATCAGTGGTGCAGCGGAGGTACGTGCCATGGCAGCTCCTGACCAGCGACGTGAAACGAGCCGTGGGCATGATGCTAGAGGCGGGTGGAACGGCAGGCAAACAAACGGACGTTTTCTTTACCATCTGTTGAGCGGTGTATTTCTGTGGTGTGGAGCCGGGGCTGCGAGGCAAGAAACTCAGTCAATGTATCTATGGTACCATAGACTGGCAAGCGACGAGAATCTTTACGTGAGGAGGTCGGTCCATGCTCCTGGGCTATGCACGCGTTTCGACTGACGACCAGCACTTGAATCTTCAGCATGATGCCCTCAACCAGGCCGGGTGCGACCAGCTCTTTGACGATCACGGCAGTGGCGCAACAGCGGAACGCCCCGGCTTACGCCGCATAGTGGAGTATGCACGCGCTGGCGATACCATCGTGGTCTGGCGCTTGGACCGGCTAAGCCGATCACTCAAGGATCTCATTGAGCTGGTCACGCTCCTCGACAGCAGGAGTATCGGCTTAAAGAGCCTCCAGGAGTCCCTTGATACCACATCCAGTTCTGGAAAACTGATTTTTCACATCTTTGGGGCGCTGGCAGAATTTGAACGCACGCTGATTCGCGAGCGGACCCAGGCGGGTCTTCAGGCAGCGCGTGCTCGTGGACGCACCGGCGGCAGACCAAAAGCCCTCTCGACCGATCAGCAGGCCTTGGCGGTGAAACTCTACGCAGAAAAGCAGCATACGGTTGCGCAAATCTGTCGGATGCTGGGGATTTCAAAGCCGACACTGTACAAATATCTGGCCGCCGGCAAGGGAGCGGGAGCCGTCAGCACCTGAGGCTGCTGCCCCCGACTTTTTAGTGCTCTCCCCGCTGCGGGGGCCATCCTGATCCGCTGGATCGGGGAACGACCGACCGCGCCGTCAGCGCGGGACATGCCGGACTGATCACCCATGACGGACAATTCGCTGGAGGCCAGGCCAGAATCGCAGCGGCAAGACTGAAGATCGTCACCGGCAAATCTAATTGACTTTAAACAACTTGGGCCAAATCCTGCTAAACCAGGAAAACTTATGGTTATTGATAACAAACATATTTTTTTAGATCCATAGGTATGGAACTATTAATAGAGATTCCGGACTATTCTCAGGAGGCGGGTCTGCGATTTGAATGGGAGTATGCATTCACCATTCATCTTGAAGTTCAGCACGGAGAAGTAATACTAAGTGCCAACCAAGCAGGTCTTGTCTCATTAGCGCGACATCTCCTGACCCTTGCACAAGAACATGTTCCTGTTGGGCATCATATACATCTGGATGAGTTCACTGGGCTGGAAGATGCATCCTGCGCATTCATTATTCAAAAGATATCTCCCTGATGAGCGATTCTCCTGCATGAACCGTGCTGGTCGATCTCCAGATCGATGCGGAGCCGATCAACACCACCCCCGAGCACCCGTTCTTCACCCACGAGCGCGGCTGGGTGGCGGCGGCGGACCTGGCGCTCGGCGACCGAATCCGCGCCGCCGACGGCACCTGGGGCGTCGTCGAGCGCCTGCTCCTGCGCGGCGACACCCAGGTGATGTACAATCTGACCGTGGCCACCGCCCACACGTTCTTTGTGGGCGAGGGGCAGTGGCTGGTGCATAATCAGTGTGGTTATATTGATGTATATGCACCCAATACCCTCGCCAATTAGGGCGGACTGGTCGCCGGTTGGCGCGGGTGAATCCGTCCAAGGCTCGTCACGGTGCGCATGAGTTCCGTGAATAAAGCCGGATCAGGTTTTTCCGGAAGCAATTTCATTACCACATCGATATATTTCTGGCCCCGATACCCAGCCTTGAGATCCAAGATGCTGATCTCGGGATCGTCCACCCGCTGATCCGCGAC
>DAOTUS010000638.1:0-4400 GCA_034437415.1 Herpetosiphonaceae bacterium
TGGCGGCGCCGTGCTGCTGCCATCGCGCCGCCAGCTGGCCCAGGGCAGCGCCCGGATCTATGGCGTGGCGGCCGGCTTGGCGGCAGGTTTGGCGGGCGCCGACTTGCCGTGGAGCTTAAAGAGCACGCGCTGGACCAGCCGCACCACCACAATCAGCGCCCCGCCAAGCATGCCAAACAGCAGCAGCATCGGCAGGCGCTCGGTGAGCAAACCGCCAACTCGGGTCTGGGCGATCTGCGGGCCGGGGATGCCGAGGCCCGTGCGCAGGCTGGCGTAGCGCAGCAGCAGCCCAATCAGCAGCAGCCCGTTGACGCCGCCGGCCGCCACGCCATAGATCCGGGCGCTGCCCTGGGCCAGCTGGCGGCGCGATGGCAGCAGCACGGCGCCGCCATAGCCGATGAAGATGGCGCTGAACAGCAGCAGCAGCACCGAGATAAACGCCTGCGTGCCAGCGACATCGTTATCAAACCGAACCGCGTTGGCAATCGCCCACGGCTCGGCCCAGATCTCCACCAGCAGTGCGCCGAGTAAAATGCCGATCAGCGTCATCGCCTCGCGCTGAATGCCGCGCTGAAACCCCAGCACCGCAAAGACTATCGGCATTACGGTTAACAAAATATCCAGCACCACAGCCACAGCATGCCATCCTTTTTTAAGCTGATATTAATCCTCTACTACCAATGATAGCACACCGCTGCCGGGAGGCGTGAGCCGACCCCGGCCTACGGGCGTTTCAAGTCGGCGCTCCGGCTGAAGACCTGGGTGTAGCGCGATCCCCACAGCTCCGCGAGCGTCGAGCCGCTTTCGGGGGCCAGCACCGGGTAGTTTTTCAGCAGCTGGTAGTTATCCAGCGTGCCATTGGCCATCTCGCGGCGCACGGCTTTGCTAAATGTCTCCATCGAGACCACCAGATCGGGCTGTAGATCGACGATGGCCTGGGCTGGGATCGCGCCGTTGAGCGCCGAGGAGCGATCCGCGGGCACGGGCAGCGGGTGATACTGCAAATTCTCGGGCGAGACCAGGCCGACGGCATCGATAATCTGGCCAGGAAAGCTCCAGCCCAGGCCGCCGATCTCCGATGTCAGCAGCACCGCGTCGGGGTAGTCCCGGTTCAGGTCGGCGCCAATCTGCAGGTACTGCTGAACTCGGCGGCCAGCCGCATACTCGCGGTAGCGGCTGTGTTCGCCGCTGATCAGGCCATAGCCATCGTTGAGCGCGGCGGTCAGCGGCGGCGAGAAGCTGAAGAGATACAGTGCGAAGACGATGGCGCGCTGCTTCCCGGTAAACACCAGCAGATAGGCCAGGCTCAGCGGAAAGAAAACATTCGGCCAGTACCAGCTGAACATAAACACCTTGCGGGCACAGTACAGCCCAAACAGCGCCAGAGGAAACCAGGCACAGGCCGTAATCCAGCGCGGCAGATCGCGCTTGAGGCTGGCGCCAAGCAGCACCAAGCCGATCACCACCAGCCCCCCAAAGCCGCGCCAGTCGGTGCCCAGCAGAAACAGGAACTCAGCAAACGAGAGATTGTAGACCCGCGATTTGGCGGTCACTGTGTTGGGCATCAGGGTGGCAAAAAAGGCCAGATTAAACCCCACGAAGAGCAGCGCCGGGCCGACGCCGCCCAGCAGATAGCGCAGGATGGCGCGGCGATCCTCCAGCAGCGCCAGCGCGATAATCAGCCAGACCGCAAACTCATAGCGGGTCAAAAATGCCAGGCCCGAGAAGAAGCCCATCCAGCCAAACGCCTTTTTCTGCCAGCACCACACCGCCAGCAACCAGAAAAAAATCGCCGCCGGGGTCTCCATCAGCAGCGCGGCGACATTGACCAGCGTGGTCGCCACCAGGAAGAAGCTCAGCAGCAGCGCCTGGCTGAGGGTGAAGCGCTCGCGCAGCAGCAGCGTGCACACCCCAAAGGCGCCGCCGGTGAAGGCCAGGGTGAGATAGGGCAGAACCGCCGGGGTGGCGTCGATGAGCTTGAACAAACCACCGAGCAGGATCAGCCAGAACAGCGAGCTGCTGCCGGCCACCGCCTGGCTGGGGTTGTAGTAGGGCCGATTTTGCTCGGCCAGATGGCGGGCGATCCGCAGGTGGATGTAGGAGTCGTCCGATGGATACTGGCTATAGGTGAAGACATACACGCCCAGATAGATCAGCGCTGCGGCCGCCAGCAGCGCGGGGATCGCATAGGTCCGCCACTGGCGGCGCGTCCGATCGGGGGTGAGGGGCTGCTGGCTGAAGGAAGTGTTCACGGTGGTCACTCGCAAAAAATAGCGTCACAATAGTATAGCAGCAAGCCGCTGGCGCGGCAGGCTGAGCCTGGGCCAGTCCACACTTGCCGGTTGCGGGCGCCTGACGGATAATTGCGGCTTGATGATTGTTCAGGGATGGCTGTCTATGCGTGAACCGAAATTGTTAAATCGACGCTGGCTGGCGGTGGGAATTGGCGTCAAGCGCTGGCTGGTTGTACTGCTCTTCGGGCTGATGCTCTCGGCTCTGGGCCTGGCCCTGGGGCTGCGCGAGCTCTACACCAGTGTCCAGTTTCCTGAATTTGTCTACTATCTGACGCTGCAGTTCTGGCCCCGGACAGTGCGCATGATTATTTTGTGCGCGCTGGGGATTATGGCCACGAGCTGGGCGATTGTGCGCCTGAATCGGGTGATGATCAGCGCGCTGCTGCCGGGGACCAACCAGCGCCCCGACCTGGTGCGCACCCTGTGGGGCCGCAGCCGGACCAAGCGCGGGCCACGGGTGGTGGCCGTCGGCGGCGGCCACGGCCTCTCGACCCTGCTCAGCGGCCTGAAGCTCTACACCGACCACATCACGGCGATTGTCGGCGTGGCCGACGACGGCGGATCGTCCGGGCGGCTGCGGCGCGAGTTCGGGATTCTGCCGCCGGGCGATATTCGGCGCTGTCTGGCGGCCCTGGCCGAGGCCGAGCCGCTGATGACCAAGCTCTTCGAGTACCGTTTCAGCGGCGGCGCCGGGCTGGAGGGGCACTCGTTCGGCAACCTGTTTATCACCGCCCTGGCCGAGGTGACCGGCTCGTTCGATGAGGCGATTCGCGAGGCCAACCGGGTGCTGGCGGTGCGGGGCCAGATCGTCCCGGCCACCCTGGACAACGTGGTGCTCTGGGCCGAGCTTGAGGGCGTCGATGGCGCGCCGGGCGTGCATATCAGCGGCGAGTCGCAGATTGCCAAGGGCGCGGCGCCGATTCGCCGAGTGTATCTGCAGCCCGCCGACGCCGCCGCCACCCGCGCCAGCATCAGCGCCATCCGCGACGCCGACCTGATTCTGGTCGGACCGGGCAGCCTATACACCAGCCTGCTCTCGACCCTGATGATCGGCGAGATCGCCCAGGCGATTCGCTCGTCGAACGCGCTGCGGGTGTATATCTGCAACGTGGCGACCGAGCCAGGCGAGACCGACCACTTTGGGGTGCAGGCCCACATCCAGGCGCTGCTCGACCACGTCGGGCCCGGCGTGTTCGATCTGGCGCTGGCCAACAGCAACGACCGCCCGACCCACCGCTTTGCGCCCGAGTGGCAGGGCCGCACCAGCGTGGTCCCGCTCGATGTTAAAAACACGCCGCTGCCGATTCGCACCGCCAACGTGATCAACCCCGACAATCCGCTGCGCCACGACCCGGTCAAGCTGGCCCGCGAGCTGATGCGGCTGCTGGAGGTGTGAGCGGGCTTCGACAGGCTCTGCCAGCGGGTTCGGCGAGAAGCGGCGACAAGCGGCGGCTACGGAGACCCGCCGTACCAACCGGGGGCGCACTTCTAAATTAACTTCCTTCGCGGATCAATGGAATCTTCGTGTGCCTTCGTGGCCTTCGTGGATCAAAACCTCGGTATTTGACGTTCGCCACAAATCAGGTGAAAATGTCACTGACACACTGCGTCACCTCTCCGTCCCAGCCCAGGCCAGCCAGCGCATACAACGCAAAGGAGCGTCCCCGAATGTCTATCTACTTCGATAAAGATCACGAGATGTTTCGTCAGACGGTGCGGCGATTTGTTGAGCGTGAGATCAACCCTCACGTCGAGGAGTGGGAGCATCAGCGCGGGTTTCCCGGCCACCAGCTGTTTAAAAAAATGGGCGATATCGGCCTGCTGGGCGTGTCGTACCCCGAGGAGTACGGCGGCGCGGGCCTGGACTACTGGTACAACGTGGTGATGGCCGAGGAGCTTGGCCGGGCCGACTGCGCCGGAATCCCGATGGCGATCTCGGTCCACACCGACATGGCCACCCCGGCGCTGGAGCAGTTCGGCTCCGAGGAGCTCAAGCAGCGCTTTCTGGCCCCGGCGATTCGCGGCGAGATGATCGCGGCGATCGGGGTCTCCGAGCCGGACGCTGGCTCCGATGTGGCGGCGATTCGCACCAAGGCGGTCGCCGAT
>DAOTUS010000639.1:0-6983 GCA_034437415.1 Herpetosiphonaceae bacterium
GCCATCTCCAGCGGGGCAATCCTGCTGATGGGCCTCTGCTTTGGCCCGGTGTTCCCGACCACCCTGGCGTTGACCACCGCCGCATTCCCGCAGGCCCAGGGCACCGCCACCAGCATCGTGGTGGCGATCGGCAACGGCGGCGGGATTGCGCTGCCCTGGCTGTTGGGCTTTCTGCTGGAGCGCCACAGCCCGCAGGCCGCCACATTCCTGGTGCTCACCACCACGCTGGCGATGGTAGCAATCCTGGCGCTCTACAACCTGCTAAAAGCCCGCCAGCCCGCATCTCTGCCAACCACGGCCTAGTCGTCTGTCAGGCTTGAAGTGCTGATCGTTGGCTGAGCCTGTCGAAACCAAAAGACGGGCTTCGACAGGCTCAGCCTGCGGAAGTAGCCACTAGCCACTAGCTGCTAGCTACCAGCTACTAGCTGCTAGCCGCCTCCCCTCAGTCAGCGTCTCCAGAAACTCGCTGGCCCAGCGCATGACATCGTGCTCGGCGACCTGGGCCTGCATCGCGGCCATCCGCTGGATCTGCTCGGCCAGCGGCATGGTCAGCGCCGCCGCAATCGCCAGGGCGATATCGCTGCGGTGGTTGGGGTTGATGATCAGCGCCTCGCGCAGCTCGTGGGCGGCCCCGGTCATCTCGCTGAGGATCAGCACCCCGCTCTGGTCGCGGCGGGCGGCCACATACTCCTTGGCCACCAGATTCATCCCGTCGCGCAGCGGCGTGATCAGCGCGACATCGCCGACGGTGTACAGAGCCATCAGCGACTCGAACGAGAGCACGCGGTACTGATAGACAATCGGGGCCCAGTGGATGCTGCCGTAGCGCCCGTTGATATGCCCGACGGTCTCCTCGATCTGCTGACGCATCCACTGATACTGGTCGACCCCGATCCGCGAGGGCACGACCACCAGAATGAAGGTGACCTGCCCGTGCCAATCGGGGTGTTGCTCCAGAAAGGCGTGGTAGCCGCGCAGACGCTGCAGAATCCCCTTGCTGTAATCCAGCCGATCGACCGAGATAATCACCTTGCAGTCGGCCAGCCGATCGCGCAGGTGCTGGATCTCGGAGTGGACCTCGGGGAGATCGGCGGCGCCGGCGAAGCGCGCCACGTCGATGCTGATCGGAAACGCCCGCACAATCACCGCCCGATCGCCGTGGTGGACACAGTCGTCAGTGAGCGGCGTAGCGCGCAGCCGGGCCATGCTCGTGCGCAGGTACTCGGCGTCGTCGGGCGTGTGCAGGCCGATCAGGTCGGCGCCCAGCAGGCCATCGAGGATGGCGGTGCGCCAGGGGCTGGGCAGCATGCGGTAGACCTCGTAGGTCGGGAAGGGAATATGTAGGAAGAACCCGATTGGCGTGGCGGGGTGGACCTGGCGGAGCAGCGCGGGCAGCAGCAGCAGGTGGTAGTCGTGGACCCAGACGCTGTCGCCGGGCTGGATCAACGCGCTGACCTCGGTGCAGAAACGCTCGTTGACGTGCTGGTAGACATCCCAGGAGGCCTCGTCGTAGTTGGTGTAGCTGGGGAAGTAGTGAAACAGGGGCCAGAGGGTTTTGTTGCAAAAGCCGTGGTAGAACTCGTCCATCACCGGCTCGTCGAGAAAGACCGGCACGGCGCGGAACTCAGCGAGCATGGTTGCCTTCAGCGCGGCTTGCCGCTCCGGCGCCACCGAGATTCCCGGCCAGCCAACCCAGATCGCTTCGGTGATTGGGCCGGACGAGCGCGGCAGGTGCTCGATGTAGCCGCTTAGACTGCTGACCAGGCCACCGACGCTGTCGCGAAACGTGAACTCCGCACCCTCGTCAACCACCGTACACGGAAGGCGATTGGAAATAATGATTAGCCGCATGCGACTCCTTTCTGTCCGTGGCTTCGCCCACGCGGACGTGGCAAAGCCCCCTGTGGGCAACAAAAAAAGGCAGCCCAACAAATGTTGTGACAGCCTCCACCTGCTCGGATAAGAGCCGAGTCTCTATTAGTACTGGTCGCATCCTACCAAAGCGCGTCCGAGCCGTCAAGCCTGGGCGCGTCTGGCAATCCAGGGATTGGGCCTTGGTGAGGTTCTTTTTCGGTTGAATAATACCATACGGTATGGTATGATTAAAGCTAATCGAAGGATACAATCAACCTAAGGAGCTTGTATGGCACTCACAGCGCACGAAACGACGGCGAAGGGACAGGCAACGACACCCAACGGATGGCGGCAGCAGTGGATGGGCCGCTGGCTGATTGCGGTCGCCATCATTCACACCCTCTTTGCCGTCATCGTCTTTGGCGATCTCTATAGCGCCATCATCAAGCGGGGTGTGATCAACACGGTCGGCGCCGAGCCATTGGTTGGGGCGGCGGTCTGGTTTCTGCTTTTTGGCGCCGTCCTGGCGCTGGTTGGGGTTGGGCTGGCGGCCCTCGAGCGGGCCAAACTCCCGATCCCGGCCTCGCTCGGCTGGGGACTCCTGGCGCTCTGCAGCGTGGGCGTGCTCCTGATGCCAGCCTCGGGCTTCTGGCTGGCCTTCCCGCCAGCGCTTAGCATGCTCAAACGCCGCCGCCAGCCCGCCTGATCCGTCGGCGCCAACCAACGCCCAGCATACGCCAACGCTCCTCATATAGAATGAGGAGCGTTGGCGTATGCTGGTGAGAACCGCGTGAAAAGGAGCTTTCGATGAAGACAATCCTATCGGTGAGCAATGCCAAACTATCCCCGCTAGCGCTGCACTAGCGGGAGATAGATTGTCTGGCCGACCACCGCGATCGTGGCCACGGCGGTCTCGGACTCGTTGCCGGCGCCGTCGCGATATTTGACGAACACGGCGGCGCGGCCAGCGCTCGGGTCGAGCAACCACGCTTTGGTGGGGCTATACGGCTCCCAGGTCGCCCGGGCGAAGGTCGGCTCGTTGGCGATCAGCATCATCGCCACGCCGCTGATCTGCGGCTCGGTCGGCAGGCCCACCGAGGGGAACTCCTCGTCGCCAGGCAGATCCGAGGCGTCCAGGGTCAGGAGCACCCGGCGCGAGAAGGTGGACTGGGCGTTGTCGTTGATCACAACGCTGCCGTGCGGCGCATACGGATCAAGCCGTGGTGTGGCGCAGGTCGGATCGGGGTAGTCGCTCTCCGGGCTGATGGCGCCAATCTGGCTGACCGCCGCGATCCGGTAGCAGTAGCGGGTATCGTTGGTCACCGCGCGGTCGATCCACTCGCTGGTTGGCGGAACGTCCGCCGCGACCTCGACCCAGGGTCCCTCGGGCGTCGCCGCCCGCAAGATGCGCATGTGGTGGTAGTCGACGGTGCTGCTGAAGCGCACGCGCACGCTGCCAACATCGGCCCAGGCGCGCACGCGGGGCGGCCGAATGCCGTCGTCGGCGGGGTTGTGCGGATCGGCGCTACGCTGCACCTCGGAGCCATCGCTCTCGCCGCCGTCGTCGGTGTCGGCGTCGCACGGGTTGGTGCCGGCGGCCAGCTCGCGCAGGTTGAACAGGCCATCGCCATCGGGATCGGCGCTCGCGTCAGGCACGCTGGGGTTGGTGCAGGGGTGGCGGTCCTCCCAGCGATCGGGCAGGCCGTCGCCGTCGGTGTCGACCTCGCCGTCGAGGAAGAACCCGGCCTGCTTGTGGCGGGTGAAGGCGCCGCTCAGCGGGCTGGTCCCGCTGGCCGTGGCGTTGACCATGTACGAGCCAGTCTGGCCGGTCTGATAGAACGTGTTGGCGTAGATCCCATCGTCGGCGGTGCCATCGCCGTGGGCGCCGTCATCGAACAGAGTCAGGTTGCTAATCGCCCCGCTGGGCTTTTCGATCGCGGCGACCACGCTGGCGTTCTCGATCGGGCCAGTGTCGGTCAGGCTGACCAGGATCGGCATTGGCACGCCGGGCACGCGCTCCGCCGGCGGCGTGGTCAGGAACATGTCCATCGTCACCCGGCTGCGCAGGCCCACATCGACGACGTAGTTCGGCAGCAGCTCGACGGCATTCGCGGTGACCCCGGCGGCCGGGCGGCCAGGGATGAGCGGCTGGACATACAGCTTCCAGACGCCAGCCTGCGGGGTCGGGACGCGCCAGGTGCAGTGCCGGCTGGTGCATTTATGGATCGACGTGGCGACATCGCTGGGCGAGCGCAGCTGGACATTGAAGTCGAAGTGCGCCCCGGCGTAGCTCCAGGCCAGCACCATCTCGGCGGCGCCGCTCTCCACCGGGATATTGACGACATCGCTGCCATCGTTGCCATCGTTGAGCGGCCCCTGCAGCCTGAACGACTGCTGCAGCCCGGTCACCTCGTTGGCGATCGTCCGGTAGCGCCCGTAGAGATCGAGCTGGAACTGATCGGCGCTGACCGCGCTGCGGGCCAGGGCGTCCGGCGCCGAGACCGCCTGGTAGGTGCCGCCGGTATCGTTGGCGACCTGCTGCATCTGCAGACGGTCGGCGTCCGGCCCGATCGCGACCGTGTGGACCACCGGTTTCTTATCGGTCGTCGCCACCAGATCGGCGATCACGTCGGCGAACGACTCGGTTCCGGCGGTCTCCAGGCCGTCGCTGAGCAGGATCAAGGCCCAGTCGTGGGTTGCAACCCCTTTGCTGTCGACTTCGTCCCAGCCCTCGCGCAGGGCGTCGCCGATCGCTGTGTTGCCGACGGCGGTCAGGCCGTCGATCGCGGTGATGGCCTGCTGGCGCGAGCCGCCGCCGGGGCTGTCGGTCCAGTTGGTCAGGCCCAGAGCCAAGGTCACGGTTTCGTTGAAGCCGACCACGCCGATCTTATCGCCCACGCGCCAGCTATCGACGTACAGCTTGGCGGCGTTTTGGGCCGCAGTCAGCTTGGCGGAGTCGGCCATACTCCCCGAGCGGTCGACGATTAGCATGCTGTCGGCGTCGGTGCGCGGCTTATACTCGACGGCGAGATTCGCGGTGGCGGTCAGCGGCGCGGCGTAGCTCACCGTCAGGTTGTAGGCGCTGTTGCTGGCCTGCACGGGCGCCCGCAGCACAAACCACTGCTGGCCCTGCACATGCGCCGAGGTCAGGATATTGCCCGCCGGCACATCGACGGCGCCGACGCGGAAGCTGAAATCAGCGAGGTTGACCCCGGCCAGCGGGGTGCCGTTGCCCGACAGCACCTCAAGCTGGACCATGAATTTATCCGGCGCGGTCGGATCGCCGACCAGGGCTTTGTTGCCGGTCGTCGGCTTGAGGATGTTGATGCTCGGCTTGGTGCCGTTGAAGCTGTAGCGGTAGTTGGCCTGCTTCTCCAGCCCGGTCACAATCAGCACAACGTTGTCGTAGCCGTTGTTGAGCACCGTGTGGGCGAGATCGCGGTCCTCCAGGTTGTACTCGTAGGCGATGTCGTCGTTTTTGATCCCCAGCACGGTGTAGTACAGCTTGACGTCGCTGTCCTGGGTGACCTCGACATCGATCACCGGAACGTTGGCGTCAGGCGCCACCTGGTAGTAGCGCGTCCCCCAGCTCCTGACGCTTTCGTCGGTATCGACGACCTGGTCGATCAGGCCCAGGCTGGCGTCGTAGGACAGGGCGACTGGGGCATAGTTGCCGCCCGGCTGGCCCATATCGATGTACTGATATTTTGCCGGGACGCTCGGGCCGCTCAGGTTTTTGGCGTAGTTGGTGACGCTCCAGTCTTTCCAGACCTCGCGGAAGGTGGTGGTGCCGCTCAGGCCAAGGGTTATGTCAAGAATACTAATCCCATCGAGGCCTGGATTGGCGGTGGTGTTCTGCCACATCGCCAGCATAAAGTCCAGGCCGCGCTCCGGCTCAGCCGTCGACGTGCCAAACTGCTCCATCAGGTAGGTCCAGAAGCCCGCCGACGTGTACGAGGCGTCGAGGATGCTAAGGTTGGGGTCGGCCAGGTACTTGTTGAGGTCGTTGACGTAGTTGGGGGTCACGATGCTCATCTGGTCAATCGAGATGCAGTTGTTCTGATCGGTGCCAACGCACATGCGGTCCTGGAGCGACCGCGCCGTGCCCTCGGTGATCCAGGAGCCGGTCGGGTCGTCGAACCCCGAGAAAAGCCCCTGAACCTTGTGGAAAAGCTCGTGCGACGGCACCCAGACGCCGCTTTGGCCCTCCTCGGTGATCGTGCTGAAGATCGGGGTCATCGACGCGGGCTTCAGGCCGATGTAGCCGGTGCCTCCGCTACGGGCGCAGCCGATCCCGTCACACGGAAAAAGATCGACCGGCATCGGCTTAGCGGCAGGTTTGATCGGGTCGCCAAAGCCGGTGGCGATGTAGGCCACCCGCGCACCTTCGAGCATAGTGCCCATCCGATCGGCGACCTCGACGCTGGGTACGCAGGCCGTGATGATCTCGCCGCCGGCGACTTTGTCGATCGACGGGCAGCCTTCGATGCGGTAGAAGATGCGAAAGTTGCCGCTGTCGCTGTCGACAAAGAGTGGCTTGGTACACTCGCGCGCGACGTTGTGCGCGCTTTCATCATCCGCGATTGAGTCGTAGGCCACCACGTAGTAGCGGTAGGCTTTGGTCTGATCCAGGCCAGTGTCGGTGTAGAAAGCAGTGCCCGATGGCACATCCGTCAGCTTCGTCCAGCTGCCGTTGTCGACCTTGCGGTAGATTCGGTGGTGGGTCTCCTCGTCCGAGCCATCACGCCAGGTGACGGTGGTCTGGTCGACGGCATTGGTATACGGACCATTCTCCGAGCCACCGTTGTAGGCGATGATCGAGTCTTCCGGGAAGGGGAGACACGCCAGGTTGGTCGGCTCTACCAGAGCCAGCGGGGCGCTGATGAGGGTGGCGGCGACAGGCGTCGAGCGCTGCCATCCGCCAAGGCTGACGATTAATGTGAGTAAGAAGAGCAGATGCCATGAACGCCTCACGCGATTAGGTCGGTTAGCCATAATGAACTCCTTCTAACCAATACCCTCGCCAATTTGCCATTCATCACCTCAACGCCTTGAGCGTCGTGTCACCGTGATAGCAATGGCTCGGCGAAATTAAAAGTCGATCTGGGTTTTGCTGAGACAATTTCAAT
>DAOTUS010000640.1:0-1944 GCA_034437415.1 Herpetosiphonaceae bacterium
CATTAGATCTTGCAGATTCATAGGCACCCATTAAACCGTTGCTAGCGCGAATCCCCGATCCCCGATCCCTACGGCACCCGCACCCGGTTCAAAATCTGGCCGATCAGGTTCTCCGAGGTGATGTTTTCGGCCTCGGCCTCGTAGGTGATGATCAGGCGGTGGCGCAATACATCCAGGGCCATGTGCTTGACGTCGTCGGGGGTGACGTAGGCACGCCCCTGCAGGAACGCCGCGCCCTTGGCGGCCAGCGCCAGGAAAATCGTCGCCCGTGGTGAGGCGCCAAACTCGATCATCGGCTTGAGCGGGGCCAGGCCGAACTGATCGGGGCGGCGGGTGGCAAAGACCAGATCGAGAATATAGTGCTTGACACGATCGTCGATATAGATCTGGTGGAAAATCGCCCGGGCGCGCTCCAGCTCTTCAATCGTCAGTACCGCGCTCATCTGCGGCATGGTCGCCCCGGCCATGCGGTTCATAATCTCGTACTCTTCCTCGCGGGTGGGATAGTCCACCACCACCTTGAGCATAAAACGGTCGACCTGGGCCTCCGGCAGCGGGTAGGTGCCATCGTGCTCGATCGGGTTTTGGGTCGCCATGACCAGAAACGGCTTGGGCAGCTTAAACGACTCCGCGCCAATCGTGACCTGGCGCTCCTGCATGCCCTCAAGCAGCGCGCTCTGGACCTTGGCCGGGGCGCGGTTGATCTCGTCGGCGAGCAGGAAGTTGGTGAAGATCGGCCCTTTGCGAATCGAGAAATCCCCGGTGCGCTGATTGTAGATCTGGGTGCCGATCAGGTCGCCGGGCAGCAGATCGGGGGTGAACTGAATCCGCTCGAACTGCGCGTGGATGCCCTCGGCCATGCTTTTGACCATCAGGGTTTTGGCCAGCCCCGGCACGCCCTCGATCAACAGGTGCCCGTTGGCCAGCAGGCCAATTAAAATCCGCTCGGCCAGCGCCCTTTGCCCTACAACCACGCGGCCAACCTCGGTGACCAGCGTTTGCAGAGACTCGCCAGCGCGACGTACATCGCTACTCGTTGTATCCACAGCAACCTCGTGTGAGAGAAGACAGAACATAGAACACGAGAACAGAAACACTCGCACGCCGTGGCGATCGTTTCTGTTCTCATGTCCACTGCCTTGATAATACCACAAGCAATTGGGGAAATTGATTTTTTCAGCCGGGCTTAAGCGAATTCTTAGGAAGATTAAGAATCGGGGATCAGAATTGTCGATTTTGGAACAATCCTTATTCCAGAATCTCGACATATTTGCCATTAACCCAGCCAGTCAGGCGGCCAAACTGAACCTCAAGCCAGCCGTTCTGCTCCGCGCCAGTAAGCTCAACGATGTCGCTATCGGCAAGATTGCCAACAATGTTCGCGTCGGCGTTGGCCGCGGAGCGAATGTTGAGCGACTTGCTGGTAATGCGGGCTTTTTGCACCTGTGGCGGCGTTGGAACAGCGGTTGGCTCAATCTCTGGGGAAGGCGACCTCGCAGAAGGTGGCTGAACTGCGGCGGATGGAGTGCTTGTGGCTGACGCAGACTCGTTTGAGGAGAAGAACGGATT
The DNA here is from genome assembly GCA_034437415.1 of Herpetosiphonaceae bacterium. Classification (GTDB taxonomy): domain Bacteria; phylum Chloroflexota; class Chloroflexia; order Chloroflexales; family Herpetosiphonaceae; genus JACCRK01. The sequence continues at coordinate 1,570 of DAOTUS010000640.1, forward strand.
CGACGGATCGGGCCACCAGTTCGCCAGCAGCGGTTGAGTTTGGGGAACTGCAAAAGGCACAATCGGGATCGCCACAAGTAGCGCGAGCGTAAGACCGGCAAGACCACGCTTCAGCCCTCGTCTAATCAGAACATCAAGGGCAATATACCCCAAATAGACCAGCACTGGGATGCCAATCAAGACAAGTATATTTAGCCGATCATCGGTTTCTAGAAACCAGAATCCGCCGATACCTATATAAATTGAGGAATATAGTACCAATACCCTCGCCAATTTGCCATTCATCACCTCAACGCCTTGAGCGTCGTGTCACCGTGATAGCAATGGCTCGGCGAAATTAAAAGTCGATCTGGGTTTTGCTGAGACAATTTCAAT
>DAOTUS010000641.1:0-5254 GCA_034437415.1 Herpetosiphonaceae bacterium
ATTGAAATTGCCTCAGCAAAATCCAGATCGACTTTTAATTTCGCCGAGCCATTGCTATCACGGTGACACGACGCTCACGTCGTTGACGTGATGAATGGGAAATTGGCGAGGGTATTGTACAAAAGGACAGTATTGAATGTCTGTCATACTAGCCTCCTTTGAATTCAACTTATAAATAAGAATCCGTATCTTATACTTATAGCAGCCCCACTAACCCCTAATCCCAATACCGTTCAAATAAGCAAATTGCTGGGCATTTCCCCTCTCTACCGCAGTGGAGAGGGGTGGCGCGGAGCGCCGGGGTGAGGTCAACCGTGCCGACGCTCCGGCTTATTTAAGTGGGATTACCCCGAACCTCTACTCCCCCACATCCAGCCGCTCGTGGGCAAACGGCGGCAGGTCGTCGAGCGACTCGATGCCGAAGAGGTGCAGGAACTGCGGGCTGGTGGCGTAGAGAATTGGGCGGCCCAGCGCCTCGGAGCGCCCGACCTCGTGGATGAGATCGCGGGCCAGCAGCGAGCGCATCACGCCGCTCGAGTCAACCCCGCGGATCGCCTCGACCTGGGTGCGGGTCAGTGGCTGGCGGTAGGCCACAATCGCCAGCACCTCCAGGGCGGCAGCGGAGAGCCTGGTCGGCTGCGATCCGCCGAGAAAGCGCTCGACCGTCGGCCCGGCCTCGGGGGCGCTGACCAGCTGGAGGTGGCCCGCCAGCTCCTGCAGCCGAATGCCACGCCCGGCGAAGCGCTCGCGCAGGGCCGCCACAACGCTCGGCACCGTCTCGGGGAGCAGGTCGAGCGCGCGGGCCAGCGTCGGATAGTCCAGCGGCTCGGTGGCGATAAACAGCACCGCCTCGGCCTGGAGCAGAACGGCAGCGGCCAGCGGCGCCGGATCGGATGGCGGGGTTTCCGCCGCCGGAAGTTCAACGTCCGACCAGTCCGCGTCTGGCGCTGGCTGATCCGCCTCGGTGAGTGATAGTGCTCGTTCAATCATTGTTTTACGCCGACCTGACAGGCGGCCCAGTAAAAAAACAAACAGCCCAAGGATACACCCGTGAGCTGTTTGACGTTTGTTGATTTGGTTCATACCGAACGTCGATCTTTAGACAGGCACTGCATCAAGCTCAGGCCGACTCGGGAACCCGAGCGCGAACCTCGATCCGGCCCAGGCCCAGGCGGCTGAGCATGATTTTGCGCTTCAGGGCCTGAATATTTTCGGTATTCAAAATCCCCTTGGGGCAGTCCGAGGTACAGTTGAAGATCGTGTGGCAGCGCCAGACGCCGGTCTCGGTGCCGACAATATCCAGCCGCGCCCTGGTGGCGGTGTCGCGGGAGTCCTCGACGAAGCGATAGGCGCGGGTCAGCGCCGCCGGGCCGTAGTACTCGCTGTTGCTCCACTGCACCGGGCAGGCCGACGAGCAGCAGCCGCACTGAATACACGCTGAGGCGCTGGCGATCTGCTTGACATCGGCGGGGCTTTGCAGCCGCTCGGTGCCGTCGGTCGGCTTGGGCTGGTCGGTGATCAGGTAGGGCAGCATCACGGCGTCTTTGGCGAAAAACGGGTCCCAGTCCACCACCAGGTCGCGAATGACCGGAAAGCCGGGCAGCGGGTTGACCGAGACCTCCGAGCTGTTGAGCTCGGCGACGCGGGTGTTGCAGGCCAGCCGATTGCGCCCGTTGACCATCACGCCACACGAGCCACACATCGCCGAGCGGCACGAGCGCCGAAAGGTCAGCGTGCCATCCTGGTGGCCCTTGATCTGATTGAGCGCATCGAGCACCGTTGTGGTCGGCGTGATGGCGACGGTGTAGGTTTGAAATACCGGGGTGATCGCGCCAGACGCTTCGTAGCGCGGCACCCGAATTTTAACATTCATAGAAATCTCCAATGCGCGAGTTTTCAAAAAGGTGCCCGGCGGTTTAGGCGGCAGCGACAGCGAGCTGCTCGACTGCGCCGCTAGCCGCGAGTTCGCTGATCTCCAACAGATTCGCCACCTCGAGGGCCTCGACCAGCTCGGTGTTGAACAGGCTGCCGTGATCCTGCAGGGCCGTGCGGGCAAAGTCGTTGCACAGGTCGCGCACGCGGCCGATCTGTTCGGTCAGCGTGTCGTAGTGGCGCTGCACGCCGTTGCTGGCGCTCATCGAGCTCAGCAGCTGCTCGCGCACGGTGGCGGCGCGCAGGTCGCCCTTCTGGCTCAGCAGTGCTTTGATCGCGGCTTTGGCGGCGTCCAGGGCTGCGGCGGGAACGCTGAGGAACGATTTCTCGCCCAGCTGCTTGGCGATGGCTGCGCCAGCCCGGCGGCCAAACACCAGCGCGGCGGCCAGCTCATTGCCCGGCAGCGGCGCGGACCCGTGGACGCCATTGTTGGCACACGCGCCAACGGCGTAGAATCGGCGGACCTCAGCGACCCGGCCATTCACATCGGTTGGGATGCCGCCGAGCGTAACGTGGGCGGTTGGCTGCACCGGGATCAGCTCATCGAACGGGTTCAGGCCCAGATAATCCTGGGCGAACTCGATCAGGTGCGGGAACTGATCGCGCACGTGCTGCGCTGGCAGATGGCGAACATCGAGCCAGACGTGATTCTTGGCCTCGCCGGCGCCACGGCCCGCCGCAATCTCGCTGGCGATCGCCTGGCTGACGGCGGCCAGCGGGGCGCGCTCGGCCAGGTCGGGGGCGTAGCTGGCCATAAAGCGCTCTTCGGCGTCGTTCAGCAGATAGCCGCCATCAAGCAGGGTCCGCTCGCTGATGACAAAGCCCAGATCGGCCAGGCCCAGCGGGTGAAATTGCACCTGATCCAGGCCCTTCAGCGCGATCCCGGCCCGGCTCGCCGCCGCCAGCCCGTCGCCGGTCGACGACTGCGCATCCGAGGTGACGCCAAACATCCGGCCATACGAGCCAGTCGCAAACACGGTGACTTTGGCGTTGAACACCTCAACCGCGCCGCTGCGAATATCCAGCGCCGTAATCCCACGGGCGGAGCCATCCTCCACCAGCAGGCTCAGCAGGAACCACTCGGGATAGACTTTGATGCCGTAGCGGACCAGCTCGCCGTAGAGCGTGTGCAAAATCGCGTGGCCGGTGCGGTCGGCGGCGTAGGCCAGCCGGGGGTTGCTGTGGCCGGCGCCAGACGTCTGGGCGATGCGGCCCTCGACGGTGCGATTGAACGGCGCGCCCATATGCTCAAGCTCATAGACGAGCTGCGGGGCCTCGCTGCACAGCGCCGCCACGGCCGCCGCATCGCCGGTGCCGCCGCCATAGGCCAGCGTATCGCCCATGTGCGACTCGACGCTGTCGGCGGTCGAGCGCTGCTGGCGGGCGGGCGCGATAATGCCCTGCGCGGCCTGGAGCACATTGCCAAGCGCGGCCGCAACGCCGCCACGCTCAATCACCGAGGAGGAGCGCAAGGGATACAGCTTGCTCACCAGCGCCACATCAGCGGCGGGAGCCTGGCGTTTAATTTCAAGCGCGCAGCGCATCCCGGCGATGCCACTGCCCACAATAACTACATCGTGTTGAATCACAAACAAAACTCCTCGTTAAAGCGCAGAGGTCAAACAGCTGGCCTGGCCCCGCGCTCTGATTTTTAATTTCAGACCAGCGCCGCCAGAATATAAAAGCCATATCCGGCAAAGCCAAGGCCAAGCAGCAAAAGCGCAACGCTGACACCGCGGCGCAGACCGACGTGGGTCGTCCAGTCATAGACAATATTCCGCACCCCATTCAGGCCGTGGAACAGCGCGCAGACGAGCAGCAGCCCTTCGTTGAGCGCATAGATGAATGGATAGACCTGAAACGGGCGTTTGAGCAGCTCAAACGTCAGCGGCGCGGCCGTATCGAGATGGCCAAAGTAGGTAAAGTAGAGATGAACCGCCAGAAACAGCAGCAGCCCGTAGGAGGTCAGGCGCTGCAAAATCCACAGCAGCGTCCCGGCCTGTGGCGCGACGGGAACGGTCTGGGCGCGGCTCGTAACGCTCGAGACATTTCGCTGAACCATTGAATGATCCTTTCACGCGACTTAAGCCGCCAGATTGCCGATAATCTTGATAAAAAGCAGCACAAAAATAATAACTGTGATCACAAACGAGAGCCAAAACGAAGCTTTTTGAACTTTCAAGCCAACCCCGGCCTCAAACAGCAGCACCCGCAGCCCGGTCAGGGAATGAAGCACGACCAGAGCGATCACCAGCGCGTGGGTTATTTTCCAGAACGGCGTGTTGTAGCTGGCCATCGTGGCATTAAATCCATCGACATTCAGCGCCCCAGCCACGCCACCGCGGCGAACCGCGCCCAGCTGCCAGATATACACCAGAACATAGACCGTCAGCACGAACCCCGAAAAGCGGTGTAGAATCCGCGCGAGATACGACGTGCTGGTTTGGTACCGATCAAGCATCGTGCGAGTTGACACGAAACCTCCTTATAACAATCATCAATGATCTATGCAAAAACCCCTAGATCCGGCGCTGGGTTCAGCGATAGTGGAGCATTTGGGCGGCCAGAATGGCATTTTCGGCTTCGGTATTATAAAAGAACGGCGATACGCGCACGTGGCCAGGCCGATGATCAACAATAATCTGCTGGGCGGCCAGCTCGGTGACAATCTGGGCGTGGTTCGGCGTGCGGATCATCACAATGCCGGCGTGCTGCTGCGGATCGTCGATCATCGTCAGGGGACAGTCGATCTCACGCAGCCGCGCGACCAGATCGGCCACCAGCTCCAGCTCGCGCTGGCGGATGGCGGCCACGCCGTGCTCAAGGATAATCTGCATTCCGGCGTGGGCGGCATAGACTGCGGCCAGCGCTGGCGTGCCAATCTCAAAGCGGCGGGCGTCGGGCGCGTAGCTGAAGCTGGCGACATCGAAGGCAAACTGGCGCTCGTGGGCGAACCAGCCGGTCACGGTTGGCTCCAGCGCGGCCACCAGGGATGGGCGCACGTACAGCTGCACAATCCCGGTGCCGCCGAGCAGCCACTTCAGGCCGCCGCTCAGATAAAAATCCACATCATCGGCCACCACATCGACCGGGATCTGCCCCGCCGCCTGATAGCCGTCGATCAGACACAGCGCCCCTTTGGCGTGGGCGAGCGCGGCGATCTCGCGGGCTGGCTGGATGGTGCCGCTGGCAAAAAACACGTGCGAGGTGGCGACCAGGGCGGTGCGCTCATCGATGGCGGCGGCGTAGCGCTCGAGCGGCACAGAAATGCCGTCATCGGACGGCAGCATGACGACCTCGACATCCGGGCGGGCCAGCCACT
>DAOTUS010000642.1:0-47537 GCA_034437415.1 Herpetosiphonaceae bacterium
ATTGAAATTGCCTCAGCAAAATCCAGATCGACTTTTAATTTCGCCGAGCCATTGCTATCACGGTGACACGACGCTCACGTCGTTGACGTGATGAATGGGAAATTGGCGAGGGTATTGCACTAAAGGAACGATAGCTATGCGACGAATTGGAATTATTGCGGCGCTGGTGGCGCTGGTGGCCGGGCTGGCGGGCGGAGTGTGGGCGGTGACGCGCCAGCCGGCCCCGGTCGGTGTGCAGGCCTCGATCAGCGCGATCGAGGCGATCGAGGGCAGCGGCGGCACCGGCAACTTTGCCCTGGTCACCACCGTCCGCCCGTTCGTTTTCCCCGCCGACCACGGCCCGCACCCGGAGTACCGCACCGAGTGGTGGTACTACACCGGCAATCTCGCCGCCGCCGATGGGCGGCGCTTTGGCTACCAGCTGACGTTTTTTCGCTCCTCGCTCAGCGATCAGCCGGTTGCGCGCACGGCCCAGTGGGCGACTAACGATGTCTATCTGGCCCACTTCGCCCTGACCGATGTGGCCAACAATAAATTCTATGCCTTCGAGCGCCTGGCCCGCAATGCCGCCGGACTCGCCGGGGCCAGCGGCGATCCCTACCGGGTGTTTCTGGAGGATTGGAGCGCCGAGGGCAGCGGGCCGGAGGGCATGACGATGCGGCTGCAGGCCAGCGAGGCCGATGTCGCGATTGATTTCACCCTCGAGTCGACCAAGCCGCCGACCTTGCAGGGAGATCGGGGCGTCAGCCAGAAAGGCGCGACGACCGGCAACGCCTCGTACTACTACTCGCTGACGCGGATGGCGACCACGGGCACGATCACGCTTGGTGGCGAACAAATCGCCATCACTGGCAGCTCGTGGATGGACCGCGAGTGGGGCACCAGTGCGCTCGAGGCCGGAATTACTGGCTGGGACTGGTTTGCCCTCCAGCTTGATGACGGGCGCGATCTGATGGTGTATCTGCTGCGCCGCGCAGATGGCTCGCTCGAAAATTATTCCGCCGGCACGCTGACCTACGCCGATGGCACCACCCGTGCGCTGAGCCTCGCCGATCTCCAGATCGATGTGCAGGAGCGCTGGGCCAGCCCGCGCGATGCTGGCGCCGTCTATCCCGCCAAGTGGCGGGTGCAGATTCCGTCCGAGCAGATCGATCTGACCCTCACGCCGCAGATCGCCGATCAGGAATTGCCCCTGACGATCCGCTACTGGGAGGGCAGCGTGCTGATTGAGGGCAGCAGCAGCGGCTATGGCTACGTCGAGCTGACTGGCTACGGCGATGGCTCCAGCCCCAGAGCCGAATAGCACCACCGTTTTGGTGCCTAGGGAGCACACCCCATGCGTATTTTAGGAATCGACCCCGGCACCGCGATTATGGGCTGGGGTGTCATCGACGCCGACGGCGGCGACGTTGGGCTGGTGAGCTACGGCGTGCTGACCACGCCCGCCAAGACCCCGCTGCCACAACGGCTTGAATTGCTGTACAATGGGCTCGCACACGTCCTGGCGGCATATCGCCCCGATGCTGGTGCGGTGGAGGAGCTGTTTTTCTCCAAAAATGTCACCACGGCGCTGGCGGTGGCCCACGCCCGCGGCGTCGCGCTGCTGGCACTCCAGCAGGCCGGCGTCCGAATTTTCGAGTACAAACCCATGGCGGTCAAACAGGCCGTGGTTGGCTACGGCCACGCGGACAAACAGCAGATGCAACATCTGGTCCAGATGACCCTGAACCTTGATCATTTGCCGCAGCCCGACGATGCTGCTGATGCGCTGGCGGTGGCAATTTGCCATGCCTACTCGGCGCCTTTATTAGCCCGGATCGAGGAGGATTCCTAATTTATGACCCCACGTTCTAAACGGGCGCGAATTCATGCTGACCTGGATGAGATTGCGCCAAATACGTTCATTATTCACAATGATAAGGTGCGCTTAGTTTTGCGCGGCGAAGGTGTGACGATTGGCCATACCTTCCAGCTGGTCAGCCCGCGCCGCTTCGGCCTGCTGGGCCGCCTGAAAATGCGCGGCTTCAACGTGCGCACTCTGACCAGCCGCTTTGAGCGGCTGCCGGCGCTGCCCCCGGCCCCGCAGCTTGGCGAGACGCTGTACCGCGACCACAACCCGCGCGAGCGCTGGAGCAGCTTCGACCTGGACTATCTGCGCTGGCAGGATATTGTGCCGATCACGAAAGATGATCAGCAGGTGCTGCCGCTCCAGGCCGGCCAGATTATCCGCCGCCGCCGCTCGCGCACTGGCGGTGATTTCTTTCAGATCGAGGCGGCCAAAAATGCCGGGATCAATCTGCTGCCGCTGAGCGCGACCGAGGCGATTCTGCGCGGCTACGCCCAGGCCACCCAGGATAGCGATATCGAGATCGATGTCGTCGCCCACCCGGATGACGCCTACCTGCTGCCGCTGGATTTTGTGCTGCCCGCCTCGTATCTGGATATGCTGAAATGCACCGGCAAGCTCACCCCCGAGGGGCTGCTGATCGATGCGGCGGGCTGGTCGTTCGCCCTGCGCACCTTCCACCGCCTCAATCTGCGCCCGTCGCTGGGCGATGCCGAGGTCGAGGTCGATACCTGGAAGGAAGATTCGGCCTACATCGACAATGCGTGGGACGATGATGACGAATGGGACGACGAGTAAACGCGGACTGGTATCACCCTGAACACCAAGATCCGCTGGCTAAGTTTGTCGAAGCTAAAATAATCGGCTTCGACAGGCTCAGCCAGCGGATCGTTCTTATAACCCTATTGGAGCAGAATGAAAATTTCGTGGATTGAGCCAGGCGAGCTGGCTGCGAGCAGTATCCCGTGTAGCGCGGCCGATCTGCGCTCGCTGAATAAGCAGGGCATTCGAGCGATTGTCTCGCTGCCTGAGCGCCCGATCACCCGCTTTCGCGGCATCGATGCCGACCTGCTGACAGAGTTGGACATCACCTATTTTCATGTGCCAATCCAGGATCACTACGCGCCGACCGTTGAGCAGGCCCAGGCGATTATCCGCTTTATGCGCCGCCAGACGGCGCAGGCCCGGCCGGTGCTGGTGCACTGCAACGCCGGGGTTGGCCGAACCGGCACAATTCTTCACACCTTTTTCATCGCCCGCGGCCTGTCGGTGGCCGAGGCGCGGATGGCGATCCAGAAGGTGAGGCCCCAGTCGACGATGGTTTCGTTCGCCCAGCGCGAGTTTTTAGGCGAGCTGGCCGCGCAGCGTGAAGTTTTTGACCATTTAGACGACTAGGTATCCATCGAGCGCAATCTTGAAATAGCGCCCGATCTACGAATTCGCGTTTTTAGGTTAGGAGAACCAGCAGATGGCACAAGTTGTACCGCAACGGAGCGATGTCGCTCTGGAACATACCTGGGATGCAACCAGCATTTTCGCCACGGATGCCGAGTGGCAGGCCGCAATTGAAACGGTCAACGGGCAGCTGGTCGAGTTTCGCAAGCTGCGCGGGCGCCTGCACGAGAGCCCGGCGGTGCTGATCCAGGCCTTGCACGATCTGGAAGAGATTATCAAAACCATTGGCAAAGTGTATGTCTACGCCAGCATGTTCTACGAGGTCGACACCTCCGACCCGGCCGCCAAGTCCAAGCACGATCGGGCCATGGGCTTGTTCGGCCAGACGATGGGCGCGATTGCCTTCGTCGAGCCCGAGATGATCGCGATTGGCTTCCCGACCCTGCGCGAGTGGATGCAGACCGAGCCAGCCCTGGCGATCTACGCGCAGAATATTGCCGATCTGGAGCGCCGCCAGGCCCACGTGCGCTCATCCGAGGTTGAGCAGGTGCTCGGCCTGGCCTCCGAAGCGTTTGACTCGGCGACCTCGACCCACGGCATTCTGGCCGACGCTGACCTGCGCTTCGATCCGGCCCGCAGCGTTGAGGGCGCCGAGCGCGAGATCACCCAAGGCACGATCAACGCCCTGCTGAACGACACCGACCGCGAGGTGCGCCGCACGGCCTGGGAGCACTACTCGGACGCCCATCTGGCGACCAAAAACACCATGGCCAACGTGATCGCCACCGGCGTGAAGCAGCATGCCTTCATGGCCCAGGTGCGCAACTATGGCTCCTCGCTGGAGGCCGCGCTTGGCGAGACCAACATTCCGGTCGCGGTGTTTCACCAGCTGATCGCCACCTGTCGCAAAAACTACCCGACCTGGCATCGCTACTGGCGCCTGCGTCGCCAGGCGCTCGGCTACGACCAGCTCAACGTCTACGATATCAAAGCGCCGCTGACCGAAGAAAAGCTGGATATCTCCTACGCCCAGGCGGTCGAGTGGATCGTTGCCGGGATGCAGCCGCTGGGCGAGGAGTACACCGCCATCTCGCAGCGCGGCCTGACCAACGAGCGCTGGGTCGATATCTACCCCAACAAGGGCAAACGCGCTGGCGCATTCTCCTCGGGCTGGCAGGGCACCCACCCGTTCATCCTGATGAACTACAATAACGACGTGTTTGGCCTCAGCACGCTGGCCCACGAGCTGGGCCACTCGATGCACTCGTACTTCGCCTGGCAGAATCAGCCCTCGGTCTATGCCAACTACACCATCTTTGTCGCCGAGGTGGCCTCGAACTTCAACCAGGCGCTGGTGCGCGACTACCTGTTCAAACACAACCAGGACCGCGATTTCCAGATTGCGCTGATCGAAGAGGCGATGAGCAATTTCCATCGCTACTTCTTCATTATGCCGATTCTGGCCCAGTTCGAGCTGGAGATTCACCAGCGGGTTGAGCGCGGCGAGCCGCTGAACGCCGAGAGCCTCAATCAGCTGATGTTCGAGCTGTTCCGCGAGGGCTATGGCGATGAGGTTGTGCTCGACAGCGACCGGATCGGCATCACTTGGGCCGAGTTCCCGACCCATCTCTACTCGAACTTCTATGTCTACCAGTACGCCACTGGCATCGCTGGTGCCCACGCCCTGGCCGAAAATGTGCTGGACAACCAGCCCAACGCCCGCGAGAACTATCTGGCCTTCCTCAAGGCCGGCAGCTCGCTGACGCCGCTGGATGCGCTGAAGCTGGCCGGGGTCGATCTCACCCAGCCCGAGCCGGTCGATGCGGCCTTCAAGGTGCTGAGCGATATGGTCGACCGCCTGGAGCAGCTGCTCGATCTCAAGCGCTAATCCGTTCCCTTCGACAGGCTCAGGGAGCGCTCTGCCGCGCCCGCGAGGCATCCAAGCCTGGCGAGCGCGGCAGACGTTTAGCCCAGCGCCAGATTACACATCTGCACCAATGCCTCTATACTCGGCCTGCAAATCCACTCCGGCGGATGAAACCATCACCCGGTCACATTTCCGAAAGGTCACTGTATGCTATCACCACAGGCTGCGCCGCGTCGGCGGCTTTTTGTGCGCCCGAGCTGGCGTACTGGCTGGCGGATTCTGGCGATATTGGTTGTCTTTGCGGTTGCGCTGGGGCTGCGGCTGCGGGCGGTCGGGCTGCTTGGCACCGACTTCGACGAGGATGACTATCTGCGGGCCGGGCAGCTGTACGCCCAGCATCTGGCCGACGGCGACTGGGCCGGGGTGGTCAACGAGCGTGAGAACTACGAGCATCCGCCGCTGACCAAGCTGGCCTATGGGGCGATCCTGCTCAGCGAAGGCCCGACGGCGTATGCCCGCCCAGTGATGGCGCTGAAAGGCGCCAAGAATGGCTCGGAGCTGATCGCCCAAAAGGCCCACCGCCTGCGCGTGTTCAGCGCGATCATCGGGGCTGTGACGGCGACGGCGGTGGCGCTGGTCAATCCGCTGGCTGGATTGCTGGTCGCGGTTAACTCGTGGCATATCAAATATACCTCGCAGGCCATGATCGAGGCGCTGCCGTGTCTGTTTGCGACCCTGACCCTGCTGCTGCTCCGCCACTCGCGGCGCAGCGGCGGCTGGGCCTTCTGGCTGGCCGCAGTTGCGCTGGGGCTCACCGCCGCCGGGAAATATCTGTATGCCGTCGCCGGAGTCGCCGCCGTGATCTGGCTGATTTGGCGCGAGTACCGCCTGCTGGCCGACGCCACTGCGGGTGAGCCTGCGCCGCTTGGGCCTCGGCTGCTGCGGCGGCTGGCGCCGATTCTGGCCTGGTCGGCGCTGGCGCTGCTGGTGTTCTATCTCTTCGACCCGGCCCTGTGGCCCAACCCGATCGGGCGGCTGCGCGAGTCGCTGGCCTTCAGCACCGCCTACGCCGGCGGTGCGCAGGTGCAGGCGACCGGCTACGGCTGGGAGCAGCCGCTGTACTGGCTGTTTGGCTCGGTGCCGTGGCACCCAGGGGTTTTTGTCGTGCTGCTCGACGGCGTGTTTAGCGTAATCGGGCTGATCGCGCTGCGCCGAACTTGGCAGCGCGATCGGCTGCTGGCGCTGTGGTTTGGCACGATGCTGCTGTTTCTCTTCGTCTGGCCGACCAAGTGGCCGCAGTATATTCTCACCGTCACCGTGCCGATCGCGCTGCTGGCGGCCGGACGAATTGGCGACTGGGGCGCTCAGATCCGCCAGTGGTGGCGCACCCGCAGGCGCGGACGGCCCCGCCCGGCCCAGATTGAGTAAGCCGATCCGCCGCCTGCGCCTACTCCTCGGGGGTGGCCTTGGGACCCCAGCGCTTTTCAACCTGCTTCATGCCCTGCAGCACGAACAGGATCAGCACGGTGACGCCAACCGCCAGCACATAGCGCTGGATCGCCACCGCGACGCCAATGGGCACCACCGCCAGCAGCGAGGCCGCCGTGGTCAGGCCGTGCATCATGTGTCGTTTGACAAGGTAAATGGCGCATTTGCCAGATAACCTGTCGCTGATCCGCCGCCTCCACAATTTACAGAACGAATGATACACTATCGTTCTGCTCTATCCGCTTCCATTATCGACAACTGTACGTGATGAAGCTCGTACCGCACGAATCGAAAGTACCACAAACGTCACTACTGTTAGCGGCACGACAAACAGCAGCATGACGTTGTTGTACAGCGGCAGTAAATCGTGCTCTGTGGCGGATAGAACCAAATACGTTGTGTACGCGCCATAGTACAGCAGAAAGAGCACACCTTCCCAACGATAGATCGTGTAGCCAATGAAGAACACCGGCAAACACGCGACCGCGACAGCAATCATAATCGGCATATCAAAGCTCAGGATTGAAGGCGCCACGCCTAATCCGCCCGGCGTCACAATGCTAGCAAGACCGAGAATAGCCAGAATATTGAAGATACAACTGCCAATAACGTTCCCAACCGCAATATCGCGTTCACCCCGTCTAGCAGCAATCACCGACGTCGCCAACTCCGGGAACGACGTACCGGCAGCCACAACCGTGAGGCCAATGACCACTTGACTTACGCCCAACACTTCGGCAATCGCGACGGCACCCTCAACCAGCCATTGCGATCCGATGACCAGCATGATCAGCCCCACCACGATCAACCCGACTTGCGACACAAATTGCCCACCTGTTTTCGGCGCTTCCGTGCCAAATTCCTGTTCGTACTCGGCCTGAATCTTCTTGCTTTCTTTGCGACTTTGCCGAATTGCAAATACCGTGTATATCACGATACCGCTAAACAGCACCACACCATCCAGTTGACCAATTCGTCCGTCTAACGCGAGCACATACAACAGCCCTGACACGCCGATTAGGAGTGGTACTTCCAGCCGCACAAGCTGCTGCGATACGACCAATGATCCAATCGTTGCCGACAATCCAAGTATCAGCAATATGTTGAAGATGTTGCTGCCAACAACATTGCCCAAGGCAATATCGGCCTGTCCTGCGAGGCCCGACTGTATACTCACGGCTAACTCCGGCGCACTTGTGCCGAATGCCACAACCGTCAGTCCCACCACCAAGGGTGAAATACCAACAGCGGCGGCTAGACGAGAAGCGCCTCGCACGAGGAGTTCAGCACCTCCAACAAGAAATCCCAGCCCCACGATTAAAAGTCCCAGAGTGATGATGCTCATAGGTGTATTCGCTCCTTAGCCATATCCCACATTTGGGCAGCCATCGCCAGCACCTATAAAGGTTGGATTGGCTTAATGCGACGTAAAATCAGAAATCCGATCCCACCAGCGAGCAGCGATGCCGCGAGAATGCCGATCTTGGCAGTAGTCAGGAGCGGCGAACTGCCAAATGCCAATCCGGCAATAAACAGCGCCATGGTAAAGCCAATGCCAGCGATCCAGCCTGCACCATGAATGTGCTTCATCGAGATATCGGCGGGCAGCGTCGCCAAGCCTATCCGAAGCGCTAGCCACGAAAATAGGGTAATTCCAAGCGGCTTACCAATTGCCAGCCCCGCGATAATGCCCAGGGAGACAGTTTCTGTCAGCGACGCGCCAATGCTGCCTTCGATTGCAACACCAGCATTCGCCAGCGCAAAAATGGGCATAATGAAAAAGGCAACCCACGGATGCAGCGCGTGTTCCAGCCGTTGCAATGGTGATTGCAGGTTCGTGGCTGATGTCTCAATTGCCTGCACCGCCGACTGCTGCTGCTCATTGAGCTGCTCAGGCACCACCCCATCATCATGTGAATCAAGCTCGTCAAGGAATACGTGTTGTTGCTCAACAAAATTATCGACCCGTGTTTTGGTTTGTGAAGGAATCGCCATCGCCAGCAGCACGCCAGCAACTGTTGCATGCACGCCCGACTTCAGCACCATCACCCACAGCACCAGGCCGATCAGAATATATACGGACAACGAGCGAACTCCAAAGCGGTTGATCACCATCAGCAACCCAAACAAGCCTGCCGAAATGCCCAGATATGTCCAGGCAATTTCAGCGGTGTAGAACAATGCAATCACCATCACCGCGCCCAGATCGTCCACAATCGCAAGCGCCGTCAGAAACACTTTCAGCGACAATGGAATGCGATTGCCCAACAGGGCCAGCACACCCAGCGCAAAGGCAATATCAGTCGCCATGGGAATGCCCCACCCTGAAATCCCTGGTGTGCCAAGGTTCAACAGCGTATACAACAGGGCTGGAACAACCATCCCTCCCAGCGCCGCTGCAATTGGCAGGGCGGCCTGTCGCGGACTGGAAAGCTCGCCGTCCAGTATCTCACGCTTGATTTCCAGCCCAACCACAAAAAAGAAAACCGCCATCAAACCATCGTTGATCCATAGGATCAAGGCTTTGGAAAGGCCAGCCTCGCCAAAGCTAATCGTAAATGGTGTTCCCCATAATCTGGTGTATGAGTCGGCCCACGGAGAGTTTGCCCAGATCAAGGCAATAATGGTGCAGATAAGCAGCAGAATGCCACTGGATGCTTCCAGATGAATAAACTCCTGGAAACGTCGGATCACACCCCTCATGGGGCTGCGTTGTGCAAGAGGGACTGTTTTGGTCATCATTTCTCCTTCATACGAGTACGCTGTATTACTGTAGCATAGGAATGCCGTGCAGAGGGTATGAAACTGAAGTATGTTGCCTGAATTGTGAAAACGTTGCTCCAAACTGGGTCGCTGCATTTACCCTCATGGCCCGGTTGCGATGGAGGGCCAGCTTGCCCCCGGTGAAGATCAGGAACGCGCCGAAGATGTAGATGATCCAGTGGAATTCGCGGATTAGGTCGCGCCGACCGCGATCAGGATGCCGCGCATCATCAGCGCACCCAGGATGTTCCGTAGCGGGGCGCCGGAGAGCCCTGATGGGGTTCCATGTCCATTCGGCGAAAAACGGAAGTAGGGTAAAAATTCCATTAAAATAACGCTATTTAAGCCTGGGGTAGGTGTGCCAACGATGGTGGTTAACCGATTGGCCGCTTGAAAAATACGACGATTTCAGGGACACGTCTTGGAGAACCACCAACAAGGAGCCGTCCATGAACGCGCAGTCCCTATTTTGCCCCAATTCCGCCTGTCCGGCAACTGGCTAGATCGCGCAGGGGAATAGCTGATCGCGCTGCTGGCGGCCGGACGAATTGGCGACTGGGGCGCTCAGATCCGCCAGTGGTGGCGCACCCGCAGGCGCGGATGGCCCCGCCCGGCCCAGATTGAGTAAGCCGATCCGCCGCCTGCGCCTACTCCTCGGGGGTGGCTTTGGGACCCCAGCGCTTTTCAACCTGCTTCATGCCCTGCAGCACGAACAGGATCAGCACGGTGACGCCAACCGCCAGCACATAGCGCTGGATCGCCACCGCGATGCCAATGGGCACCACCGCCAGCAGCGAGGCCGCCGTGGTCAGGCCGTGCATCATGTTGTTCTCGCGATCGCGGAAGATGGTTCCGGCGCCGAGAAACGCAACCCCGGCCACAATCGCCTCGATGATCCGCACCGGGTCGACCCGCAGCGTATCGCTCTGGAGCAGCGCCTGCGAGTCGATGATCAGCAGGCGGCTGATTGCGACCAGCATCATTGAGGCGAAACACACCAGCATATGGGTGCGAAATCCGGCCCACTTGCCCTGCGACTCGCGCTCCCAGCCGATAATGCCGCCGAGCAGCAGCGCGACCAGCGCCTGCCCGAGGATTTGCAGATCCCGCCAGATCTCGGCGCTGGTAAATTCACTGGGCATGGCACTCCTTTCGCTGGCTAGCCAAAGAGGCACGGTCCGCCGTGCCTCTTCACCCCATTGCAATCAGCAGAATCAGGGCTTTAGACCTCGTCGGCCTCGCCGGTGCGCTCGGGGTTGGCGACCCCGATCAGCCGATTCCACAGCTGGTAGTCGGTCTCGCTCTTGGGCACATACATAGTGTGCTCTCCCGCCGTCATCCCGCCCATCGCCTTGAACTCGCTCGGCGGGCTGGCGTACAGATCGAGATAGGTCGCGCCCTGCTCCAGCCGGGTGCCCGCGGTCAAAATCGAGATCTGCTTCAGATCTTCGGCGCTCAGGCCGGGCAGCCGCTGCTGCAGGGTTTTCTGATCGTAGGCCGTGGTCAGGCGCTCGTCGCTCTGCTCGCTGCCCACATCAGGGTGGAGATCGCGCTGGAAAGTATCGTCTGGCTCATGCATGTTCTGAGATCGTCGCTCGGTCATTGGTGAACCTCCTGATTGATTACCATGGATGGTTTTGGCAAGATGTGTGCCGTAGCGCACCACCGATCAGGCGGCTGCTGGCCTAATTATTGCTCCCTTCGCCGGTTGATAGCGTTAAATCGTGTGAAGGAGGCTAGATCGTGGCAGATGTACAAGGCAAGATCGTCGCTATTTTGGCGACTAATGGATTTGAACAAAGCGAGCTGCTCGAGCCGCGCCGGGCGCTCGAGGAGGCCGGGATCCAGACCCAGATTGTGGCGTTGGAGAGCGGCACCATTCGCGGCTGGAAAGAAGAAAACTGGGGCGAGTATGTGAGCGTGGATATCACGGCTGCCGAGGCCAACCCCGACAGCTACGATGCGCTGCTGCTGCCTGGCGGCGTGATGAGCCCCGACAAGCTGCGCCGCGATGCCGACGTGCAGAAGTTCGTGCGGGCGTTTTTCGATGCCGGCAAGCCCGTGGCGGCGATCTGCCACGGCCCCTGGACGCTGATCGATGCCGGGGTGGTTCAGGGCCGCAAAATGACCTCGTACCACTCGATCCAGACCGACCTGAAAAATGCCGGCGCCGACTGGGTTGATGCCGAGGTTGTCACCGACAATGGCCTAGTGACGAGCCGCCAGCCCAGCGATATCCCGGCCTTCAGCCGCAAGTTCATCGAGGAGATCGGCGAGGGCAAGCACGAGCGCACGGTCTAGATCGCCGGAGCGAACACCAAACACCCGGATGCTATGCGAGCGTCCGGGTTTTGCTTTACCCAGGCCGGGCCGCCCGCAGCTGCGCATAGACGCTCAGGATCCGCCCATAGATGATCTGCTCATCAAACTCGCGCTCGGCGATTCGCCGCCCAAGCTGGCCCAGCGCCTGGCGCAGCGCCGCATCGTCGAGCAGCCGGGCCAGGCCGCGCTCCAGGGCGGCGGCATCCCTGACCTGCACCAACAGACCGTTCTGGCGATCGAACACGGCCTCGCGGCAGCCGCGAATATCGCTTGCGACCACCGGAATGCCCATCGCGGCGGCCTCCATCGGCGCGCGCGGAAAGCCCTCGCGGTAGGAGGCGTGGGCCAGCACATCGATCAGCCCGTAGAGCTCGGGCATGTCCCGCCGCAGCCCGGTGAAGCGGGTTCGCGCGGCAATGCCATAGTCCGCCGCCGCCTGCGCGGTCAGGCCATCGGCTTTGCCCGGCTCCTCGGGGCCAACCACCAGCAGATGCAGGTTGGGCCGGGCTGCCGCCAGCGCCTGGAAGGCCGCAAACAGCTCGTGGTAGCCCTTTTCCGCCACCAGCCGACCGACCGCTCCGACCACCAGCGCGTCGGCGGGCAGGTTCAGGCTGGCACGCAGGCTGGCCTGGGCGGCTGGATCGAGGCGGCGGCGGTCAAAGCGGCCCACATCAATCCCATTGCCCAGATACGAGATCAGCGCTGGGGCGCAGATGCCTTCGCGCACCGCGGTCGCCATATCTTCGCGGTTCTGCGACAGAATCGCGTGCGAGCAGCGGGCGGCGATCCGCTCCAGCGTCACATAGAAGCGGCGCTGGCGTGGCGATGAGCCGGCGTGGAAATAGAAACCGTGGAGTGTGTTGACGATAATCGGCACCCCGGCGATCCGCGCCGCCAGCTGTCCCAGCAGGCCCGGCTTGGGATTGTGGGTATGCACGATCAGCGGCTTGAGGCGCCGAAAGGTGTGCACCAGTCGGGCCAGGGCGATCAGGTCGCCCGCTGGGGTAATGGCGCGCTGCATGGTGATTGGCAGCACCGGCACGCCGGCCGCCGCGACCTCGGCCCGGTACGGCCCGTCGCTGCTGATGCCCAGCACCGCGTACCCGGCCGCCTGGAGCGCCTGCAGCTGATTGAGCAGCAAAAACCGCAGGCCCATGTCGGCGGTGGCGACGTGGATCACCAGCGGGGCGCTCATCCGATCTCCTCGCCGTCGAGATAGGCGCGCTGCCACAGCTCCAGATTGAGCAGCAGCCACAGCAGCGTGTCGGCGACATGGCGCCCGCTGACGTGGTCGGCATAGATCCGGCGAATCGCGGCGGGGTTGAACAGGCCGCGCTGCTCGGTGCGCTGGTCGAATAAAATCTCGGCGGTCCACTGGCGCAGCGGGCCGCGAAACCACGGATCGGTCGGCACGGCAAAGCCCTGCTTGGGCTTGCTGAGGGTTGCGGCTGGCAGCATGTCGGCGAAGGTTTGGCGCAGCAGCCACTTGGTGGTCCGCCCACGGAGCTTCAGCTGATTGGGCACCCGCATCGCCCACTCCACCAGCGTGTGATCAAGAAACGGCACTCGGGCCTCCAGGCTGGCCGCCATTGTGGCCTTATCGACCTTCTCCAGATACGTGTCGGGCAGCCAGGTCAGCAGGTCGGTGTAGCCCATGCTGGTCAGCGCTGGCCCGCCGTTGGCCGGATACACCGCGTCGTAGTGGCTGGCCGGGTCGTAGTCGCCCAGGCTGGCGAGCAGATCGGGGTGGAAAATGCTGGCCCGCTGGCTGGCGTGGGCCACGGTCAGCCAGGCCGCATAGCGCCGGGCCGGGTCGGCCACATTGAGCGCGGTGACGGCCTGTTTCAGGCGCCGTGAGCGCGGCAGCGCCTGCACCAGCGCGCTGACCGCCCGCTGGCCCGGCAGACGGCGGTAGGCCGTGGCGAGCAGCTCGGCCTGATAGCGCCGGTAGCCCGCCCACTGCTCATCGCTGCCCTCGCCGGTGAGCGCCACGGTGACGTGCTGGCGGGCAAACTGGGCCAGCAGATACACCGGCAGCGCCGCCGCATCGCCAAACGGCTCGTCGTACTGATACACCAGCGTCGCCAGCGCCGCGGGCAGATCGGCAGGTGTGACGATCAGCTCGTGATGCTCTGTGCCGAAGTGCTGGGCGACCAGCCGCGCATCATCCAGCTCATTGAAGCCGGCATTCGCCTCGAAGCCAACGCTAAATGTGCGCACCGGATCGACACCCAGCCGCGTCATCAGCCCGACGATGATCGATGAGTCCAGCCCGCCGCTGAGAAACGCGCCCAGCGGCACATCGCTGATCAGCTGCAGGCGCACCGCCTCGCGCAGGCGCTCGTAGCACTCAGCGGCAGCCGTGGCCGCATTGCAGGTATGGATGGGCGCCAGGGGAATATCCCAGTAGCGCGTCTCCGCCACCGTGTTGCTGGCGGCGGCCCACTCCAAAATGTGGGCGGGCCGCAGCTTGCGGATCCCGCGCAGCATTGTCTGGGGCGCCAGCGCGTGGCCGAAGGTGATGAAATTGGCCAGCCCGCGTGGATCAAGCTGGCGCGGAATGTGCGGGTGCTGCAAGATCGCCTTGATCTCGGAGCCAAACACCAGCCGCTCGGCATCCTCATACACGTACAGCGGCTTGATCCCCAGCCGGTCGCGCACGAGTGTCAGGCGCTGCTCGGCGCTGTGCCAAAGTGCAAAGGCAAACATCCCATTGAGCCGCTCGACCAGGGCGCGCAGGCCCCACTGCTCGATACCGCGAATAATGACCTCGGTATCACAGTCGGTGTCAAACCGCTGGCCGAGCGCCTGCAGCTCGCGGCGCAGCTCGCGGTAGTTATATATCTCGCCGTTGAAGACCAGATGCTGCTGGCCGTCGCGGGAGTGTATCGGCTGGTCGCCGCCAGCGAGGTCGATGATCGCCAGCCGCCGCATGCCCAGCGCGGCGGGGCCAGCGACCATCCAGCCGGCGCCATCTGGCCCCCGGTGGCGAATCGCATCCATCTGGGCGAGCAAAACCGTCTCGCTGGCAGGCAGATGGTGATAGTTGATGAAGCCCGTAATGCCACACATCAGCGTTGTTCCACACTTAAACTGGCTGGTTGTGTGGATCCTTGCTTGCGGCGGCGATCCTTCCAGACGTACCAGCCCACGCCGGCCAGAATGAAGAAACACGGCCAGAGCTGCACCCGATGGCGATAGGCGGTGCCAAGATTTCCATACTGGGGTGCCGCTGCGACTGTCGCCGCCAGCAGATAGACCCACAGCAGCGATGTCTGCAGCGCTTTGGTGCGCCAGCACCAGAGCAGGCCAACCAGGGCGAACCCAAACAGCGGATACCAGATCAAAACCGACTCAGGAATGGTCATAAGCTGGTTGACACTTTCAGTCGCCTCCCACGGCCACGGGCGGAGCAGGAAATTTATGACCGCCTGGGGCAGGAAGATCACCAGACCTCTGACGCCACTCCCGGCCCCAGTTTCTACCGCTGAGCCGCCGTAGGCCGTGGACTCGCGCTTCGCATTGATTGCCTCGACCGACAGGGTGCGCTCCAGGAAATCCTGGCCCAGAAAACCATAGCCGCTGTAGGCCAGCGTCAGGCCGAGCACCGTTACACTTAGCGCCGTAGACACGATCCGAATAACGAGATTGGAGCGCTGTTGGAAAATGTAGGTCAGGGCAATAATCAGGCCCAGGCCAATCGCTGTCTCGATGCGAACCGTGGCAAGCAGGGCAATAATCCCACCAAGCAGCGGGATCCGATCGAGCCGCCCGCCGATGCCCTGGGCCGCCAGCCACAGCACCCACATCGAAAGAAAAACCACCAGGCTGTCTTTAAGATTTTGTGATGTCCATAGAATCATTGATGGCATAAAGGCGGTCGCCAGTGCGCTAAATCGTCCGACCTGCTCGCTAAAGAAATGCTTGCCGATCTTATAGGTATACAGTGCGCTCAAGACGGCAAACAGGCCGTTGATGAGCTTCATATACAAGGTGTTATAGCCAAAAAGCCAGAATACGCTGGCGGATAGATACACATAGCCAGGGGCGCCAACGGGAGTGGCGACCACATCGGCGTAGCTGGCCCAGCCAAAGCGCCGCCAGGCGGCGGCAATCGCGGCGGCGTGGGGGCCATAGGCGGCGCCGTCGCTGGTTCCTTCAAACGACGACCAGAGATATTCCAGCCCGAAGCTGGTGATGAATCGCAGAATCAGCGCCAGCCCACAGACCTTCATCAGCCAGGGCCACTCGGCGCTGGTCACATTGGCCCGAATCCAGAGCAGCCCAAGGCCAAGCAGGGCTGGCGCCGCGATACTGCCGGTGATATAGCGGGGATTGACCAGCGTTAATCCAAGCCCGATGAGGGCAAAAAGCGGCACCAGCAGCAGCGTGGTTGCCAGCGGATGCAGATTGATCCAGGTTCGCGTTCTCATAGCACCTCAGCCACAAATGGGAGCGCCGCAACAGATTGCTGCCGCAGCCATAGCTCCAGAGTAAGCAGCGCCCACATCTGATGGCCGGCGTTGCGCTGGCCGGACCAGTGCTCGGCGCAGATTCGCGCGATGGTGCGCTGATCCAGCCGGCTGCGCACCTGCGCATCGCTGCCCAGCAGCGTCTCCTGCACCAGCGGCCGCAGCGCGCCCCGAAACCAGACATCCAGCGGCACCCCAAAGCCGTGTTTCGGCCGCTGGAGAATGGCTTTGGGCAGGACATCGCGGTAGGCGTGGCGCAGCAGCCATTTGCCCCGCCGCCCGCGCCACTGCAGGCGCCGTGGCAGCCGCAGCGACCACTCCAGCAGGCGGGTGTCCAGGAACGGTGAGCGCACCTCCAGGCCGTGGGCCATGCTCATTCGGTCGGTCTTGACCAACAGATCGTCGGGCAAATAGGTATGCAGGTTATACCACAATAAGGCGGCCAGTGGATCGGCGATGCCGGCGGTGGCGGCGGTAAAGCGCTGCTCAGGCGCCGGACGGACCGCCGTGGCAACGCCGAGCAGGGCGCTGATCTCCGCCGGTGTCCACAGCATCAGCCAGCGGGGAAAGCCCTCGGCCAGCGGCAAGCCCAGCTTAGCCAGCACCCGTTGGGCGCGGGCGACCGGGCTGCTGGCCGCTCCCGGCGGCAGGGCGCTGACCAGCCGCTCCAGGGTCCGGCGGGCTGCTTCTGGGACCCGCTGATAGCGGGCGGTCCATAGCCCGGCCCCGAACCGCTCGTAGCCGGCAAACAGCTCATCGCCGCCATCGCCGGAGAGCGCCACGGTAACGTGCTGGCGCGTCATCTGGCTAAGCAGGTAGGTTGGCAGGGCCGATGAGTCGGCGAAGGGCTCATCGTAGTGGCGCACCAGCGTTGCCGCCAGGTCAAACGCATCGGGCTGCACAATAAACTCGTGGTGGCTGGTGCCAAGATGGCTGGCCACGCTGCGGGCATAGGCGGTCTCGTCGAACCAGGCAGCCCCAGAAAAGCCCATGCTGAAGGTTTCGACCGGCCGCCCCAGGCAGGCCTGCATCTCAGCCACGATAATGCTCGAATCAATCCCGCCGCTGAGAAACGCGCCCAGCGGCACGTCGCTGACCAGGCGCTGCTCGACGGCCTGCCGCACCAGGCGGCGCAGCTCCGTGCTGGCCTGCGCGGTCGACAGATTCAGGCGTGGCTGGCTGGCGGCCTGGGCACCGTCCCACCAGCGCCACTCGCGCTGGCCCTGGGCCGTGATCGCCAGGGCGTGGCCGGGCTGGACCTGCCGAATCGCCCGATACCAGGTGGCTGGGGCGGGCACATGGCCGTAGCAGAGATAGGTCGGCAGGGCGTCTGGATCGAGCGTGCGGTCAACCGCCGGCTGGGCCAGAACCGCCTTGATCTCGGAGCCAAACACCGTGCCGCCATCCGGCAGGGCGGCGTAGTAGAGCGGCTTTTTGCCAACCCGGTCGCGCACCAGCAGCAGCCGCTCGCGGCGGGCATCCCACAGCGCAAAGGCAAACATCCCGTCAAGTCGATCGAGGGCCGCATCGCCCCACTGCTCCAGCGCGTGGACGATCACTTCGCTGTCGCCCGCCGTCCGAAAGCGATGCCCCAGCGCCAGCAGTTCGGCCCGCAGCGCCGCGAAGTTATAGATCTCGCCGTTGAAGACAATCTGGAGGCTGCCGTCTTCGTTGCCCAGGGGCTGATCGCCGGTGGCCAGATCGATGATCGCCAGACGGCGATGGCCCAGCGCCACCTGCCCAGCGTGCCAGGTGCCCGTGCCATCCGGCCCGCGATGGGCAAGGCTGGCGGTCTGGGCCTGGAGCGCCGCCTGCGCCAGCCCGTCGGTACTTAATATCCCACAGATACCGCACATAGATTTCCTGACAGTGTTACTTAACGCCGTGCCGCAACCATTGCCAGAGATAGAACCACAGCGTTGGATGGCTGCGCAGCTTTGATTGCTGGACTAACGATGCCTGCGGCGTGAGGCGATGTTCACCTGCCGCCTGCACGGCATTGTACAGCAGCTGTAGTCCCTCCTTCAGCTGTAGCAGCGTGTAGGTGACAAACGAATCGTGGGCTGTTGGCGTGATCAACGTCTGTCCAAGCACAGCCCCGGTATCAATACCTTCGTCGACCAAGTGAACAGTGACCCCGCATGCCGCCGGATTTCGCTCCACCAACGCCCAGTATGCGCCGTGGACACCACGATACAGCGGTGTAATTCCAGCGTGAATATTGATAAATGGTGCCATGCTACAGGCCAGCAGATTGGGTTTGATGATCCGGGTTCCAGCCACAAGCACCACATCAGGCTTGAATTTCTGTAAGAGGGTCACGACGGTCGCATCATTCACCGATTGAACATGGTGGATCAGCTGTTTAGGAATTGGCGCATCGGTGATCTGGTGCTCGGCTTTGATGCGCTCAATTCTGGGACGATAGATGCGGTTGAGCAATGGTATCGCCAGGATTTGAAATAACACTTGTCCACAGGCGGTCCAAAAGCCTAGCTTCTTTATTCTGCGGCGAAAAATGCTTTTCCGTGGAACACGTTCTTCACAAATAACGCAAGAAATCGGCATACCGCGCTGCTCAAAATAGGCCACAATATTTTTGCCCCACAGTCCATCACCTGTCAGCAACACAATATTAATCACCGTATTCATTTTGGTGCCTCTCAATGTAGTTGGCGACTTCAGCCATGTGGCGACTTTGAAAGCCGTATGCCTGTTGTAAGGTGGTGTAATGCTCAAGAATGTGCCTCAGGACAGCAAGATTCTTGTTTTGATGGATGCCGAAATTATGTGGATGCCACCACAGATGAAAGACTTTTCCATGGCGGGCGGCGTAGGCCATGCTGCTTGTAATCCTTCTTAAACGGAATGGTTCCAGCCACTCCAGGTGTGGATTATAGGGCCGTAGAAAACGGCTGGCAGGGATATTATAGGGTTTATGGGCAGCTATCGCCGCAGGCGTGCTGCAATGATGTGAGGTTAGATTGAAATAAGCATCAAGCAAGCGCCAGAAGCGTATAAATAAGGTTTGCTGCTGTGCTGGTCGCGATCGATACATCCAATGCTGTTCTGTGCCCCGATAGGTTCGAATGCCGTATTCAAAACACGAGGTAAGATCAGATTGATTGATTTGATTGCGCGGAAATACCATACTCTCCAGCACCAGGTTTTGTTTTCGGGCGACTGTGATCGCCATTGCTAAATCGGTACAGAATGCTGCGCTGCACTGCTCCGCCTCGAGACAGTAATAGTGGGAAAATGTATGCGTGCCAATTTCCTGATGTGGAACGGCCAGAATACGTTCAATCAGCTGTGAGGCAAATAGCAACTGCGGATCAATACTCGCCAGCATGGCCAGTTTCGTGTACGGATTGAGGGTGGGATCAGTGTAGGCAGGCTGGATCGTAGGCACATGGTCTTGGAGCGCACGGAGCGAGTCTAAAAATAAAAAGCCAACTGTGGCCCAGGTCGCGTGAATACCATACTGCTCAAATAAGCTCAGTATTTTTGGCACAACCGTATGCACACCCTGCAAGTTTGCAGCATACTCAGGCAGCCTAACATGATCGTGAACACCCCAATACAGCTCAAAATCAAGCGAAACGATAAACATCCCTGCTGAATCAACTGTCATATGTTGCTCATTTGGGGCTGTGGCCCGTCAGCGGCCTGCCGAATATAGTGAGCTATAATCTCATCGTATTTAAATAGTGAGTAGTGTTGCACAATCCGCTGCCGCGCTGTCGCACCCAGCCGTGTTCGCAGGGCGGCATCATCGATCAGTTGGGTGAGTCGCCGAACCCATTCTGCGCTGGTGGATGCATAGAACCCGGTTACTTCGTCGTGGATAACTTCCAGGTTCATACCAATGGGCGTGCATACAGTGGGAATACCAATGGCCCCATATTGAATCGCTTTGAGCGCACATTTCCCCAAGGACCAGGTGCTTTCCGGTAAAGGGTACAAACCGATATCCATTTCTTGCAGATCCGCTGTTTCTTGCTCAAGATTCCAACGCCGGTTGATACACTCTACGCCAGCGATTTCAATCGGTTGGTCGGCTCCCACAATCAGCAGACGAAACGGGCGAACTTGGGCTAAAGCTTCCAGTGCCGGCAAGGCTAACTCTAGATAGCGGGTGGTCGCATTTGTCCCGATCCACCCTAATGTCAGCAATTTCGAATGGGCCTGCTGGTCTTTCGGCTGAATCATGACGTGATCTAGGGTTGTGGGAACGACATGAACGTGCGAATTGTACTGTCGGGCATATTCGGCAAGATACTCATTGCCAGCAAATACCATTGTACTCAGACCAATCAATGTTGAGGTTTTGGTTAGCGGACGAAGTTTGCGCGCCAAGGGCCCGTTCACGCCCACCTCTTGCCGGAGAAAAATCGCATCGTCAAAATCGTAGATCACTGGATAGCGGTGGCTAAGCCAGCGTTCGACCAGCGGCGGCCCCAGCAGCGCGGCTTCGCGCTGAATAAACACCACGTCGGTGTCTTGTAGCGCCTGGGGCAGCCAGCGCAGCGCCGAACCGACCAGCGCCGCTAGCTTGGCCAGCCGCCGACCGGGCTGATATAAGATCCGCTGGAGCTTCGGCGAGGCAAATGGAACCATGCGAACCTGAATGCCGTGCTGCTCCAGCAGCGGCACATATTGCCCAATCCGGTAGCGGGTGCTGGCCCCAACGCTGGGCTGATAAGGTGTCAGACAGGCCACCTGCAGTGGTTTCATACGCCGCTCTCGTTGGCCAGCGCTTGATACACGCGGTGGTAGCGCTCAACGCCAGTACGCAGATCAAGCTCTGCTTCTGCCAGCGCCCGACAGCGCTGCCAGGTGCCAGGGTCATTCATCAGCCCCAGGAAGGTCGCAAAGGTGCGCTGGAGGGCGGCCGGATCCCAACGGTCGAACACGACACCCACGGCGTTGTCCCTCAGCAGGGTATCGCCATCGCCAACCCCGGCATTGGCCACAATCGGCAGGCCACAGCCCAGATACTCGGCCTGCTTGGTCGGCGATGAGGCGATTTTCGAGTACCACGGCTGAATCAGCATCACCGCGCCGTCAGCCGCCGCTAGCCAGCGCGGAACCTCGCTGGCCGGCGCCGCCTGGACGGTGTAGCGGTTGGCTGCGACGCCGTAGCGCTCCAGCGGCCCAACAATCAGGGCCGGGTCGGAGTGGGTCAGAATCAGCAGGTGTAAACGCGGATGCTGTCGGCTCCACTGGGCGTAGACCTGGGCCAGCTCATCGGTCATGTACCAGCCGCCCAGCGAGCCGCTAGAGACCAGCACCGTCTGATCCTGCCAGCTGTGCTGCTGGCGCATCTCCTGGCGCAGCGCCGCATCTGGGCGAAAGCGCTGGAGATCGGCACAGCACGGAATCACCGTGGTTGTCCCCGGCGCGGTCTGGCTCTGCAGCTCGTGCTGGACGCGCTTGGTGAGCATGATAATGTGATCGCTGCTACGAAAACTATTTCGCTCAAGCGCCTTGATCGCCCGATACTGGCGGCTCTGGCGGGTGCACGCCCCGACATCAGCGCGCTCGTCGGCCCACAGGCCGCGCATGTCAAAGATCAGCCGGATTCCGAGCAGATTTTTCAAGGCGATCCCAATCACCATCGGCACATACGACCGCACATGGACCGTCTCGATCCGCTGGCGCTGCGCCAGCCGCAGGGCCAGCGGCAGCCCCCGCAGAACATCGTACAGTGTCGCTGGGACGGTTGGGCGCTGGTGGTAGAGCAGCGGGTGCCACGTGACTCCGGCGGGCAGAGCCGCCCGCTGCTGCCGGATTAGCGCCCGATCGGCCCAGTGGCGGGGCTTTTCGTAGCTCATAACGTGAAACCGATGGCCGTGGACGCTGGCCAGGTCGCGCAGATAGGCTAAAACCTGGCTCTGGCCCAGCGGCTCAAGCAGCCCGTTGTAGGAAAGATAGAGAACGTTCATAAAGTAGATTCTTTAGGTGATGATTTGGCGATGTTATAGGCAATAAATGGAAGTATGTAGAAAATCATGTTTATTGGAAACCTGTAGCGACCTGTTTCACCGAACTCGAATAAGGAACTCGAAATAACAATATATGCGGCTGATGTAATGAATAACATAAGTGCTGTTCGTAGTATAAAGTTGGAACTTGAAAAAACATTCTCTCTTCCAATGATGAATCCTATGCTTATGAAGCTAATCAGCATTACAATATAATGTAATGGCTGGAAAATAAAACGAATCCATACTCCTCCGACATAAACTGGTGTGTCGAAGAGCGTAAGTAAACTACTTATGAGCACAGAACGAGCATAGACTGCTGGCCGAGTTTTTATAATGCTTAGAGACATTGATTGAAGCTCTTTGCCTAAATCAGCAAATGATAAATTTGTTGCTCTGGTCATTTCTTCACGAGCTTGCCAAATAGTCATTGAGCAGCCACCATATTTCCTGTACATACCATCACGATTGCGAATAAAGATACTCTTAATTGGTTCATAGTGTTCTGGTGCAGAGTCAACGGCTTGACAAATTGTATTGGTTAAGTTATATCCAGTCCAGGTACTTAGAGTTGGATACCCAACACGATACCAATTTACCCCAACAACAAATGATATACATACAATAGATGGAAGTAATAACGGAATAGTTAGCTTTATCTTGCTCAAGCTATAGTTTTTTTTGCTGAAAAATAACACTAACAGTGGAACTAAACTAAACAACCCAAACGATACTCGTGTTGCACCTAGAAGGCCAATCACTATTCCTGAAAGACACAAATAGCGTATCTGCTCAGAAAGACAATATTTCAATACGCCATAAATACTTAAACTGAATAGAAATGATGATAATGGCTCTGTCAAAAGTCGAAGCTCTAATAGAGCTATTGGTAGATTTAGGAGACAAATTAAGCCCGATAAAAAAGCAAGTATTTCGGATTTAGTAACCATCCAAGTAATTGATGACCATATAAGCGCAGTTAGTATTCCAAGAATATTTTGGACGAAAATAATTATTAGTATATTATTTTCGCCGAAAATCCACCAGATGCTGGCTAGAAAAAATGGATACATTGGTGGTCGTTCACCTTGACTATCTAAAATACCTTGACTGATAATTTTTAATGCATTTGCACGATATTCTGGATCATCACCTTCAGTTGGGTTGTACTGGACTCCGTAATAGAGAAATAAACTAAATTTAATGACACATCCAATAATGAAAATGAGTACTAACATTTTCCTGAAAGTAAGCTGCTTAATTGCATCAATCATTTTGCTTTACCTGCTCAATATATAGCTGTTCCCACTGACGAGCTGTGACGTTGATATCAAAAGATTCAGCGATGCGTTGGCGTCCGGCCGCGCCAAGCTGCTGGGCGTACGCTGGGCGATCCAGCAGCGTGATGATCGCCTCTGCCAGCGCCGCCGGATCCTGGGCGGGCACAAGCAGGCCATGGACGTCGTGATCGATAATTTCATGGAGCACTGGAATAGCGCTGGCTATAGTCGGTAGCCCGGCTGCCAGGGCTTCTAAAACAACAACTCCAAGTCCTTCCCACAGCGAAGGAAACACAAACAGACTGCTCTGCTGGAGGAGCTGGGGGACATCTGAGCGCAGCCCCAGCAATGTTACCGCATTGTGCAGACCCAGCTGCTGAATCTGGCTCTGCAGCCTGTCGCGCAGCGGGCCAGCGCCGACGATGTCCAGCGTGGCCTCGGGATAGTGCGCTAAAACTTGGGGCATTGCCTCGATTAGATAGCGCTGGCCTTTTTCCGGCGATAGGCGCCCGACGCTAATCAGGCGCTGGCCTGGCCGATAGGGCTGGGCTTCGCCAAGGTTAACTCCGTTATAGATCACCTGTGTCCGCTGCGGGGCAACCCTTAAGGCCCGCTGAATTGAGGCGCCGACGGCCTGCGAGCAGGCTACATAGAGCGTCTTCGATCCCCACCCAGTGAGTAGATCTAGCCCGCGGACACAATGTAGCTTCCACTTTTTCTGCCGTGGGTTTTCCAGAAAGACACTTGGCTCATAAATTGGCGCCTGCACCGCGCTGACCACCGGAATCTTTCCGCTGATCACTGCCGCTATCCGTCCAGCAATATCGGCTCTGGTGAGCCAGGTATGCACTATATTCGGGCGCAGCAGCTTAATAATGCCGATCAGTTGCAGCGTTGCCAGCGGCAGATCGCGGAATGTCGGCAGATCGAGCGCCAGCACCGCAATCCCCGCCGCCCGTAGCTCCGCCGCCAGATCCAGCGGCTGGTTGAGCGCAATTACGCTGGGGTGGATCAGGCGGCGGTCGTGGGCCAGCAGCTGATTGACCAGCTGCCGCTCGGCCCCGCCGCGCCCAAGCGACTCGATGATATGTAATACCCGCAGCGGCCTCATGCTGGCCGCGTCCCCGCCAGCGAAATCCCCGGGCCTTTGACCACAATGTCGGTCAGGCGCTGCTCCTGATACCAGCGAAAGACCTCCGGGTGGGTGAAATAGAACTGATACTGCGGCGACCACCAGTCGAACGTGTCGAGCACGCGCCACTCAGCCCGCCGATGATCGCTCATCGGCAGCAGGGTTGAGAAGACCTTGCCGATTTTCGGCAGCCGGGTGAGATAGTAGAACGGGATGCTGATATGGGCCATTGTATACAGCCGCTGGCGCGGGATGCGCCGAAAGGCCCAGCGCCAGAACTCGCTGGCCGCCACGTAGGCTTTGTTGTAGGCCGCATAGAACGTGGTCATCACCACTCCGCCGGGCTGGAGCAGCGTCGGCAGGCAGTCGAAGGCGGCCCGTGGATCGGGCGTGTGGTGCAACACCCCCAGGCTATAGATCAGATCAAACGACTCTGGGGCAAATGGCAAGGCATACACATTCGCCTGCACAAAGTTGGCGTTGGGGTGCTGGCCCATATTCGTCCAGGCGGCATCGACGGCATAGCTCAGGTCAATCCCGACCACCGTGCCACCGTATTTCAGCACAATTTCGGCGAACCGGCCCATGCCACAGCCAACATCCAGCACCACTTTGCCCGCTAGGTCGCTGAGCGGATACGGCAGCGACTCGGCGAAACGTATCTCGGATTCCTGCGAGCCGTTGGCGCTGTCTAGCTGGGTGGTGCGATGTTTCGTCCACTCAAAGCTGAAGTTTTCGACATAATCGTCGTGGGGGACGAAGCGCGGAACCCCTTTGCTGATCGGATAGCTGGTGCCATCAGGGGCGGTCAGGCAGCCCTCAAGAATTTCAGCGCCTGACTGGGCGGTAACGCTAAGTTCAAATTCAGCCCCGCTCTGGGGGTCGCGCAGATAGGATAAGAGAGAGCGTTTCAATCGAGCGCCTTTCTTCCAACACCATAGATGAAAATAGTAAAAATCGAGGGATTATCGCTCCCTGGCGACTGTAAGAAATAAATCCCTTTGAGCAGCAGATAGAGCCATGATCGCACAATCTCAAAGCCAACTCCCAGCCACCTGCGTCGATAGTAGGTTCGGTTCGGGTAGATCTTCGGATCGGTGAAGTGGGCCATGGCTAAGATCTGGTGGAGGCTGCGCTGATCAAACGAGAGCTCATGGGTGAAGTCCATATAGCGGGTCCACGGGCCGATTGCCGCAGCAATATTTGGCACCCGCATAATGAAGCTTCCGCCTGGCTGCAGCGCGGCATACACGGCCTGCAAGATCGGAATAATGCTCGATTTGGGGACATGTTCCATCACATCAAGCGCCACGATGGCCCGAAACTGCCCTGGATGGGCCTGTAAAAAGGCGATCGAGTCCTCGACATGCTGCGCCTGGGCCAGGCCGAGGCTGTGGCAGTGCTCAATCTGGCTGCGGCTGACATCAATTCCGGTCACCGTCTGATAGCCGCGGGCCTGGAGATAGGCCAAAAAATGCCCCATCCCGCAGCCGAAATCCAGAATCGCCGCCGAGCGGTCGGTCGGCAGGAGCGGCTGGATATTTAGATCGTAGTCAGGGAAAACCAGGCTGGGCGTGGCCGGATTAAAGCGACTGCAGTGTTGGGCATAGTCTTCAAATAGCTGTGAACGGACGTGCTGATCGCTCATATCAATTCCTCGTCTATGTGGATGGGCGCTGGCTACTCGCCACGTGATTGAGGCTGAGGTGTGATCATGCCGCCGCGCTGGCGATAGATCGATCTGAGATAGCGCACCGTTCCCGCCCGAATCAGCAGCGCGCCATAGCCCAGCACAATCGCGATTTTCACCCCAACAAGATACACCGCCTGGGTGGTTGGCAGCGCCGAGGCCAGCGTAACCAGAAGCATCGTCAGGCCAATCCAGCCCAGCACGGTTTTGCCCTCGAAAGGCAGCGGGTAGCGCCGCTGCGCCGCTCGATACAGCACCACAGCGGTGATCCCCTGATCGAGCGCTGCGGCCAGGGCCGCCCCAAGAATACCAAAGATTGGCACCAGCAGAAACGCCAGCGCCACATTGATCGCCCCGGCAACCAGGGTGGTGCGCCCGATGATGGCGGTCTCTTTGACGATGTTGAGCCCGGTGGACACGATTACCAGCGAGCCAACTGCCAGCAGGCTGAGGGCTTGCCAGCCAACTGTCGGCGCGGCCACCACATACGCCGGGGTGGTGAGCGCCCGCAAGATATCGGCGGCAAACACCGCCAGCCCGACAACCCCAAATCCGGCGCAGCTGACATAGCTGGAAAGATAGCGACTATACAGCTGCGGCGCCTCGGGCTGGCGGGCGATCGACAGGCTGTAGGCGAACCATGCCTGGCTGGAGGCGCTAATCCCAATCCACAGAATGTAGCTGACTTTGGTGGCGGCGGCATACTGCCCAACCGCATCCAGCGAGCCGGTGTGGACCAGGATTTGCCGGGTGATCAGCGCCATCACCACGAAATAGATCGAGCGGGGTAGAAACGCCAGACCTTTGCTGAGCAACAGGCGCGCCAATGCCATAGTCGGCACGCCAATCGTGCGATAGAACCCCCCGGTTAGCGCAATCGCCAGCGCTGTATCAACCAGCAGCACCGCCCAGAAGTAGCTCTCCAGCCGGTTGGTCGCCCGCTGAACCAGCAGAATGGTGAGCCCTGCCGTGGCGGCAACGCGGAGCAGCGTCACGCCCAGCAGGGTTCCCGAGCGGCCGGTCTGCCGCAGCCACATAACCCAGAGCGCAATCACCCCGCTCATTGGCAAGGTCAGCGCGGCCAGCCGGATGGAGCGAACTATTTGTGGATCCGCTGAGGTGAAGCCCCACTGCGCCAGCCACGGCGCGCCAATGATCAATCCAAGCATGAGCAGCGCGCCGAGCGCGATCCGGCTGGCCAGCAGCGTTCCGACCAGCGTGCGCCGATTAACCGTTTCATCGTGGAAATACAGCACCGCCGTGAAATCGCTGCCAAAGAGCGCCAGCTCAAGCGCAATCAGCCCGCCCAGCATAATGAGATCAATAGCTCCGTAGTCGCTTACCGAGAGTAGCCGCGTGAGCACTGGCAGCAGCAGCGCCCCGATCATTTTGGTGGCGATGCCGGTGATGGCGTAGAGAACGGTATCTTTGAAGAGCTGCGGACGACTCATTCGGCCGCTACAAGGCGGGCTATGCTCTCAACTGTCCGCTCTAGGCCCGCCTGAAACGCGACCGCCGGCGTGTAGCCGATCAGGGCCTTGGCCTGCTCGATCGAGGCCAGCGAGTGGCGCACATCGCCGATCTGGGCCGGGCCGTGGGTTGGCTCGATCTGGGTTCCTAGAATTGCATTGATCGCGGCGACCAGCTCAAGCAGGGTGTACGACTGGCCGCAGGCGATGTTCATCACCTGGCCGTGGGCGCGTTCCTCGGCGGCACAGGCCAGCAGGTTGGCCTGAACCACGTTGGCAACGTAGGTGAAATCGCGCGACTGCCCGCCATCGCCGTTGATTGCTGGCGCCTCACCCCGCAGCATCCTGGTGATGAAGCGCGGAATCACGGCCGCGTACAGCGACTCGGGATCCTGGCGCGGGCCAAAGATATTGAAGTAGCGTAGCGCCACCGTCGGCAAGCCATACACCTGGTTGAAAACCCGGCAGTACTGCTCGCCGGCAAGTTTGGCGGCGGCGTAGGGCGAGAGCGGCTGGGGATTGATTGTTTCGTGCTTGGGCAGGGTTGCGGTGTTGCCATACGCCGATGATGAGGCCGCATAGACGACCTTGCCAACCCCAGCGTCGCGCGCCGCCACCAGGATATTGAGCGTTCCCGTCACGTTGCTCTCGTGGCACTCGTAGGGCTGCTCAACCGAGCGGGCCACCGAAGGGATCGCCGCCTGATGCAGCACGTATTCCACCCCACGCATCGCCGCGCTGACCGTCTCGCGGTCGGTGATCGAGCCGGTGCGCAGGTCGATATCGGCGGCAACCTCGGCCAGATTCGAGCGCCGCCCGGTGACGAAGTTGTCCAGCACCCGCACCGTGTCGCCACGCTCCAGCAAGGCCCGTACCAGATGCGATCCAATAAATCCACTTCCGCCGGTGACCAGATACAGTGCCATTGCTTATTCTCCCAAACGCAGCAGAGTTTGCTCAATGCTTTTATTCTCGGGGTCGATTCGCTGGGCAATTCGGTAGGTCGCTTTCGCCTGCTCCAGCAGATCCAGCTGTTCGTACACACGCGCTAGCGCCACATAATATTCAAGATGCTGTTCACCGTCAAACTGGGTTGCGGTCTCAAATGCCTGTTGCGCCCCAGGCAGATCGTTGAGGGCCTGGCGGGCCAGGCCGAGCTGGTACCACGCGCCGTGATTGGTTGGGCTGATGATGGTCACCTGCTCCCAGTCAGCCAGCACTGCGGTTGGATTATTCAGCCATTGGTAGGCCTCCGCCCGGCGCCCAAGCCAGTCGGCGGCGTTGGGAAATGTCAGCAGCGCCGCGTTGCTCAGGCTGATGATCTGGGTCCACTCCAGCGGCGGCGGGGCGCCATACCGTAATAGCCAGTAGCGCTCCTCCCAGGCGGTGGGATCCTGCGGCTGTAAGCGCACAATCAGGCTATTTGTCGCCTCCGCTGCCGCGTAGTTTGCCGCCATTCGCTGGTCGAAGGCCCTGCGATGCAGCGCCTGCAGCGGGTCGCGCATGGTCCGCAGCAGCGCCAGCGCCGCAGGTTCGTCGGCGGTCTGGTATTCGATCAGCGCCAGGGCAAACCGGGCCACCTGCGAGGCGGGGCTGCGCTCGATCGCCCGCTGATAGGCCGCTCGCGCCGCCACCAGATCAGACTGGGTTTCCGCCAGTTGGCCGGCCAGAAACGCCGCCCGTCCATCGGTGGCGTAGGGATCAAGGGCGCTGAGCAGGCGCTGGGCGGCGTCGATCTCGCCCTGCCAGCGCAGGGCCACCACCTGATCCAGCGCGGCCGCAATGGTGTTGCTGGTACGCCACTGATCCAGCGCGGCGGCTGATTCGCCGGCCTGCCAGAGCTGCCAGCCTTTGGCCCACTGCGCCTGAATCGCCAGGCGCTCGGGGGTGTTGGTGGGGTGCAGCGGCGGTAGCGCTGATTCGAGCTGCACTCCGGCGGCGCTGGCCCGGAGCGTGAACGCGGCATCGTGCCAGAGGTCGCTTTGCACGTTCAGCGGCTGGCCGACGGCTGGCTGCGCCTGGAGGCTGAATGGCCGCGCCAGCGTGCCGGCCTGCTTTTGCACCACCAGCTCATAGCGCCCCTCTGCTTGGGCGACCTGGGGCCGGTAGCGCAGCGAGATCGTGCGGGTCTGGCCTGGATAGACCAGGAGATAGAACCCCACCACGCTGTGCTGCTCCTCGAAACCCGGCTCAAGCGCCGAGTCGGCCCCGGTCAGGGCCAGGGGCGCGGCGCTGGGTGGTAGATAGACCCGCACATAGGTGCCGTAGCATCCGGCCACCCGCTCCTGCTGGCGTTTTTGCACATTGTAACAGTAGCCATACACCTGATGCCTGGTTGTTTCGGCGCTCCAGTCATCGTAGCGATTGCTGTAGGTGATGGTCAGGGTGTTGGTCAGCGCGTTGCCGGTGGGATCAAGCTGCACCGTCAGCCCAAGTTGCTGATCGATAAAGGCCTGAACATCGCTATAGGCTACGTCGGCATCAACAACCTGTAGATAATCCGCCGTGGTTGGGCGAAGTGCGCCATCCCAGCCCTGCGCCGCAAATGCCCGCTGGGCGGCCGGATCGTGCAGGTAGACACTGATGTGACGGGCGGCCAGGGCGCGGCTGAGCGCGGCGCCAATTCGTGGCAGTTCGGCTGGCGCGGCGGATTGAATCCGCCCAAGGCTGGCCGCGAAGAGAGCGCCCAGAAACGCCTTGTTTGAGGCCGTGGCGCTACCCTGCGGCTCATAAAATGTGTAAATACTTTCCAGCGTGGTGGTGTCGGTGATCAGCCCGTAGCCCGGCACATCCAGGGTCTCAAAGACGCCCAGAATCTCTTGCAGCGCGTAGAGATCAACCGCGACAACTCCATCAACCGCCGCGCCGTCGTTCAGCTCCCAGAATGTCTCGAGCGTGCGCGCCGAGCGCTCCCAGTGGGGCCACCAGTTGGCATCGCGCAGAAACCACTGCGAGCCACGCAGGTAGTCCGCGTAGGGCTGGGGGAACTCCGAGCCAGGCGGGGCCGGCTCGTTGAGCGAACCGCTATTGCGATAGTCGAGCTGTTGGGGTTTGCCATTGCCAATTGTCAGGGTGCCAATGCTGCCGATAAACCCACCGGTTGGGCGCAGCTCGAAGGGATTTTGGGCCGCCACCAGCAGCGTCGTCGGCTGATCGATCCCGAGCAGCACGGCGGTCGCTGGCCAGAGCCTCGCCAGCAGGTCGAGCGCGGTGCGGGCGTCGGGGAGCAGCGTGTTCAGGCGCTGGAGCTGTTGGCTGTAGGGTTCCAGGGGGCCACTCTGAAGCGTTGCAGGTTCCACCGTCTGCCAGGCGCTGTCGAGCTGTGCCAGGGCCGCCTGAAGGCGCCCCCAGTCGGGTGGCTGGGCCGCTAGCGCCTGAACGCCACGGGCGAGCCGCTGATCGGCCGGGGCATCAAGGGCCGCAAAGGCTGGCGCAAATAGCGTACAGGCTGCCTCGCCAAGGGTGGCGCTGGCGGCCCCAACATCGGTCAGGGCGGGTATTCCGGCCAGAGTCGGGCCGTAGCGCGGCACCCAACCCAGCAGGAGCAGGATCGGCGTGGCCGGCAGGAGCACGGTTCGCAGGTTTTGCGCCGCGGCTCCGGCCGCTTGCCCTTCGGCGCATGCCGCCGCAGCATGCGCCGAGGTCAGTGGGGAGTGTTGGGCGGCGGCCTGGGCGGCGCCGAGATGATTGCGGGCGGCGGTGGCGAACCAGAGGGCGCTCCCCACCCAGATGCCGAACAGCAGCAGGGTCGCCCCAAGCCCCCAGAGAAATCGCCGCAGGCGCGGCCGCGCACGGCGACGAACTGCTGGCGAACTATTCAGCCCCATCATCTGGGAGCGCAAGATCGGCGACGTCGCGCTGTTCGGCGCCATCACCATTGCTCGCGCCATTGGTATGGCTAGCGCTCAATGGTTTACTGTGGGGAAGTGCTGCGCCCTTGCTCCGGCGCCACAGCGTCCACCAGCGCCGGGGTGGCGCTTCGGCGGCCCGCTGATCGTAGTAGTACGTGTAGTAGGCGTAGTAACCTTCGGCGCGCTGATCGAGCTTGTTCACCGCGATCCCAATGATTTTAGCGCCAACGGTCTCCAGGGCCAGCCGGCTCCGGGTTAGCATATCCCGGCGCGTGCGTTTGCCCTCGGCGACCAACAGAACCCCGTCGGTGCGTGGGGCCAGCGCCAGCGGATCGGTGACGGTTAGCACTGGCGGCGTATCGAACAGCACCCAGTCATACTCCTGCTGGAACAGCCAGATCAGCATCTCCATGCGTTTGCTGCTCAACAGCTCCGACGGATTAGGTGGCTGCGGCCCGCTGGGCACCACCCATAATGTAGGGGTAATCTGAAGAATCGCCAGGCTTGCCATCGCCGCATCATCAGCATTGGTCAGCAAATTGGTCAGGCCATACTCATTGCTGAGTTCGAAAATTCGATGCATCATTGGCTTGCGCAGGTCGGCATCAATTAAAATAACTCGCTGGCCCGATTCAGAGAGGGTCCAGGCCAAATTTGCGATGACCGTGCTTTTACCCTCCTCAGGCTGGGCGCTGGTCACAATCAGGGTGCGCGTTTTGGTATCGATATTCGAGAATTGCAGATTTGTGCGGAGGGTCCGAAAGCTCTCGGCCGCCGGGGAACGTGGCTCCAGCTTCGTCATCAGGCGAAGCGGGGCCTGGGTAACCTTTGGCTGTTTGATGATCGCCGCCAACAGCGGTGCGCCGACCGCATCGACCGCTTCATCGGGTGATTTAATCGTATCGTCGAGATATTCGAGACCAACAACAAATCCAAGCGCTAGCATCAGCCCAACCAGGCCCGCCAGAATACCGCTGCGCAATGGGAAGGGCGCGATTGGCCCTGGCTGAACAACTGCCGGCTCAATCACGCTGATCGTGTTCGAGCGATTGCCAAGCACCGTGCTATACAACGTGCTCAAGGTCTGCCGATTGTCCGACTGCAGCTGTTGGTTGAGCTGCAGCCGCGAAAGAAGCCCGACCACCTCAGGCTGGTCAGCCTCGGTGCTCGCGATTTGCTCTTTCAGGCTTTCAATCTCGGTATCAGCTTCAATGATTTGCCCTTTGAGGGTGGTGATTTGGGCTTGAACTTCAGCTAGAACCTGCGCCTCGGCACTTTGCGGGCCAGAGGGGCTGAGCAGAATCAGCTGGGCCGCAATCGCATTAGCGATATCGGCCGCCTGCTGGGCATCGTTGGCTTCAATCGCAATGTCCAGAAACTCAGTTTCAGGCACAGGGCGCGCCACAATGCGAACCTGACCGAGCAGCCCCGGCCTGGCGAGCTGCGCCTCCACACCCTGGGCAACCGAGCGGCTCTGGGCCAGCTGCACATACGTGGCAACCAGCCGCTCACTGGCAACAAGGCTGCCATAATCAGGGTTGACGCTTTGCAGCGTCTGACCAACAATCACCCGGACTGAGCTGGCATAGATTGGTGCCTGCTGGCTGCTGACCAGATATCCAGCCACCCCGGTCGCCAGCGGGCCAAGGATCAAGAGCCATACCCAGCGTCGCAGGGCTAGAAAATAACGCCGAAATTCCACGAGTATCCCCGTTCAGTAGTATTTATGGCTTGATAGTCCGGCGAGATTTGAGCAGAATGCCCATCCCCAACCCGAGCAGAATCAATCCGCCACCAATTAACAGCGGATTGCTCTCAGCTACGCTGGCGGTGTTCGGTAGACCAGTTGGCGGTGCCTGTCCAACGCTAATGGCAACCGGGTTGCTGCTGGTGACAACCGTGCCAGGGCCTCCCGAGCCACTGTTTGTGCTGACACTCGCAATATTGACCCCGCTGTCACCGCTCTGGGCGCTGGGGCGAATCCGGGTCACGATGGTGACGGTAACCGTCTCGCCGACCTCAAGCGTGCCAATCTCAACCCGAGCATCCTGGCCGCTAAATGAGGCGGTGCCTTTGGTGCTGGAGACCGAGACAATCTCCAGAAAATCCAAGATTCGGTCGGTAAAGACCACATCCGTCTGCGGCAATCCGTCATTATTGCGAACCTGAATTGAGAATGTGAGGAGATCGTTGGGTAGCCCATTGGATGGATTGACCGTTTTGGTGACGGCCACAGGGCTGGTAACTCCTCCCGGCGTGGGGGTTGGCCCGGCAGTCTGGCCATACGCCCGCCCCCATGAACCACCCCAACCAACCATAATCAGGCTAAGACCAAGCGCACAAAGTAACGAGCTAAGGGACTTTTTGGATAAAGGCATCGGATTGCTCCTTCAACACAAT
Organism: Herpetosiphonaceae bacterium; assembly: GCA_034437415.1. Lineage (GTDB taxonomy): Bacteria > Chloroflexota > Chloroflexia > Chloroflexales > Herpetosiphonaceae > JACCRK01. Next base: position 33,963 of record DAOTUS010000642.1, read on the forward strand.
AGTGTGTGGATACAAGGGCGTGAGAAGATCTCCCAATGATGCTTTCGAGGATAGTTTTGGTGGCGTGAATAGAGCCTGGAACGCAGGTGAGAATACCACGCAGGGTGATCCATGTCAAGATTATGCCCAAGCAGAGCGTTTCCGGCCACGCTAGCGTTTTCAGCTTAAAAATGCAGGACACGCCAGATCGTTATGGCGTGTCCTGCATTTTTAAGTGGCCCAACTATTTTTTGCGTCCAAAGAAACCGCGCTTGGGCTTTTGCTGGGCTAGCTCAGCGCGTAACGCGCTAAAGTCCTCGGGGCGGGCGGTTGGCGCACGCTCACCTAAATCGACAACTGTATCCGTGGCGGCTGGGCCATCATCAACGAGCCAGTCTGGCAACACCTCAACGCCAAACTCTTCGGGTGAAGGCTGCGCCAGGCCTTCGCTTTCCATATCAGCGCGGAGCCAGTCAGGCATCTCTGGGTTTGGCCGATCGGGCAAGCTGGTGCTTGAGCTTGCTTCAAATGAAGGCGCCGACGCCGCTGGAATATCAGACAGGGCGCTGCTTGGTGACGCCGCCTGATACGGGTTGCTGCTGCCAACTGCGCCAAGCTGGGCGAGCCAGGCCCAGATCTGGCTCCGGCGCGTGTAGGCATCAGCGGCGAGTGGCAGCGGGCGACCACGGGCATCAATCACCACTCCAAGCGTGCTGCCGTGAATGGCCGCAATGTCGGACTGTACCTCTGCGCCTGGTTCATTGGCGCCGATGCGCACTCCACGGGCGGGGCGCAGGCGCAAGGTTCCGCGTCGTCCAACGGGCAAGGGCAGCCGTCGGACTTCACCGTGCAAAACCTGAATGGTAATCGGGGTTCCCCCAACTGGGGTAAGCTCGGCTTCGACGGCCAGCTCGCCAAGTTTTCCACTGCCGCCCGGAATAATACAGCTGGCCAGCGGCCCATTCCGCAGCGCATCCTGCTCTAAGAGACAGAAGGTCGCATCCTGATGCTGCCAGATTGTTGCCCCACAGATCGGCAATAATCCATCCCAGTCGAGATACACGTCGGTCAGCAACAGGGTGTTGGTGCTATCTGGCTGCAGGACGTCCAGCAGGATGAGCAGCGCCTCGCTGGGGTGGGCCACATGGGTCAGCACGCCGCCGCCAGCAATAATCAAATCATAGGTCAGATTCGGGCGCTCATCGCGGAGACAGAGCATGGCACTGCGGAGCGCCTCACGGGCAATCGCGTGCTCTATCAGCAAATCCTCCTGGGTAATCGGGATAATTTGTGGCCGCAAGAGCTTGTTGAGAATATGCTCGCGAATCGCCTGATCGGTCATCTCGAAGGGAATCCAGCGACTAATCGCCTCCGGGCCAGCGCGATCCAGCACCCCACCGGCACCATAGGCGGTGCCACAGTTTGTCTCCAGCCCAACGTTAACCACACTGCCATCTGACGCATAGCATGCGGTTGTCATCGAGCCAACATCGACGACCAGAACCTGGCGCTGGTGATGTTGGCTGAGGAAACGCACCAGGGGGAAATAGCCATCGGTGGTGGCCCGAAACGAGTTCGAGCTCATTGATCGGAGTCGACTTGCCCCAGGCAGATTGTTGAGCATCCGATCGGTGTACAGGCGGGCCAGCTCCAGCCGGGCCGGGGTGAGCTGTTCGTTTTCCAGGGTTGGGCGCACATTTGCGGTTGGTGTGATTGGCACAATCGTCGAGAGGGCGGCCTCAACTCCGCTATAGGCGCTGCTATTGCCGGCAAAGATAACGTGGGCAAACTCACTCCCCGAGCTTTGTTCGTTGCGCAGCACCGTAAATGCCAGCATATGGGCGAGGCGCTCCAGCGGGGCAGCATTCCCACCCTCGATCCCGCCGGCAATCAGCACAGTCGAGGCCGGGAGCTTGGCCAACTTCGCCAGCTGATAGTCGATCCAGCTTTCGCCCTCGCCCAGCTCAGGATCGTCTTGCTCATCCAGGGTGACGCTGCCCAGAATGGTTGTATAGGTTGAGCGGGCCACCCGGCGTAAGCTGGCGGCGGTGGTATCGTTGGAGATGGCGGCCAGCACAATCGGCAAGGTGCCCGCTGCGCTGCTCACCACTACAATCGCGTCGACCCCGGAGCCATCCGCGCGCTGGGGCATAATCGGGTTTTCATCGCGGGCGATTGGCTGCCCAATAATCTGTTCGATCTCACGGATTGCTGTGAGCGTCCCCTGCCACGCATCGGCCACTGGGGGCTCGAGGGTGGAGAGAGCTTCGCCACGCGCCACCGCCCGATACTCACCAGCAACCTGATCGAGCAAGACAACATGGGTATAAAGTGTACCAATATCAATAACTAGCAAGGCCGAGGGATCGCGGGCCATAGGAGTTCCTTCGGACGGCGGCTTGGTCTAGCCAAGACCAAACTGGCGCGACAAAAACAGAATTCGATCGATGAGAGCGGTCTGGTAGGTGATTAAAGCTCCGGCAAAAACAATGCCCAGGCTGACAATCAACCACCAGCGCCCGATGCGGGCTAGACCACCGCCCACTGGCCGGGCGTCTTTCGTGGCTTGGCGCGTAAAATTAAACGACAGCAGAACGAGAATTACCCCAACCAGCAGAACGACTCGCCCAACGCTGACCGCGATGTCTGGTTCGCTGAGCTGGGTGATCGAAAACAACGATGCCTGGATCTGCGGCAGTAATGTTCCCTGCAGGGTTCCGGCAATCGCCAGAGCGGCGGCGACACAGAACAGCAGGGCCAGGGGGATATTGGCCGACCAGGAGAGCTGCTGATTGCCCAATCGGGTGAACAACAGTAAACCCAGAATAACCGGAATGGCTAGAAATACCACGCCAACCGGATCGCCCTGTTGGACGGCACCATTGATTCGCTTTACCAGCACATCTGTGACGATAATTGTCGCCGTATAGCCTAAACTTAGCCCAACAAACAGATACTGACTAAAGCGGAACACTGGATTATCGCCAAAGGCCCGGCTTAAAACAATCAGGGTTAATCCTACCGCAATCCACGGCCATACTGCACTCATTAGCCGTTCCCCTTTTGGCGCATCCGTCGCCGAATACCAACGATACCGCCACCAAGGATCAACCCAACGACCATCATGCTGCTAAGACTAATCGCGTTGAGTGGAGCCCGATCAAGCGGCTGGATACCGCGTAATGCTGCATAGTTTTGGGCGCCCGCTAAACCAACCAGCGGATAAAAGTCGGCTTTGATCTGAATGGCTGGCTGAATCAGCGGCGCGGTTTCATTGGTCGTGAGAAACGCAATCGGCAATTCCTTGTAGGTCGGCCAGACCTGCTCGACCCACGACTGAACATCAGCCGGCTCATCAGCAATAACGACCACCAGATCGAAATCCTTGATGTCGGTAATGATCGCGCTATCAAATTGTAAGTTCGAGTTGAGCTTCGACATAACCCCAAGCGTATCGACATTGTTGGCCGGATTTTGGCGGATAAGCTCTTCACTGATCATTTGACGGGCGTCGTTGGCTAATCGCCGCAGCGCGGTGTCACCACCAGAGACATAGCCAAGGTTGAGATACTGTCTGCCAATCATATAGTCAGGCTGATTGGCAAACAAGGTTTCACGATTAGCTGCCGCCAGCGTCCCTTCAATATCGGTAGAAAAGAGTAGGGTTGGAACACCTTTGCTAATAAGGTGATCAACGACCGTATTTTCAAGCGCGCCAATTTCAGCATTGCGGCGTAGATTAGCCTCGTAGGCGATCAGCACTCGACTATCGGCGTTTAGAGTTTCGATGTAGTTATACAGATCGGCAGTGTTGCCACCTAAACGATTGGTGTCGCCGCCGAGATTCAGGTTGGGTATAAATAGTGAGGCCAGGATTGCCATGAGCAGCAACAGCGCGATAATCCGCTCGCTCCCAATCTTCTGCCACCAGCGTGCCGGTGCGACTTCAGGGGTTGGCAATACGGGCGGTAGTGGCTGCATGACGAGCTGATGTAACAGCGCAACTGCGGCGATGCGTTCGGGTGAGCGTTCAATTGTTGGCGGCAGGGCAATATCCGAACGGCGAGCGCTCTGGGTCGGCTCTGCGGTCGGCACGGCCGCCTCGGGCATCCCAAATGCCCGCAGCCAATCTGGCGAGCCGGCCGAAGCATTGGGCTCAGGTGCGGCCTCGGCCTCGGGCTCATCCGGGGTCACGCTTTGGCGCAACCAGGCCGGTAGATCAACATTCCCCAGCAGCGTATCGTCGGTGGCGGCGCTCGGCAGCTCTTGCTCATCATCCAACAGCCACGAAGGTGCGACCTTGGCCGCTGGTGGAATAGCAGGCTCATCGAGTCGAACCGTTACTGACGGCTCAAAGCGGGTGGTTGGCACTGGCGCCGAGGGCAGATCCTCGCGCAGCCAGTCGGGAATGTCAAGCGGATTCGCTGAGCCGAGGTCGTCGTTCAGGCGAGTTGTTGGCGTCGGCTCCAGGCGGGTGGTTGGCACCGGCGCCGAGGGCAGATCCTCACGCAGCCAGTTGGGCATGCTGGATGATCGGGTGACGGATTCATCATCTAAACGGGTTGTTGCTCCAGCGTCTTGCTCGCTGGCTGCCGGAGTGTCCTCCATCAGCCACGGTGGTATATCCGACTGGCTGGGGCTGGGTGGTGCTGATGCTGGTGCTGACGTGTCCTGCAGCCATGCTGGCATATCACTGGGCGCGGTCGCCGGGGCTGCTGCGCTGGGTAGGCCGCCCGCAGCTGAGAGGGCAGGGGCGTTGAGCCATGGCGGTGTATCAGCGCCTGGCTGGGCTGGATAATCTTCATCAGCGCGCAGCCAGGGTGGTAAATCGCCACTGGCGGGGGCTGACGCCGGCGCTGCAGTCGGTGGCGCCCCTGTGCTGGACTGAATCGTTGCATGCGCTTCTTCATCAATATCACGCAGCCAATCGGGTACGCCGCCTTCGCCACTGGTTGTCGACTCCAGGGCAACTTCATCGAGGCTGATAGCTGGTGGCATCGGGTTGGCTGGTGGCTGCAGCCAGCTTGGGATCTCATTGATCGGGTTTGTAGGTGCCGCAGTTGCTACAACTGGTGCACTTTCATCAGCAATCCGTAGCCACTCAGGGATCTCATCGGCTGGTGCCGCTGGCGCTGGTGGCGGCGCAGGGACAGGTTCAGCGGTGGCAGCCGCATCGCTCAACCGCAGCCACGCGGGGATCTCATTGGCTGGTGTGGCTGGCGCTGCTGATGTTTCCTGATCTGCCCCAGCGGTCATTGGTTCCTGAAGCCAATTTGGAACATCATTCGCTGGCGTATTGATGTAGTCTAAATCTTCTTGCGACATATCGACAATTGGTGGTTCGCTATCAAAGTCGCGGAGCCAGTTTGGTAAGTCACCAGTTGTTGGACGGCGCTGCCCGGAATTTCTGCCCTGATCGGATTGGGCTGGAGGCGCAGGGGCAGCCGGAGGTGGCTGCATTTCCTGGAGCCAATTGGGTACATCGTCGCCGGCTGGCTCAAACGGTGTAATATCGCTTGGAATATCTTCGAATACAGGGGCATCGGTGCTGGACGGTGCTGGTGAGTGCATCCATGCCGGAACATCATCCGCTGCTGGTAAGTTGGCTTGGACTGGTTCTGGTGTCGCAGGCGCATCATCTTGAAGCCAGGCCGGTAAAGCTTCTTTGGGTGCGGCAGCTGGGGTTGGTTCGATAGCTGGCGCAGTCGGCAGGGCCACATCACGCAGCCAGTCGGGAATGTCAGCAACCGGTGCCACTGATTCCGGGGGCGCAGGTGGTGCTGATTCGGCCTGGAGCCAGGGCGGCAGATCGCCGCTCGGTGCCGGGGCTGGCGAGATCGGTGCTGGCGGTGCTGATTCGGCCTGGAGCCAGGGCGGCAGATCGCCGCTCGGTGCTGCAGCTGGTGTTTCGGTGACTGGCGGTGTGGGCAGGGCCACATCACGCAGCCAGTCGGGCAGATCGCCGCTCGGTGCCGCTGGTGCTGGTGGTGCAGCTGGTGCTGATTCGGCTTGGAGCCAGGGCGGCAGATCGCCGCTCGGTGCCGCTGGTGCTGGTGTTTCGGTGACTGGCGGTGTGGGCAGGTCCACATCACGCAGCCAGTCGGGCAAATCACCACCTGGTGGCGGCGCTGAAGGCTGGCTGGGATAATCAGGTCTATTCGAATCACTGGTAGGCTGTAAGTCGGCTAGCCATGATGGAAGTGGTTCACTATCGGCCTGCAACGTGAGGGTGGGCACTGGCTCACTGGGTGTTGGCGGCGAAGGTGTCGTATCTTGTAATTCGCGTAGCCATGGCGGCAGCTCCTCGCCAGAAGATGGCGGTGCTGAGGCTTGGGATTCGCGCATCGACCCTTGGCCTGGCTCCAAATCCTGCAGCCAGGGCTGCAGTGCGCCACCTGATTCGGGACGCGATTGAATCCCTGGCGCAGGCGTTTCGGCTGGCGATTGCAGCCAATCGGGAATTCCCGTTGGGGTTGCGGCTGATGGTGGCGCACTGGGTGTCTGCTGATCCAGTTGACGCAACCACGGCGGCAACGAGTCATCATCATTGCCCTTCGTCGGGGCAAGTGGGGCATTACAGCGCGTACAGAAAAGTCGGTCGGCGCTGTTCGGCGTGCCACATTGAGGACAATACATTGAGGCCGCCTCCTAGCGATCCAAATAGGGATGATCAAGCCCTAGTAATATACGAACACTGGCCACAATTGCGCCAATTGCGGCACCAAATGCCAGACCACGTAAACCGGCCAGGGCAAAATAGTTCTGCACCCAGGCCATCGTATCGCCGAGAAAAGGCACACCGATCAGTGCTGGAATCTGCGCAAATAGCACTAGCGCGGCAACAACTACGACGACGACTGCTTCACGATTACCGCTGCCAAGCGCCCGAATAGCAGCATTGACAGCAAAAAAAGTCAGCAAGGCCAACAAACTAATACTTAGTGGCGTGTACACCCACTGTACCACATCCTGAAATAAGCCAACAGTGGCTACGTCAGTCGCATTTTCGGCAAAGTAACCGTATAGGGCAATTCCTGGCGGCAGAATAAAGCCAATCAGCAAAACCACACTATAGGGCCAGCGTTTATCGCCGGAGCGTAAACGACCAAGATGCTGCCCGATAACGTTGATCACCCCCACCAACAGGGCAAATGCCGCCACGACTGCCACCCAGCGCAAAATCTCGCTGCTGCTACGTTCGATTCCGGCAGACTGGGGGAATAACAGACTAGCTAAAACAAGAAATCCGGCAAAGCTGCCGATCACAATTGGGAACAGGCGTTTAGGATCACGGAGCAGTTGTTGTAATTGACGCATCCAACATTCCTCTATCTGGTGGGCAGTAATTGAAATGAGTCAGGTAAAATACCGAAATCTTGGAGTGACACGAGAATTAGTCCCACAACAATGATGGTGATCAGCAGGAATCGGATCGCATCGTGAGTGAGGAGGCGGGCAATCCCAAGTGGTGTTGGGGCAATATAGGCTTCAGCAGCATAGATTTCTTCACCAAGTAAGGTGCCATTGGCGGTTAAGATTGCGGCGGCTAGAGATATTGGATTCGTAGTACCGGCAACCTGAGGGATCTGGTGCTGGCGGCCTTGTTCGCCTGCCAACAGATAGGTTTCGCCAAATGCCCCAACCGTAACGCTGGCTTCCATCGTCTCCGACACATACCGATTGCTTAGCCCGGCTGCAAAGGCATGTGGATCGTGATCGGCGTACAGGTGAATGGTATCAGGCTGATAATCTTCGCTGTAGCCCGCATCTCGATAGGCGACTCGAATCATGCCGCGGAGAGCCAGATGGGATACGGCGTCACCGCTTGAGGCCATAATGGTGGCTCCGCGCCGGGCAGCGGCGCTGGCAACTCGTTGGGCCAGCACCAGACCGGCCAGCGACTCAGGATCGACGGCTGTGCCATGGAGGGCGCCTGCACCAGGCGATAGATGGATTGGCTGGCCGGTTTCAGCCGCACGGGCCAACGCCGCATTAAGCTCATCAAGCGCAGGCAGAGGGCGCCGCTCAATCGTGCGACCTCCGGTTACCATGTGTGCATAGACAAACGGCAGCGCAATTGCAAACGTGAGGATGAGGAAGGCGATCAGTAATTCAAATAATGACACGCTCGGTTCCTCACTAGCAGCAAAGCTGTATCCAAAGCGGTAAGAATTGGGCTGAGTGTAGCCCATTGATCTGGCTTTGTCAACTTTCCAATGCCCTTAAATGCTCAATTAATGCTTGCCAACTTTCGTCGTCTTCGAGGGCTGTCGCATAGAGTCCCAGCGATTGTCGCAGCGCTGTAAATGGGGTCAGTGGCTGGAGCAGGAGCAGGAGATGGCTGGTCACAACGCTGGCTCCCTGTCCTAGTCCAAATAGTACTTGCGCTGGGCCGCCTAAATGCCAGCCATGAATACGCTGGGCAAGTCGGCCGAGCAGCGCCTGGCGCTCTTCGGGCGTCAGCTCAGCCACGCTCGGCGCTCCAGTCGGCGGTGTCAAGAATCAACGTTACCGGCCCATCATTCAGCAGGTGGACATCCATCTGGGCGCCAAAGACCCCGCAGGCGGTTGGAATGGCGGCGGCCTGGGCCTGCTGGACAAAGACATCAATCAGCGGCGCGGCGTGCTCGGGCTGGGCTGAGGCGGTGAATGAAGGGCGGCGACCCTTGCGCGTATCGCCATACAGGGTGAACTGCGAGACAACCAGCAGCCCGCCGCCAACCTCAGCCAGCGCCCGATCAAAGCGCCCGGCCTGATCGGGAAAGATGCGCAGGCCAATAATTTTATCGGCGAGCCGCCGGGCTTCGGCGGCGCTGTCGGTGTGGGTTACCGCCAGAAAGACCAGCAGTCCCGGCCCAATCGCCCCGACAACTGCATTCTCAACCACGACGTGCGCCTCGCGGACCCGTTGAATCACCGCCCGCACTACGGTTTCGCCCCATGCAAGGCAGCGCCAGCGCTGCCCATAATCCGCCCGAATACCATTCGGCCACGGTCGTTGGCCCAGACCCGGCTGACCACAATCCGCACATCCTCGCCAAGGCGATCGCGGGCATCTTCAACCACAACCATTGTGCCATCGTCCAGATACCCGATCCCCTGCTCGCGCTCGCGGCCCTCCTCGCGAATATTGACGATCATCATATCGCCGGCGATCGCGGGCGGGCGGACGGCGTCGGCGAGGACATTCAGATTCAGCACCTGGATCTCCTGGAGCTCGGCCACCTGACTTAGGTTTTTGTCGTTGGTAATCAGCGCCCGGCTCTGCTGAATCGCCAGCGCCACCAGCTTTTGGTCAACCCCGCGCACGCCACTCACGTCATCGCTGGTAATCTCAATTGTGACTAAGGGATCTTTTTGCATTTCATTCAAGAGATCCAGACCGCGGCGTCCGCGCATCCGCTTCATATCATCGCTGGAGTCGGCGAGCAGCTGGAGCTCGTTGAGCACAAAGCGGGGTACAATCAGCACACTATCCAAAAAGCCGCTGTGCATGACCGCCGAGATCCGCCCATCAATAATCGCGCTGGTGTCGACCAGACAGGCCCGGCCAAAGGTTGGCAGCTCATTGCGGGCGCGGCGCTTTGGCGCCCGTAAGGTCTGGAACCAGGTGATCAGCTCATTTTTATGGCCCAGCATCCCGATGGAGCTAAAGTAAATTGCTAGGGCGGCCACGACGACCGGCAGGTAGCTGCCGAGCGCTCCTGGCAGCTGACTGAGCGGGATGGTGAGCAGTGCGCCAAAGATTGTGCCAATAAAGCCACCAATTGCCAGGGCGACCAGATCGGAGATATTTGTGCCGCGCAAACGGCGATTCAGGTCCCGAATTGGGTCAAGAATAACGCGATGGGTGATAATCAGCCCGACCCCAGCGCCCGATAAGGCCAGTAGCAAGGTCGCCCGCAGTTCATCGACGGTGCGCGGCTCAGAGGAAACTCGACTGCCGAACCACCATCCGAGATAGCCGAGACCAAACATTCCTAGAATTCTCACCCAAAAATCAAGACTAATTAAGCGTTTACGGGGTGCAAAGCGTCTTTCAAGCATTTCGGACATACACTTTCCTTACAAACAGGTCGGCAACCAGATTGCCGATTGTCGACTGCGCAGATTACTCGTCTTCTGGTGGCTCGCCAGGCGAACGGCTGGGTGCGCCAACCAGGGCACCGCGCACCGCTTCGCTCAGCGAGCGGACCCCCTGAGTTTCAAACCCGCCAACCTGAGGGAGCGGCTCGATCTGCGGCACAATTCCCCGGGTGAAGCCGAGTTTCGCCGACTCATTCAGGCGGCGCTCGAGCTGGCTGACCGAGCGGAGCTCACCAGAGAGGCCGATCTCTCCCACCAGAACCATCTCCGGGTCAACCCGCTGGTTGCGGAACGATGAGGCGATCGCGATGGCCACCGCCAGATCGACCGCTGGCTCGTTGACTTTCAGCCCGCCAACGATGTTGACATAGATATCTTGGTTGAACAGCGGAATGCCAACCCGTTTGGATAATACTGCGATCAGCATCGCCAGACGATTCTGATCGAACCCGTTGGCGGTGCGGCGCGGCTGGGCGTTGGCGGTATGGCTGGTGAGCGCCTGGACTTCGATCAGCAGCGGGCGGGTGCCTTCAAGCGTGACCGCCACGGTCGATCCTGGTGAGCCAGCACTGCGCTCGGCCAAAAACACCAGCGATGGGTTGAGCACCTCGTTCATTCCTAGCTGGGTCATCTCAAACACCCCAACCTCGTTGGTCGAGCCGAAACGGTTTTTGACCCCCCGCAGTAGGCGGTACTGATGAAAGCGGTCGCCCTCAAGATACAGTACCACATCAACGATATGTTCCAGCACCCGTGGCCCGGCGATCGCGCCCTCTTTGGTGACATGGCCGACCAGAAAGATCGAGGTGCCGGTTTCTTTGGCTAGCCGCTGGAGCCGGAGCGCGCCCTCGCGGACCTGTGAGACGCTGCCGGCGGCGGAGGTTACAGATTCGCTGTAGACGGTCTGGATCGAGTCGACAATCACCAGGCGCGGGCGCATTTTCTCGATATGGGCCAGCGCCAGATCCAGGCTGGTCTCGGAGAGTACATACAGCTCGTCGGGGAGCAGGCCCAGGCGCGTGGCCCGCAGCTTGATCTGCTGCTGCGACTCTTCGGCGGAGATATACAGGACCGCGCCAACGTCCTGAGCAAACTCGGCGCTGACCTGCAGGAGCAGGGTGCTTTTGCCCGCGCCAGGCTCACCGCCAACCAGCACCACCGAGCCTGGGACGATGCCGCCGCCGAGCACGCGGCCAAACTCAACCCCGCGCACCGGCAGCCGCTCAACATCGCCCATTACGATTGCTGGTAGTGCCAGCGGCTGATTGCTGCTGCCGCTGCCGCGCCCGACCCGTGCGCTGGCCTGCGTAGGCTTGGCCGAGACCTGCTCAACCAAACTATCCCACGTTCCACACTCAGTACAGCGTCCCATCCAGCGGGGAAACTGGGCATCACATTGTTGACAGACAAAAATTGTGCGTTGTTTAGCCATGATCCGCTCAATCTACTCAATTAATTTAGCTTAAATTATAGCACACGGCCCTAAGCACAACCACGCTTGTTTCGTGCTATACTTGGCGCAGAAAGTCGGGAATCGAACGCGATTAGTTTGGATTTACTGAATTCTAATGGCTGATTTTTGACTTCACTTTTCTGACTTGCCAAGGATTTGTGTATGCCCGCCACGCCTCATCGTCAGCGAAAACCAGAATGGCTGCGTAAACCTAGTGTGCTTTCCCCGGAGCTGCGCGAAGTTCGCCAGCTGCTGCGCGATCTTAATCTCAACACGGTCTGTGAAGAAGCCGCGTGCCCCAATATCGGCGAATGTTTTGGTCGTGGCACCGCCACATTTATGATTGGCGGCGATCGGTGTACCCGCCGCTGCCACTACTGTGATGTGACGACCGCCAAGCCGTTCGCGCTCGACCCGCTTGAGCCGGGCAATGTGGCTGAGGCTGCCGCCCGGCTCAACCTGCGCTATGTTGTCGTGACCGCAGTGGCCCGCGACGATGTTAAGGATGGCGGCGCCCGCCATTTTGCCCGCACGATTCAGGCGATTCGTCAGCGTCTGCCGGGGGCCGAGATCGAAGTCCTCATCCCCGATTTTAAAGGTAGTCCTGAGTCCCTACAAACGGTGCTGGATGCCGAGCCTGATGTGCTCAATCACAATATCGAAACCGTACGGCGCGTGTTTGATGCTGTGCGGCCCCAGGGTGATTACGACCGCTCGCTGGAGCTGCTGGCCCGCTGTCGGGAATATGCGCCCCATATTCAAGCCAAATCCGGCCTGATGGTGGGTCTGGGCGAGACACCTGCTGAAGTCTGTAGCACCATGAGCGAGCTGCGCCAGGTGGGGGTTGAGCTGCTCACAATCGGTCAATATCTGCAGCCTTCGCTTCAGCACGTCGCGGTGGCCGAGTATGTGCCACCTGAGCAGTACGATGTCTATCGTGCCTATGGTCAGACGTTAGGTTTTCGAGCGACATTTGCTGGCCCATTTGTGCGCTCTTCGTTTCATGCAGGTGAACTACACGAACACAGCCAGAACGCCCAGGCAGCCGTCTCTACCGATATTGGTGGGTGGATTGCCCTTGAAGCACGCTAACACGAGGAGGATCTATGTCCACCGTGGAGGAAACGCGGCTGCTGGCAGAAGGCATGGCGGCAGCGAAAGCTGGTGATCGGGCGCGGGCGCGCGAGCTGCTGACCCAGGTTATTACCATCAATACCCGCAATGAGCTGGCCTGGCTGTGGATGAGCGGCATTCTGGAGACGCCAGCCCAACGGCGCGACTGCCTAGTGCGTGTGCTGATCATCAATCCCAGCAATGAAGTCGCCCAGCGGGGGATTGTGGCGCTTGACGCCCAGACCGCCAGCGCCAATCCGGCGGCCCCGGCGCACGATCAAGCCGCTGGGGTGCAGGTCGGGCTGCCGGTCACCTGCCCATTTTGTCAGGACCAGACCGATGGAAACCTGCTTGACTGCACCGCGTGTGGTGAAAACGTGATTCTGAGCTGCCCCTCGTGTGATAAACCAATCAACCTCTGGGAGACCACCCGCTGTCCGTGTGGGGAAGGGCTCCGCCACTATATTTTTGTGCCCGAGGGGATCGATCACGAAGGTCTGGGGCAGCGCTACGCGATGGCCGAGCGCTGGGAAGCGGCGGCACGCCAGTGGGATCGGGCCTTGAAAGAAGGCTCGCACATTTCGATGCTGCACCGCAAGCTGGCCCAGGCCTACGAGAAAATTGGTAAAGGGCAAGAGGCCGAGTACCATCGCCAGGTGGCGCACGGGTAGACTCTGGCCCATCACCCCGATCTAGATGTTTGGAGATGAGATATGACCGCCCTTGATGAAGAGCTCGCCCAAGGTATTGCCGCCGCCAAACTGGGGCAGCGCGATGTCGCTCGACAGCATCTACAGAATGTTTTGCGCCACAACCCCCACCACGAGACCGCCTGGCTGTGGATGAGCGGCCTGGTTGATACGCTGCAGCAGAAACGCGATTGTCTGCAGCGCGTGCTGGCGATTAACCCCGCTAATGAGCTGGCCCGGCGGGGAATGGAGCAG
>DAOTUS010000643.1:0-7755 GCA_034437415.1 Herpetosiphonaceae bacterium
GGGCATGTGCAAAGTCCATTGGCGCGGCCAGATTTTGACCTCACCCCCGGCCCCTCTCCATCGCGATGGAGAGGGGTGGCCGCGGAGCGGACGGGGAGAGGGCTGACTTTGCATAAGCCCTGGCCTCCCCAACCGCCGCCTTGCGCTGCATCGCAGGCAAGGCTATAATGAAAAGCGGAGATATGTGATATATGCGACCTTCGCGTTCCGCCCAACAAGCCCCGACCCCGGCAATCATGGTCCATCTGTACCGTGGCCTGATGGACCGTGCGGTCACGTGGCGATCCCGAATTGACACCCCGACCAACTGGGCGATCACGATCACCGGCACCGCCTCCAGCTTTGCCCTCAGCAACCTGCTTCACCACCACGCCATCATCCTGCTAACCATCGTGTTCTGCATCGGCTTCTGGTTTATCGAGGCGCGGCGGTTTCGCTACTACGACCTCTGGGCCACCTGGGTGCGCCTGCTGGAGACCGACTTCTACGCCCCGCTGCTGGGCCAGAACACCCTGGCGGTCGATCAGTACTGGCACAAGCTGCTGATCTGCGATATGACCACGCCGCACTTCAAAATCACCCCGCTGGAGGCGCTTGGGCGGCGGCTGCGCCACAACTACATGGCAATTTTCATCTTCCTCCTGTTTGTCTGGTTCCTCAAGCTGATGATCCACCCGCAGATCGCGGGGCAGACGCGCCTGAACACCTTTATCTATGATGCGGCGCTGGGGCCATTTAGCGGCAAGCTGATGATCCTGATCGTGCTGGGCTTCTACGCCCTGCTGTTCATCCTGGCGCTCACCACCCTGCCGCGCTGGAAAGGCCGCACCGAGATGGTCAGCCACGAGCGCGCCCTGCGTAAATTAGCCCTCCCGACCGCTCAGCCGGTCGGACGACGGTGGCACCGTCGTCGCTCACGCTCACGCTATGGCAAAGCTCAAGACTAGCCCCCCACATACGGCGCCCCAGGCTGGGCTGGCATTTATTTTGCACGGCCACGCCCCGTATGTGCGCCAGGCTGGGCGCTCGGCGGCCGGCGAGGAGCCGCTCCACGGCCTGATCGCCGACAGCTACGCGCCCATGCTGACCGGCCTGTACGATCTGGTCGATCGCGGGACGAATGTGCGCGTCGGTCTGGCGCTCAGCCCGCTGCTCCTCGATCAGCTCGCCGACCCGGTGGTGCAAAAGCACACTGTCCAGAGCCTGGAGCAGGCGATTAGCCTGGCCGATCAGCGGGTTCGCGAGAGTCAGGAGCGCCGCGATGAGCATGGCGCCTATCTGGCCCAGTTCTACGCCCAGTTCCACCGCCGCAATCTCCACATCTTCGAGCGCCAGTGGGGCCGCAACCTCGTGACGGCCACCCGCAGCCTGGCCGAGGCCGGGGTGATCGAGATTCTCGGCCAGACCGCCACCCATATCGTGCCGCAGCTACACGACCGAGTGATCGTGCGCGCCCAGCTGGAGATCGGCCTGATCAACATTATGCGCAACCTGGGCCAGCGCCCAACCATCCTGTGGGCCGCCGACGATCCGCTGACGCCTGAGCTGCTGGAGCTGCTGCCGCCGCTGGGGATTCGCGGTGTCGTGGCGCCGCCCAACCCCGGCCAGCCGCTGACCACCAGCTACTGGCTCGACCAGGCCCGCCAGACCTGGGGCCTGAGCGCCGATCCGCGCCTGCTCAACCATATCGCCTCGACCAGCCTGGGCTACCCTGGCGACCTGCTGTATCGGGCCAGCGCCACCGCACCGCTTGGCGACGGCACGCTGACCAGATCTGGCGCCCCCTACGATCCTTTCCACGCCTACGCCCGCGCCCGCCTGCACGCCCGCCATTTTGTGGCGCTGGCCGAAGAGATGGCCAGCGCCACGCCCGCAGATGCCGCGCCAGGGCCACTGGTGGTTGCCAGCGATCTGGAGCTGTTTGGCAGTGGCTGGTTTGAAGGGGGGCTGTGGCTGCGCACCGTGATTGAAGAGCTGCATAAATCCACCGCCCTGCGCCTGCAGCTCCCCAGCGCCCTGATCGAGCGCCACCCGCCGACCACAGTGCTGGCGACCGCCGAGCCGAGCCAGGCCCACGACCCCGTGCTGGCCGACGCCTTCCGGCAGCTGCAGGCGGTGGTGGAGCAGTATCCGCGCACCTACGGCGATCGCGAGCAGGTGCTCAATCAGGCGGCGCGGGAGCTTTTGCTGGCCCAGTCGGGCGACTGGGATCGCTGGCAGGATCGCGCCGCGCCCTATGCCCAGGCCCGGCGCGCCGCCCATCTGGCCCGCTTCGCCCGCCTGCTTGAGCTGGCCCAGGACGAGGTGCTGCTGCCGCTCGCAGCCCGTGAGTTCGCCGAGCTAAAGGAGCGCGATAACCCTTTTCCGGCCTTGAACTATCGCTTGTTTGGCGCCGCCGAAGAGCGCTGAGCGGCTCGCTCACCATCATTGTTAGTTGAGGACACCCATTGATACGTGTATCTTCCTCGCTCAGCTGGCTCGGCGCCGACGCGCTGCATCTCGATATTCCCCACCTGACCCGCCACGGCCCGATGGAGCTAGGCTGCTACGGCGGCTGCAGCAGCGTCGGGGCGCATAAAAACGAAGATGCGGCCCTGCTCTGGTACGACCAGGATGGCGGGTGGGAGTGGGCGATGGTGATCGATGCCCACTATTCGCCCCAAAGCGCGGCGCTGCTGCTCCAGACCGTGGCGTCCGAAGAGGCCGTCATCCGTGAGCTGCTGGCCCAGCCGGTCGGGGTGGCCTTTGCGGGGCTGCAAAACTATCTGGTCAGCATCTTCAGCGCCGCCTCATTTCGCATCCAGTGCGCCCAGGTCCACGGCGAGGCCTCGTGCCTGCTGGTGGCGCGCAAAGATAATTTTGTCTGGTGGTTCGCGGTCGGCGACTGTGTGGCCTACATCTTCCACCCCAGCTACGCTCGGCTGGGCGAGTATGCGCTCAATCAGCGGCACTTTTATGAGTGGATCGGCCATATCAACACGTTCGATCTGCCGGTGCCGTGCTTTACCAGCGGAGTGCGCCAGCTGCGCCCTGGCCTGAGCATTATTTTGCTCGCCACCGATGGCCTGCTCGAGTGTGGCACCCGCCCGTTTGAAGCCCCAGCGGCGCTCTACGACACCTTCGCCACCGCCGCCTCGACAGTCCAGGGCAGCATCGACCTGGCCCTCTGGCGCGTCCACCACGAGCAGGGCCGCGACAGCGCCACCGTGATCGCCTGGGAATACGACAGCACCCTCCCCAGCCAGATCTAGCCTGACCTCGCTCGGCGGAGTCTGGCGGGTATGCTACAATCGTCGCTAGTCTATGGCTCTCCCAGAATAGAGGTGATAGTATGCCGATGATCGATCTCTCTGCGACGATTAGCCCCAGCGCGCCCGCCATCCCCGAGTTTCTCCGCACCGAAATCACCTACAACGACCACCAGAGCGGCGCCGCCCAGATCCAGGCGCTGCTGGGTGTGCCCGCCAGCCTGCTGCGCGATCAGGAGGGCTGGGCCACCGAGACGCTGACCCGCTTTGGCACCCACGTTGACGCGCCCTGGCACTACAACAGCCAGATCCAGGGCCAGCGGGCGCAGACCATCGATGAGCTGCCGCTGGAGTGGTTTTTCAGCGATGGTGTGGTGCTGAATATGACCCACAAGGCCACCGGGGATGCCGTCAGCAGCGCCGACATTCAGGCCGAGCTGGCGCGGATTGGCTACCGTCTGAAGCCGCTGGATATTGTGCTGGGGACCTCAAGGCTGGAATCGCTGAGCATCAATGTATAGGAGAACTGCTACGCTATGGAACGTTTACGTAAAATCATGAGCTCTGAAGATATTCCGGCGGAGTATCAGGACACCTCAATTGGCCTGCTGCTGGAGTATCACAACCTCGAACGCCCTCTGGATGCCTACACCAAGGCCAAGCTGCTAATTGGGATGTGTATGGACCACCGCAAGCATCTGCTGATTCCCGATAACTTTGCCTATATTATTCGGGCCGGCGGCGCCAATCTGCGCTACAGCGAGTTTAAGGTCTCGTATGCCATCGCGGTCGGCGAGGTCGCATCCATCGCGCTGATCGGGCATAACAACTGTGGCATGGTGAATCTGATGTCTAAACGCGAGGCCTTCATCAACGGCCTGGTCGAGCGGGCCGGCTGGGATGCCGAGTGGGCCGAGCAGCACTTTACCCATTTTGCATCAATGTACGAGATCGGCAACGAGATTGATTTTGTGCTGAGCGAGTCGAAACGTCTGCGCCTGCGCTACCCGAAAATCCAGGTCGCGCCGCTGCTGTATCGGGTCGAGGACAATCGCCTGTATCTGATCAGCGAGGAGTAGCAGGCGGGTCATCATCGCGTCGTCCCAGGCTGTGCAGCAGCGCCAGCACCGCCACCGAGATCGCCAGCAGAATCACCGCCAGCGCCACCGCCTGCTCCAGGCTCACCTCAAAGCCCAGATAGACCGCGATCGGCATGGTCTGGGTGCGCCCAGGGCGATTGCCGGCAAACAGCAGCGTCGCGCCAAACTCGCCCAGCGCCCGCGACCAGGTCAGGGCGATGCCGGTCACAATTCCCCGCCAGGCCAGCGGCAGCAGGATCAGGCGCGTCGTCTGCCAGCCGCTGGCGCCATCCAGCGCCGCCGCCTCCTCCAGCTCCCGCGGCACGGCGGCCAGCCCAACCAGCGCGTTTTTGATCAAGTAGGGCGCCGAGACAAACAGCTGGGCCAGAATCACCGCCCAGACCGTAAAGGCCACCTGAATCCCCAGCAGCTCCAGCGGCGGCCCCAGCACGCCCCGCCGCCCGAAGGTCAGCAGCAGCGCCAGGCCAGCGACCGAGGGCGGCAGCACGGTCGGCAGATCGATCAGCGTCAGCAGGAGGCGGCGGCCGCGAAAGCTGCGCCGCGCCAGCAGCAGCGCCAGCGGCAGCCCGCCGCCAAGCGCCAGCAGCGTGGTCGCCAGCGCTGTCCCCAGGCTCAGCCCCAGCGCCTGCGCCACCTCAAAGCGCCCAAGCATGCGCACCAGCACCAGCGGCGGAGTCGCCAGCAGCAGGGCCGCCAGCGGCAGGGCCACCAGCGCCACCAGCGGCAGCGCCAGCAGAAAAAGCCACGGCGACAACGCCACACCACTTTGTTTCATAAAAAACCTCAATCAGCCTGGAAGCGCACGCAGCCGTGAATTAATGATCGTTGGCTGAGCCTGTCGAAGCCCAGAGTTTTGGCTTCGACAGGCTCAGCCAACGGATCGATCAGCGGTTCACACAATGCTTAATCGACCTACTATAGCAGTGATTGGAGATCGGGGATTCAGGATCAGAAAACGTATTTGGATGGATCCACAGAGCGCCATTGATGCCCAAACCTCGGTGAGCGCAGGCCCCCAGCCGCCCCAGCCGCCCACAGCAAAATGCTATAATGCAGTGAGTTGGACTACAGGAGGCGGACAAATGCTACGATCGTTGAAAATTCTGGGCGGATTAGCCGCCGTTGGGCTGATAGTGTATGGCATGTCGCCGCTGGCCGACGAGACCCGCTGGCTGCAGTGCCTGTGGGCGGCAACATTCCTGGGCGGCTTTGCGGTCTGGCCGATTCGCTCCCAGCGGGCCACCGGCATCAGCAACGGCACCCAAAATCTGGCCCTGGTGCTGCTGATTGGCTTCACCATGCTCACCGTCCAGCTGCTGCGCCTCCAGGTGGTCAAGGCGGGCGAAATCTACAACCGCACCGTGACCGACGACGCCGGCAACATTACCAGCAACCCGCGGCCGGTGCTGGCGGGCGGCAAAGTCAAACGGGGCACCATCTTCGACGCCCAGGGCGCGGTGCTGGCGGAGAACGTCGTCACCGAGAACAATTTCTCGCACCGCACCTACCCGATCGGCGCAAAGTATGATATCAACGGCTTTGGGCATATTCTGGGCTTTGTCAGCAGCCGCTATGGGCTGTGGGGGATTGAGAGCGAGTTCGACCCCTACCTGAGCGGCGAGAAGGGCAACAGCTGGGCCAATCTGCAAAACCAAATCTTCAATCGGCCGCAGATCGGCAATAATGTGCAGCTCACCATCAATGCCGACCTCCAAAATCGGGCCTATCAGGCGCTCCAGGGCCGGGTTGGCTCGGTGGTGGTGCTCGATGCCAAAACCGGCGCGATTCGGGCGATGGTCAGCAACCCCGGATTTGATCCGGCCCAGCTCACGTTTGATACCAATACCGAGGATAGCTTCGCCGAAAATACGCGCATCGAAGAGTACTGGAACGGGCTGCTTGGTAACGAAGGCCGCCCGCTGATCTATCGGGCAACCCAGGGTCTCTATCCGCCTGGTTCGACGTTCAAAACCGTGACCGCCGTGGCCGCGCTGAACAACCCCGAGGTCGGCAAGCCCGAGGATATCAGCTGCCCCAATCGGTTCGAGGCCGACCCGAATGTCAGCGCCGAGTTTGCGGTGCGCAACGCGGTCGAGGACGAAGAGCAGTACATCGTCCAGAAGTACGGCCCCGACTATGGGCTTGATGGCGTGTATGCCTTCTCGTGCAACACCGCGTTTGCCCAGTACGGCCTGCGGCTCCAGGCCGATAATCGCAACCTCTTGGCCGAGCAGGCCGAGCGCTTTCACGTCTACACGCCGGGCAACCTGCCGGAGGATGGCGACCTGACCGATCTGCCGTCGGCCCCAAGCAGCCTCTACAGCGGCGACGATGGCGAGACCTGGTGGCAGCAGCGCGCCGCGCACGCCGATACCGCCTTTGGCCAGGGTCGGCTGCTCGTCACCCCACTGGTGATGGCCCAGATCACCCAGGCGATCGGCAACAACGGCACCATGATGAAGCCCTATCTAGTCGAGCGGATCACCACGCCCGAGGGTGGCGAGCTGTTCCGCGCCAAGCCCAGGAAAATTGGCGAGCCGCTCACGCCCCAGGTCGCCCAGCGGATGTTTCAGGCGATGCGGGCGGTGGTTGAGGGCGGCTGGTCGGGTGCAACGGTGGCCGGCGTGCCAGGGGTCAGCATCGGCGGCAAGTCGGGGACCGCCGAGAACCCCCACGGCGCGCCCCACGCCTGGTTCATCTCGATCGGCCCGCTCGAAGATCCGAAGTATGCCGTGGCCGTGATGGTGGAGAACGGCGGCGAGGGCACCAGCGTCGGCGGCGGCCTGGCCGGGCTGGTCATGGCGGCCGCGCTGGAGATCGCGCCCTAATGCACTTTCAGGTTTTAATCCACGAAGAGCACGAAGGGCACGAAGGGCTTGATCCACGAAGGGCACGCCACCCGCACGAAAAAAAGTTTCTCTTGGAGCATTCAAACCATAAGTGAACCGCAATATTTACTATCTTCGTGCGGGTACCCGCGGGCGGGTGGCGTGCCCTTCGTGGACAAATAAAAAGTGAATACTTTGACAATGTTAGATTAGGCCCATGGACACCATGTATGGCGTTCGCACCAACCTGCGCGATGACCGGGAAACCCAAAAAGCGCACGTATTCGCGGGAGGGACGCCATATATGGCGTCCCTCCACCAATCGTTATCCACCAATCGTTATCCACCAATCGTTATCCACCAAGCGTCCATCTTCATCCAAAATCCTGCGCCTTTGCCGTGTAATCTAACATTGTCAAAATACCCACCAACGACTGGATAGGTAGCTCAATTCTTTACGATCAATACCCTCGCCAATTTCCCATTCATCACGTCAACGACGTGAGCGTCGTGTCACCGTGATAGCAATGGCTCGGCGAAATTAAAAGTCGATCTGGATTTTGCTGAGGCAATTTCAAT
>DAOTUS010000644.1:0-2708 GCA_034437415.1 Herpetosiphonaceae bacterium
GCTGCTGTAGGGCATGGCCGGCCGCCGCGATGCCGCCGCCCGCCTGTTCAGCCGCTTCACCAAGCTCCTCCAGCGCGACCTCGATCTCGACCCGCTGCCGGAGACGCTGCAGATTGCCCGGGCGGTCGAGGTCGGGCGGCTGATCAGCCTGCCGCTGGCCAGCTGGAACCTGCTCGCCTACGCCGCCCCGCTGCACATCCCGCTGCCGTTCGTCCCGCCCGACCCGGTGACCTTCGGGCGCGAGGAGCAGATCCACAGCGCCGATGTGGTCGCCAGCGCGGTCAGCCGGGGCGCCGGGCGGGTGCTGCTGGTCTCGGGGATGGCCGGGATCGGCAAAACCCACTTTGTGCTCACTCTGGGCGCCCGGCTGGCCGCGCAGGGCTGGCATGTGCTGCTGGGCACGGCCGCGCCCCACGAACGCAGCACCAGCTATGGCCTGTTCATCGAGGCGCTCTCAACCTACCTGCGCTATCGCAGCGACCTGAGCCTGGACTCGCTGGCCGAGCAGGCGCTGGCCCATCTGCTCGGGCCGGCACTGCCCGCCAGCTACGCCGTGGCGGCGGTGGGCCAGCTGAGCAGCGAGCTGCTGCTGCACCTGGGCGTGCTGCGGGTCTTCGAGGCGGCGGCCGAGCGGGCGCCGCTGCTGCTGGTGCTCGACGATGTCCAGTGGGCCGACAGCTCGACCAGAGCGCTGATTAGCTTTTTGCTGCGGCGGATGAGCACCGTGCGCGTGCTGGTGGTGGTGTGCTATCGCCCGGCCGAGCTTCACGACGACGGGATGCTCCACGAGGCTTTCCACGTCGCCGAGCGCCAGGGCCTGGCCATGCCGGTGGCGCTGGAGGGCCTGCCCGCCGAGGCCGCCACCCATCTGCTGCACACCGTCATCGGCGGGCTGATGCTGCCCACCCGCACCGCCCACGACCTGATCCAGCGGGCGGCGGGCAACCCCTTTTTCCTACACGAGCTGGCCCGCGCCTGGGCCTTCAGCGACCAGCGCGACGCGACCGCGCTGCCAGCGGCAATTATGGACGCCATCCAGCTGCGGCTTGGGCGCCTGAGCCCGGCGGCCCGCTCGGTGGCCGAGGTTGGGGCGATTGCCGAGACGCTGTTTACCCCGGCCGTGGTTGGCGCGATCCGCCACATGGCCCCGGCGCTGGTCGATCAGGCGCTGGCCGAGCTGACGGCGGAGCAGATTGTCTGCTGGCACCCCGATGGCTCGCTGCGCTTCGAGCACGCCCTGATCGGCGAGGTGCTGACCGAGTCGATCTCGCCCCACACCCGGGCGCGGCTGCACAGCGCGATCGGCCGGGTCGCCCAGACGATCCAGCCCGCCGCCTCGGCCGCCGTCCTGCTGCACCACCTGAGCGCCGGAACCGGCACGCCCGACGATGATCCGGCGCTTGTCGAGTATGGGCTGCTGGCTGGCGCCGCCGCCCGCACGCTGTGGGCGCTCGACGATGCGCGGGCGGCCTACGCCAAGGTGATCGCCGCGCTCAAACGCCTGGGCGGCCCAGCGGCGCAGGCGGCGGAGGTCTGGCTGCGTCTGGCCGAGATCGAGTATCAGCAAAGCCACTACGTCGCCGCCCAGGCGGCCTTCAGCGCCGCCGCCGAGTGGACCGCCCACGATCCCGAGATCGAGGCCCGACGGCGGTCCGGGCTGGGCTGGCTGGCCTACAAGCAGAGCGAGCATGTGGCGGCGCTGGAGCACTTTATCGCGGCGGCGCAGATCGCCACAACCGCAGAGACCAGCACCGAGGCCGCAATCGGCCACGCCTTTGTGCTGCACCTGACCGGCCACTCGGCCGAGGCGCGGGCCATGCTCCAAAGCCGCCTCGCCGCCACCCCGCAGGCCGAGCCAAGCAGCATTCGGGCGCGGGCGCTCAATGTGATGGCGGCCACCTCGATGGAGGCGGGCGCCATCGGCGAGGCCACGGTGTTTTTTGAGGCGGCGATGGACTGCGCGCTCAAGTGCGGCGATATTCAGTACCACGCCCTGGTGGCGCTCAATCTGGCCAACCTCAACATTCGCAGCGGCAGCATCGCCACCGCCCTGGAGCTGACCGCCAACGCCGAGCGCATCCAGACCGAGATCGGCAACACCCATCACGTCGGGCTGGTGCATATGGTCGCCAGCTGGGCGCTGTTCTACAGCGGCGATCTGGCCCAGGCGGGCCTGCGGCTGGAGCAGGGGCTGAGCCTGCTGCCGGCCGAGACCCAGGATCACGCCTACGGTCTCAGCCACCTGACCTCGATTCGCCGGGAGCAGGGCGCCTTTGTGCTCGCCCGCGATCTCGCCCACCAGGCCCTGAGCGCGGCCCGGCGCGGCCAGTTTATTCTGGCCCAGTGTATGGCCCTCTGCGAGCTGGCGCAGATCGGCCTAGCCGCCCACGATACCGATCTGGCGACGCTGGAGGGCTGGGCCCGCGAGGCGATCGCGCTGGCCGAGGGCTACGGGCGCACGGCCTGGGCGGCCAGCTGCTGGATTGTGCTCGGCCGGGTGCTGGCGACCTCCCGGCCAGAGGAGGCCCGTGCGGCCCTGGACTCGGCGCTGCGGGCCGCCCAGAGCAGCCAGATGCGCAACGTCGAGAGCGAGGCCCGCCTGGCGCTGGTCGAGTGGGCGCTGGCCCAGGAGCTGCCCGCCTGCGCCGACCAGGAGCTAGCCGAGGCCGAGCGGCTAGCCCGCGCCGCCGGATCCGGCCTGCTGAGCC
>DAOTUS010000645.1:0-8553 GCA_034437415.1 Herpetosiphonaceae bacterium
CATATATGGCGTCCCTCCCGCGAATACGTGCGCTTTTTGGGTTTCCCGGTCATCGCGCAGGTCGGTGCGAACGCCATACATGGTGTCCATGGGCCTAATCTAACATTGTCAAACTATACACATTCCAAATATCTTACGGGTATACTAGGGCTACAACACCACTCTACCGCTGTGCGCCAAACCAACCGCTGCTCGATGGAGGGAAGCTATGGGCTCGACAATTCTGGTCGTTGATGATCACGCCAACACCCGCGCCTTGATCAAAGAGTATCTGACCGAGCATGGCTACACCGTCAGCACCGCCGCCGATGGCCGCCAGGCCCTGGTGCTGGCCGCGATCGATCGGCCCGACCTGATTTTGCTCGATGTGATGATGCCGAACCTCGATGGCTTCGAGTTTATTCGACGCTATCGCCAGGAGCATCAGGTGCCGATTATCCTGCTGACGGCTAAGATCGAGGAGCGCGATAAAGTCATCGGGCTGGATCTCGGCGCCGATGACTACGTGACCAAGCCATTTGGCATGCAGGAGCTGCTGGCCCGCGTGCGCGCCGTGCTGCGCCGTTTCGAGACCACCCAGGCCGCCAGCGGCGATAAGGCAACGATCTTCACGCTGGACGAGCTGGTGCTCAACCGCACGACCAGAATTGTGACCGTCGGCCAGCGCACCGTCGATCTGACGCCATCGGAGTTCGAGCTGCTGGCGATTCTGCTGGAAAGCCCAGGCCGGGTTTTTTCCCGCGACCTGCTGCTGGAGCGCCTTCAGGGCAATGCCTACGACGGGGTCGAGCGCACGGTCGATGTGCATATCAGCAACGTGCGCAAGAAAATCGAGCTCGATCCGACCAAGCCACGCTATATTGAAACTGTTTTCGGGGTCGGCTATCGCTGCCGCCCCCACTAAAGCGCCAGCGTCTGCGAGGAAACCATGCGTTCGTTACGGGTTAAGCTCATTGCCGCCTTTCTCCTCACCAGCGTGCTGGGCATCGGATTATCGGCGCTCTTTATTCGCCAGTTTGTGGTGCGTGAGTTCGACGATTATGTGATTGACCAGCGGCGCAGCAATGTTGTCAGCCTCGCCCAGAGCTACTACAGCACCTATGGCAGCTGGGAGGGACTGGACCACTGGATGAAGAGCCAGGTGCCGGTTTTCGGCAACCCCGGCAATCAGCCCGGCGGCCCCCCAGGCAACTCCTACCGTCGCCCAGAGAACGATCTGTTTGCCGTCGTCGATGCGGCCGGTCGCGTGGTGGTGCCCTCCGGGCCATATCGAATGGGCGAGAGCGTTGCGGCCAGCGAGCGTGCGCAGGGCGTGGCGATTGTGGTCGCCGGGCAGACGGTTGGCTATATCCTGACCCCGGAGCGGAGCGGGTTTCGCAACCCTGCCGAGGAGCAGTATCTGGCCCGCACCGATCGGGCGCTGGGCATGGCGACGGCCATCGTGATCGTGATCGCCCTGACCCTGGGGACCGTGCTAACCCGGCTGATGATTCGCCCGCTCCAGGAGCTGACGCTGGCCACCCAGCAGATCGCCGGGGGCAACCTGAGCCATCAGGTGCGGGTGCGCTCGCGGGACGAGATTGGGATTCTGGCGCTGCAGTTCAATCGCATGAGCGCCGATCTGGCGCGGGCCAACCAGCTCCGCCAGCAGATGACCGCCGATATCGCCCACGACCTGCGCACGCCGCTGACCGTGATCTCGGGCTATCTCGAGGCGCTGCGCGATGAGGTGCTGAAGCCCACCCCGGCGCGGTTCGCCACCCTGTACGACGAGACCCAGATCCTCCTGCATCTGGTTGAGGATTTGCACACCTTGTCGCTGGCCGATGCTGGCGAGCTATCCCTAAACCGCCGCCCGATTATCCTCAACGATCTGCTGGTGCATGTCGCGGCAACCTATCAGCACGCCGCCGAGCAGCATGGCGTGGCCCTGAGCGTGCAGCCCGCCGCCAACCCCAGCCCAAGCCTGCTCGACGCCGAGCAGATCACCCGGGTGCTGCGCAATCTGATCAGCAATGCGCTGCGCTACACGCCCGAGCGCGGCCAGATTACCCTGAGCGCCCACACAACTGCGGAGGCCAGCCAGCTGGTGGTTGCCGACACAGGCAGCGGGATCGCGGCGGAGCATCTGGGGAATATCTTCGAGCGCTTCTATCGCGAGGATACCTCGCGCCATCAGGCGACCGGCGGCTCGGGGCTGGGGCTGGCGATCGTCAAGTCGATTGTCGAGCTGCACGCCGGCAGCATCGCGGTGGCGAGCGCTCCCGGCCAGGGAACCACCTTCACCATCACCCTGCCCAACACCACAGCGGCCAGCTGAGCCGCCCGAGTTGCCTAAACGCCAAACGCCGAAAGCAGCTTGCTTTCGGCGTTTGATGTGGCGGGTGGGGAGAGATTCGAACTCTCGAGAGCTTTGACACCCTACGGCATTTCCAGTGCCGCGCACTAGACCAACTATGCGACCCACCCAGGCGTGCGGCGCATTATACCAAACAACGGGAGAGAGATCAAAGCCAGCGCCAGCGGCCGCCGCGATCCAGCCCCGGCGGTGGGCTAGCCACGGCGCAAAGCTTGCTGAACAACGCATTGAATTTCGTTGAGTGTAAAGGGTTTCGGCAGATAGTAGTCGGGGGTGTAGGTCATACCAAGTGCGTCGATCTCGTCCTCGGCATAGCCGCTCATCAGGACAATTGGGATTTGGGCGGTCTTGGCGCAGGTTTTAAGCCTGGCACAGATATCCAGCCCGTTTTCGCCATCAAGCTCAACATCAAGCAACACAACGTCGATGGTTTCCCGCTCACAGACCCGCAGCGCCGAGGCGCTCGAGTCGGCCTGACAGACCTGGACATTCACCTGAGCCAGGGCCGCAGTGACCAGCGATCGGATAAGGACTGAATCGTCCACTACGAGAATCATAGGGTTTCTCCGTGTGTGGATACTGGTCAGTGTAGTATACCTCAGGTCAGCCCAGAACGAGAAACGCCCTGGTCGGCCGCGCCAAGCCTAAGCCGATCAAACCCGCAGCCCCAACCCAGCCCGGCCCGCCCCAGACTTGCAACATTTGAAAACCGCGGCGCGTAGTATTGATACGGTAAAAATCGGACCGCTGGTTTTTACCTTTACTGTAAATGGAAAGGTGGCACATTCGATGCAATGCCCTACCTGTCAACGCTCGAACGATGCAGAGGCGATTTTTTGCGTATATTGTGGGATTCGGGTTGATTCCGCGCCAATTCCCAGCGGCAGCCAGCCGATCACCGGGGCGACCGTTGATCTTGGCCGTGCGCCCGCGCCACAGCCCGCCCCTGCCCAAGCTCGGCCAGCCCAGCCCCGGCCAGCCCAGCCGCGACCTGCGGTTGTCCCGCCGCCAGCTAGGCCGACATTGACCTGGGCGCATCAGCATGGCCACCCACAGCGGCGCCACGGCCATCATGGCCACAGCCATTCCCAGCAGGGCAGCTGGTGGGGCTGGCTCCTGCTTGGGCTGGGCGCGCTGTTTTTGCTGAAAGACCTCTGGTGGCTGCTGTTTATCCCGGTGATTTTTGGCTTTACCGCCCTGGGCAGCTACAACCACCACGCCAGCCGGGGCCAGCAGCGGCAGGCCAAGCAGGCGGTGGTCTGGATCCTCGGCCTTGGCACGCTGATCGCCACTGGCTGGTGGCTTCCGGGGATTTTTGTGGTCTGGCTGATCGCGTCGAAGGTTCATTAGGATCGGGTGATGCCCTAAAACCGCAACGGCCTGAGCGTTTATGCTCAGGCCGTTGCGGTTTTAGCGTGCATACATCTGCGGCGCCTACTTGTGAATCCACGAATAGGTGTAGCTCTCATCCTCAATACCCAGCGCAGCCTTGGTCATGTACAGCGGGCGGAAGGTATCGACCATGACGGCCAGCTCCTCGGTGGCGGGCTTGCCAATCGAGGCCTCGGCGGTGCCAGGATGCGGCCCGTGCGGCATCCCCGAGGGGTGTAGCGTAATCGAGCCAATATCCACGCCCTTGCGCGACATGAAGTTGCCCTCGACGTAGTACAGCACCTCATCGCTCTCGACGTTGGAGTGGTTGTAGGGCGCTGGAATCGCCTCGGGGTGATAGTCGAACATGCGCGGCACGAACGAGCAGATCACGAAATTCGGCCCGGAGAACGTCTGGTGCACCGGCGGCGGCTGGTGGATCCGGCCGGTGATCGGCTCGAAATCCTCGATATTCAGCGCGTAGGGATACAGGTAGCCGTCCCAGCCGACCACATCAAGCGGGTGATGGTCGAGGACGTGGCTGGTCATGCGGCCGTGGGCGCGCACGTGGACGGCAAACTCGCCGCGCTCATCGTGGGCGTTGATCTCCAGCGGCACCCGGATGTCGCGCTCGCAGAAGGGCGAGTGCTCAAGGAGCTGGCCGTGCTCATTGCGATAGCGGTTGGGCGTGGTGATCTCGCCAGTCGTCTCCAGCACCATCATTTTGGTCGGCGCGCCGCCGGTGTTCACCCGGTAGGTGGTGCCGATTGGAATGACCAGGTAGTCGCCCCGGCGATAGGGCAGATTGCCAAACGAGGTCTCCAGCACGCCCTCGCCCTCGTGGACAAACAGCACTTCATCGCCCTCGCCATTGCGATAAAAGTACTTCTGCTCCTCGGTTGGCTGAACAACCCCCATCCGCACATCGCTGTTGACCAGCAACATTCGGCGTCCGCTGATGGGGTCGCCGCCGGGCTGCATCTGGGCGGTTTTAAAATGGCGGTGGCGAAGT
Organism: Herpetosiphonaceae bacterium; assembly: GCA_034437415.1. Lineage (GTDB taxonomy): Bacteria > Chloroflexota > Chloroflexia > Chloroflexales > Herpetosiphonaceae > JACCRK01. Next base: position 4,743 of record DAOTUS010000645.1, read on the forward strand.
GCGCCCTCCTCTTCGAGCGGAATCTCGACCTTGCCAAGATCCTCAACGGCCAGAATGGCGGTCGGCGGATAGTGATGGTAGAGAATCGACTCGACCCCGCTGAAGCCTTTGGTTCCCATCACCTGTTCGGAGTACAGCGACCCGTCAGGTTTGCGAAATTGAACGTGACGCTTGTGCGGAATGGTGCCTAGACGATGATAGAAGGGCATCTTCGGCCTCCTTATGTGGTTTGATCAAAAAATCAGGATTTGTCACCACTCAATAGTGGTGTTTATTGTATAAGATTGATCCAGGGGTGTCAACGCGCCTGCAGGGCTGTGCAGGGCATGGGCAAAGTCAACCCTCACCCCGGCCGCGGCGGCGGCCACCGCTGGCCAAAGGGCACCCGCCCTGACCGCGGGAGAGGGGACGTGTTTCACGTCAAAACTGGCCCAAATCTCGACTTTGCCCATGCCCTGCAGGGCTGTGGCCGGGCTGCGGTGCGGACGGCGTCGAGAATGGCGGCGGTCACAGCTTCAGCGGCGGCGACGCCCAGGAACAGGGGGCTGGCGGGCGGAGCGTCGCTCCAGTGTCCAGCCTGCACGCCAGCAAGCGGGATCCGTCGAGCCTGCTCGGACACCCAACACCTCCTCGGGAGTCAGTCGATCACGGTCAGATGATAGATCGTACCATCGCTCTGGCCGACGACATAGATCTCGCCCGCCTCGTCCTCGCCGAACGACGTGATCAGCAGCGGCTCATCCAGCTGCTCGGTCGTGACCCAGCCAGCGCCATCCGGCTGCACCGACCAGATTTTGCCCAGACAGTAGTCGGCGAACACGTAGGTGCCGACCAGCTTCGGATAGCGGGCGCCGCGATAGACATAGCCGCCGACGATGGCGCAGCCGCCCCCGTCGTGGCTGTACTCGGCAATCGGCAGGGTCAGGCCGCTGGTGGCGCAGGTATCGCCGCGCAGACAGGTTGAGCCCTCGATGATCGGCCAGCCGTAGTTCTGCCCGCCTGCGTCGGCATTTGGCTGATAGTGCAGCCACTCAAAACGATTTTGGCCCACGTCGGCGATGTACAGATCGCCAGTCGCCCGGTCGAAGCTAAATCGCCACGGGTTGCGCAGGCCCAGCGCCCAGATCTCGGGGCGGGTCTCGGCGGGATCGAACGGGTTGTCGGTGGGAATGGCGTAGCCGGTCGGCGCGCTGACATCGATGCGCAGGAGCTTGCCCCAGAGCGTGCTGCGGCTCTGGCCATTCCCGAACTGATCGTCGGCGGCCCCGCCATCGCCAAGCCCGATGTAGAGATAGCCGTCCGGCCCAAAGGCCAGCATGCCGCCATTGTGATTCGAGGCCGGATCCTCGAGCCGAATCAGCACCTCCTCGCTCTGCGGGTCGCCGGACAGGCCGTCGGCGCTGAGCTTGAAGCGGGCGGTGACGCTGTCGTCGTTGGTGGCGGTGTAGTTGAGGTAGAACACACCGCTTGCGGCGAAGTCGGGGGCGAACGCCAGGCCGAGCAGGCCCTGCTCGTTGCCGCTATCGTTGACCCGCTCGCGGATATCCAGAAACAGCTGGCCAGCGGTGGTGCGAATCGTCCCGGCCTGCTCAACCACGAACAGCCGCCCGCTGCCATCGGCGGCATTGGCGACAAAGGTGGGGCGGTCAAACCCGGTGGCGACTGGCTCCAGATCCAGCCTGAGCGGGCCGGCGCTGGTGGTTGGCGCGGCGGTTGGCGTGGGCGGGCTGGCCGCCGCCGGGGTCACAATTGGCGGCAGCGGCTGGCTGCCGCTATCGCCACAGGCCGCCAGCAGCACCAGCAGGAGCAGAACAGCGAGAGATTTTCGCATCGGCACACCTCATCAAACAATTGAGTAGCCTAAATTGTACACCGTTGCCTGATTCTGTGGGCCTGAATTCCGTCGCTGGGCCGATTGACGCGCCGCCAGCCGTGTGCTACCATATTTCGCACAGCTGAATATGACATTGATGAGGATATGTCCTCGCAGCATCCACCACCAGGGAGTCGGCGCCATCGACTGTGAGCGCAGACGGCACGGAATGCAGGATACCACCTCGGAGTTCATCGCCGAACGCGCAAGCCAGTAGACCGATGCGCTTTGCCCCCGATAGCGGGCAGCACAAGGGAGCCGCACCAGCCGTGCAGCTCTGAAAGTGGGTGGAACCACGAAGGAACCCTTCGTCCCAGTACGGGATGAGGGGTGTTTTGTTTTTAGACGACTTTGGCGGCCTTTCGCTTCATTTTCTGGGAGTGTAGCATATGAGTTATAGGCAACAGCCGTATCAGCCGTATCAGCCGGCCCCAAAGCGGCGTGGGTGGCTCTTTGGGTGTCTGGTGGCGCTGACGGTGGTGGTTTTTCTGGTTCTGGGGCTGGTTCTGGGCGCACTGCTGTACCTGAAGCCGCGCCTTAGCCAGCAGGCCGGCGACTTACTGGCCAGCCAGCTCGACCAGCAGATCAATCGCCAGGTTCAGGAGCAGTTCGGCGGCGCCAGCGGGGAAATCCCGAACGATTTCAGCGGCCAGGTTGTGATCCCCGAGGCCGAGGTCAACGACTATATTCGCGCCAATCCCCAGGAGATCGCGCCGCTGGATCGCGCCTCGGTGCTGTTTCTCCCCGACCAGATGCAGGCCACCGTGGCGGCCTATGGGCTGCAGGGAACCGCGTTTGCTGGCGTTGCCATCGGGGCTGATGGCCAGGTCGTGGTGGTCAATCCACGGATCGATGGCGCGCTGGGCTTCATCCTCGATGCGAACCAGCTGGCCCAGTCGCTGGAAACCCAGCTCAACAGCCAGCTGGCGGCCAACGGCCAGCGAATTACCGCGATCTCGGTCCAGACCGGCCAGATCGTCGCCGATATCGAGAAGTAGCAAGATTTATGGCATTGAAGGGGGGTGATCGCTCTGGACGCGGATGGCACTACTGCACGGATCGACCGAAAGAATTATCAACGCATTAGGCTGGAGGTTTACCATGTGGGAATATTTAATTGGCTATGCTGCGGCTCAGAGCGCGGCGCCCTGGGTCGTTGAAGAGCGCGAGTGGCCCGACCGGGCCGCGATGGAGGCGCAGCTGAGCGCCGAGGGCTGGGAGCTGTTCGAGGAGGTGCCCCATCGTGAGAATGGGCGCAAAATCGTGTTCCGCCGCGCCGTCCAGCAATCCGCCGAGCCGCCGCGCCACCTGATCCCGTGCTGGTGATCGGCGGCGCAGGCGCGCGCATTCCGTTGGTTGATTATTATTCGATGACTATACAAGGAGGGCCAGATGGCTCCCGTTAATGCTGAAAACGACCCGCTGTATCGCCTGCGCCACTCGGCGGCCCACGTGATGGCCCAGGCGGTACTGGAGATCTTCCCCGATGGCAAGATTGCGATCGGGCCGCCGGTGGAGAATGGTTTCTACTACGACTTCGAGCTGCCGCGCCCGCTCACGCCCGACGATCTAAAGGATGTCGAGAAGCGCATGCGCAAGATCGTGCAGAAGAAGCACGAGTTCGCCTACCGCGAGGTCTCGGCGGAGGCGGCCCGCGAGATATTTAAGCACCAGCCCTACAAGCTGGAGCTGATCGACGGGCTGGCGCAGGGCCAGGATGAGTACGGCGAGAAGGCGGTCGTCAACGATACGATTATCTCAACGTACAAGCACGACACGTTCGAGGACTTATGCAAAGGCCCGCACGTCGAAAACCTGGGCGAGATCAAGCCCGACGCCTTCAAGCTGCTGCGGGTCTCGGGGGCCTACTGGCGCGGCGATGAGAAGCGCCCGATGCTCCAGCGGATCTACGGCACGGTCTGGCCGAGCAAGGCCGAG
>DAOTUS010000646.1:0-11808 GCA_034437415.1 Herpetosiphonaceae bacterium
CTTCCGGAAAAACCTGATCCGGTTTTATTCACGGAACTCATGCGCACCGTGACGAGCCTTGGACGGATTCACCCGCGCCAACCGGCGACCAGTCCGCCCTAATTGGCGAGGGTATTGACGAAGGGCACGAAGATCACGAAGGAGGTACAATACACCCTTAACTTCGTGCGGGTACCCGCCTGCGGGTGGCGTGTCCTTCGTGGATCAACGGTTTCCCCCACCCTAATTCCTAACCCCAGGCGCCCGCCGGGGCAGCTGGATGGTGAAGGTGCTGCCGATTCCCTCGGTGCTGTCCACGCTGATCGTGCCACCGTGGCGGCTGACGATATCGTGGACAATATACAGGCCCAGGCCCAGCCCGCTCACCGTCGTGGCGGCGGCGTTGGTCGCCCGATAAAAGCGTTGGAACAGCCCCGACAGCTCGGCGGTCGGAATGCCAATCCCGCGGTCGGTGATCGCAATCGAGACGCTGGCTGGCTCAAGGGTCAGCGCCAAGCTAATCGGGCCGCCCTGCGGGCTGTATTTGATCGCGTTCTGCACCAGGTTATAGAGCACCTGCTCCAGCCGCAGATCATCGCCGGCAATGATCACTGGCTCCTCGGCTGCGCTCACCGTAATCGTATGCCGATCGGTGCTGAGGCGCGCCTCCTGGGCGACCCGTTCGAGCAGGCTGCCGACATCGACGCTGCCCCAGGTCAGCCGCAGCTGGCCGGTTTGCACCCGCGAAAGGTCGAGCATGGCCAGCACCAGCCGATTCAGCCGATGGGTCTGCTGCATAATCGCCTGGAGCGGGGTCTGCAGGCGCTGATCCGGCTCGGAGGTTCGCAGCAGGCGGCGCTCCAGCAGCTGCGCATAGCCCAGGATCGAGGTCGTGGGGGTTTTAAGCTCATGCGAGGCGATCGAGAAAAACTGATCGCGGATGGCGATGGCCTGCTGGGCCTCGGCGTACAGGCGGGCATTTTCGATGGCGAAGGCCACCCGCTGGGCGATGGCCTGGAAAAGCGGCAGATTTTGCTGCGAGTACGCCTGGCGCTGCCCGGTAGTTGCGAAGGTCAGCACCCCCAGAGTGCGCTCACGGATCACCAGCGGCACCAGGCCATACGAGGCAAGCTCCAGCGCCTGGATTATTCCAAACTGCTCGGCATCACTGGCGCTGGCTGTCAGCATTGCCGCCGAAACGTCCGGCACCAGCAGCGATTCGCCCGAGGCCAGCACATCGTGCAGCCCGACTGATCGCGCTGGATCGAACGGATAGCGCTCCTGTAGCTCAAGCGCCAGCTGTTCTTTGTGGGGATCCTGATGGCGCATGGTGAGCTGCCGCACGGTTCCATCGGGCTCGAGCATGTACACGGCGGCCCAATCCGCCAGCGCTGGCACCATCAGCCGGGTGATCTGCCCTAAAGTTGCCTGATAGTCGAGCGATGAGGCCAGCACGGCGCTGGCGTTGGCCAGAAACGTCTGCTCCTGCTCGGCTGCCTCGGCCTGATCGCGCAGGAGATGCTGGGTTTCGTACAGCTCGGCGGTGGTCAGGGCAGCGGCGGCGAGATTGGCCAGGGCGCTGGCAACCTGCACATCGAGGTCGGCAAATACCTGGGGCTGGCGATAGTAGAACACCAGTGTGCCAGCGTACTCACCGTGTAGACACAGCGGCATAATCAGGAGCGCCGCAATCCCCTCGCGGGCATAGACGGCGCGGCGGCTCTCCAGGGTCGGCTCCTGCTGAATATCGGGAACCAGCCATGGCGCTGTCACGCTGACCGGGGTGTTGCCCAGCGTCCGAATAGTTTCGTGCTGAAATAGCTCCGAAAGCCCCGTCGCAGCTAGCACGTGCCACTCGCTGGTGGCCTGATCCTGGCGCCAGATTCCATAGGCATCGGCGGCGACCAGCTGCTGGCCCAGCTCGATAATGGCCGGCAGCACCTCATCGCGGTGCAGCGACTGCAGCACATTCCCTGATGCCTCGATCAGGATGTTCAGCCGATCCTCAAGCAGCTTCCGCTCGGTGATGTCGATACACGAGCCGATAAAGCCGGTAAACTCCCCCGCCGCGGTGGCGAGCGGCACGCCGTGATCGAGCAGCCAGCGATAGGCCCCATCGGCCCGCCTGAGCCGATACGCCATCTGAAACGGCTCGTGGGCGGCAAAAGCGGTTCGATAGATCGCCAGACAGCTCTGCAGATCGTCTGGATGGACGCCCTCGGCCCAGCCATCGCCACGCTCCTGGCTCACGCTGCGGCCGGTAAAGTCAAGCCAGGTCTGATTGAAAAAGTAACATCCCCCAGAGAGATCCGCCATCCAGATCAGCACTGGCGCCGCGTTGGCCATGGTCCGAAAGCGGGCCTCGCTGGCCTCGAGCGCCTGCACAGACTGATTGCGCTCGGTTACATCGCGAAAGACCAGCACGACGCCATCGAGGGTGCCCGCCCGCCCGATAATTGGTGCGCTGCTATCATCAATCGGAATCGCGCGCCCGTCGCGGGCCAGCAGCAGGGTGTGGTTGGCCAGCCCAACGATGCCGCCCAGGCGGAGCACTTTGGCGACCGGGCTTTCCACAGTCTCGCGTGAAGATTCATCGATAATCCGAAAAACGCTGTCAAGGTGCTGGCCGATCGCCTCGGCCTGGCCCCAGCCGGTCAGGGTCTCGGCGACCGGGTTCATAAAGGTCACCTTGCCGAGCGGATCGGTGGTGATAACCGCATCGCCAATGCTCGCCAGGGTTACCTCAAAATGCTCACGGGTGGCCTCAACCTGCTTGACATGGGTGGCCTCGGTTGCCAGCGCCCGCCGCAGCGCGCCAATAAAGCGGTCCAGGAAAAGACTAAACAGGGCCACCACCAAACTGAAGACCACCAGCGGGGCATAGCCGCTCCGTGCTGCCACAAGTCCCGGCTCGGCGACTGCCTCCACGTCGATAAACGACGCCCAGGCGACGATAGCAATACTGCTCGCGCTGACCAGAAGCAGCGCCCGGCGCCCAAGCACCAGCCCGGAAAGGCTGATTGGAATCACAAACCCAATCGGAATCCCCACACTGTTTTGGAAGCCGATGTTCGCCAGCGCCTGCCCTAATCCCGCTAACAAGGCCCCGCTGACCAGCCAGGTCGCCCAGCGGGAGCGCCCCTGGCGCAACAGGATAATAGCCGCCGCCACGCATCCCTGAATAGCCAGGTTTGTGCCAAGGCCGTAGGCAGTCAGCGCCGCCGGGCCAAAAATGACAATATTTAGCCCAAGGGTAAGCCCAAGCGCAATCAGCATGCCAAAGAGAAGCCCTTGCACCAACAGGATTACCTCATATGTGGCGGGGTCCGGGGCGGGGATAGTGCGCAACCAATGGCTGAAGCGAAGGCGCATGACGTCGATCCTTTTAAGTATGCTGACAGGCTGGGCCAGGCTGTATTCCCGCGATCCGGCAAATAATGGCTTGAGCTTCGGTGAGGCAAGGTCAGCGGCTCTGAGTGTGGCTATAGCAGTACTGTTGAGCTTAATCACACCAGTATAGCAATAACTATGCACTCAATAATTGCTGAGCGTGCTTGGAATTTTTGGCTAAACGAACAACACCCCACTGTTTGAGCAGTGGGGTGTTGTTAAAACTACGGGCGCTGTTAGACCAGTTCGGCCTCTGGCTCGACCTCGTCCTCGGCCAGCGGGTCGATCTCGCGGGCTGAGCGGAGCCGCAGCTCGTTTTCATCCACGTCAACCGTAATGTGGTCACCATCGGTGAAGCGGCCCTGCAGCATGCCTTCGGCCAGCGCATCTTCAATGGTGTTGGTGATAACGCGGCGTAGCGGGCGGGCGCCATAGGTTGGATCGTAGCCCTTCTTGGCCAGCATATCCAGCGCCTCATCCGTTGCGCTCATCCTGATGTTGTGTTCCAGCAACTGCTTGCAGACCCGATCGAGCTCCAGGCGAGCAATATTGCGAATCTCGGCATCGGTCAGTGGGTGGAAGATGATCCGTGCATCGACCCGATTGAGAAATTCTGGGCGGAACAGCCGTTTCAGCTCGTCGTCGACCTTCTTGCTGGTGTCGGCCTCATCGATGCCGCCGCGTGAGCCGCCAAAGCCAATCCGCGAGCCGCGCCGAATCTGCTCGGTGCCAACGTTGGAGGTCATAATGATGATCGTGTTGCGGAAATCCACCCGGCGGCCTTTGCCGTCGGTCAGATTGCCGTCCTCCAGCACCTGCAGCAGCAGATTGAACGTGTCCGGGTGAGCTTTTTCGATCTCATCGAATAGCACCACGCTGTACGGGCGGCGGCGGACGGAGTCGGTGAGCTGGCCACCTTCGCCATAGCCGACATAGCCAGGTGGTGAGCCAACCAGCCGTGAGGTGTTGAAGCGCTCCTGGAACTCCGACATGTCGATCTTGATCAGCGCATCTTCGGAGCCGAACATAAACTCAGCCAGCGCTTTGGCCAGCAGGGTTTTACCGACGCCGGTGGGGCCAAGGAAAATAAACGAGCCGATTGGCCGCTTGGGATCCTTGAGTCCGGCGCGGGCGCGGCGCACGGCCCGGGAGATCGTGACGATCGACTCTTCCTGGCCAACGACGCGCTCGTGAAGATACTCTTCCATCTTCATCAGGCGCTGGGTCTCCTCGCCGGCCAGCCGGGTGACCGGGATTCCGGTCCACATGCCCACGACCTCGGCGATATCCTCTTCGGTGACGTAGGGCTTGCCGCGGCTGTCGTTGCCACGAGTTTTTTGCTCTTCGCTTTCCAGGTCGGCGACGCGCTGCAGCATCCGCTCTTCACGTGCCCGCAGATCCTGGACCACATCGAACTGACCTTCCTCGAGCGCCGCATCTTTTTCTTTGCGGATTGCATCGAGGCCGCGCAGGGCATCGCGCAGGGCCGATGGTGTCGCCGAGCGATACATCCGCACCCGTGACGAGGCCTCATCGATCAGGTCGATCGCCTTGTCGGGCAGGAAGCGATCGGGGACGTAGCGGGCGCTGAGCGTAGCTGCGGCCAAAATCGCCGAGTCTTCAATCTGGAGCTGGTGAAAATCCTCGTAGCGGCTCTTGATGCCGCGTAGAATCTCCACCGTCTCCTCAACGGTCGGCTCATCGATCATGACGGGCTGGAAACGGCGCTCCAGCGCGGCATCTTTTTCGATATACTTGCGGAACTCATCGAGCGTGGTGGCCCCGATACACTGGAGCTCCCCGCGCGAAAGCGCCGGCTTGAGAATATTAGCGGCATCGAGTGTGCCTTCGGCACCACCGGCGCCGATAATCGTATGAAACTCATCAATAAACAGAATACAGCGGCTTTCTTTGATTTCGTCGACAACCCGTTTCAGACGTTCCTCAAACTGACCGCGATATTTTGTACCAGCGACCAACGCGCCCATGTCCAGCGTCACCAGCCGCTTGCCCTTGATCGAATCGGGCACATCCTCGGCGATAATCCGCTGGGCCAGGCCCTCGGCGATCGCAGTTTTGCCGACGCCCGGCTCACCGATCAGGGCCGGATTATTCTTGGTGCGGCGCGAAAGGATTTGAATCACCCGCTCGATCTCGTCCTGTCGGCCAACCACCGGATCGAGGCGGCCCGCTTCGGCCATCTCGGTGAGATCGGTCGAAAGCGCATCGAGATAGGGCGTTTTACTTTGTTTACTTTGACGTTCTGATCCGGTTGAGGAACTTGAAGCGGCCATACCACTGCCTACTCCCTGCCGCATCATCCGCATCACCTGGGTACGCACCTGGTCAAGGCTCACGGCCATGATCTCTAAAACCCCGGTAGCGACACCCTCGGCGTTACGCACGAGGCCGAGCAGGATATGCTCAGTACTAATGTAGGTGTGATTGAGTTTGCGAGCTTCATCAATCGCGTACTCAAAGACCTTCTTGGCCCGAGCGGTCAAGTCAACTTCGGTTGTCTGGCGTGGACCATCTCCGTGGCCGACGATAAACTCGACGGCGTTGCGGGCTTTCGTGATGGTGACACCAAGTTCGGCCAGCACCCGTGCTGCAACTCCCTCACCTTCGAGGATCAAGCCCAACAGCAGATGCTCGGTGCCGATGTAAGGATGGTTAAAAGCGCGTGCTTCTTCTTGAGCGAAGCTCATGACTTGTTTGGCACGACGGCTCATTTTGTCGTATGCACCCATTTGTAGCTCCATGCAGGGGCAAAAACCACCTGATAAGCAGGCTTGCGCCTCGTTGTGCTGCTCAATCCAGTTTCAGCGGCCTGGGGGCCGCTCCGTTCGTTCACCGGGTAGCCCCGCAGTGTGAACTGAACGAACGCGATGCGATCTATTCAGCACGATCACCAGTGGGCGCGGCATCGACTTCTGCTTCATCACTCGGAGCGGAGTCACCGCTAGAATTCCGTAGACTTAGGCCGATGCGCTTGCGGGACGGGTCAATCCGTATGATCCGTGCATTAATTGTATCACCTTCTGCCAGAACGTCACGGGGATGTTGAATCCGATCGTCGCTCATCTCGGAGATATGCACCAGGCCTTCGATGCCATCCTCCAGCCGGGCAAAGGCGCCAAAGGCGGTCAGCTGGGTCACGACCCCACCCACCATCTGGCCGATCTGGTAACGATCGGTAACAGTTGTCCAGGGCTCGGGCTGGGTCCGCTTGATGCTGAGCGCGATGCGCTTTTTGTCCTCATCGACGCTGAGCACATACACATTCACCACATCGCCGACGCTCAGGATCTCCTCGGGGTGTTTGACCCGGCTCCACGAGAGCTCGGAGAGATGCACCAGCCCATCGGCGCCGCCGATATCGACAAAGGCGCCGAAATCGCACAGGCTGGTGACGCGACCCTGGCGAACAACCCCCTGGTCGAGCCGCTCCAGCAGCTGGTCTTTACGGGCGTCGCGGACTTCCTGGACGGCCTGGCGCTCGGAAAGGATCAGGCGATTGCGCGCCCGGTTGATCTCGATCACTTTGAGTGGCAGGATCTGCCCGACCAGACGGGCCATATCGGACTGTTTTTGCACCTCCGGGCCGCGACTAACGCTGGAGACCTGTGAGGATGGCACAAATCCGCGTACGCCATCCAGGTTGACCAGCAGACCGCCCTTGTTGTAGTTGACGACCGGGGCGTGAATAACCTCGCTCGCATCGTGGCTGATTTGCAGCGACCGCCAGCTTTTCTCCTGGCGCGCTTTATCAATCGATAAGACAATCCGCCCTTCGGCATCCTCGGTTTGCACTACGGTGACGAGTAGAACGTCACCGACAGCCAGCGCGGCCCGTTCCTCTGGCGGCAGACTTGACATCTCCCGTCCAGGGACAACCCCCTCGGACTTTGACCCGATGTCGACCAAGATCTCGTCGCGATCCACTCGGACAACTGTGCCGTCTACCGAATCGCCATACTTAAGATTGCGGTAGTCGTGGGCTGGATCACGCAAGTATTGTTCCATCAGGCTGAGGTCATCTTCGGCGGTGTGGTCGGTGGGTTCGGGCACGGTCAATTCAGAGTTGGGGAGATCAGAGTGCGCCGTGTCCGTGTGGATTTGCTCGTCCATAGTGCGTCCTTTGCCAAACACAAGAGGATGAAAAGAAGCGCGGATTATTGGTGAACCGATATCTTGATTATACAGAACGCACGGGCAAAAGGCAAGATATGGCTGAATTGATTCGGCTTTGCCAGGCGCAGCCACCGGGTGTGGGAGCGGCGGGTTGGGCACCCTCTGGGTAACGACCCGCCGTACAGGATGCTGGGGGACCCGCCGTCAGGAGCGCGGGGCAGCGATTATTCAGGAGGAGGGCTACTGTTCGTCGCCAAACACGATGCCGAGCGACCGCGCCGTGCGGACCAGCTGGCCGTCGACCGGGACCTGCTTGATTTTATTGGCACACTCGATTAGCGGCACTGTGGTCAGAATATCGTTTTGCAGCGCGACGAGCTGCCCGAAGCGACCCTGCGAGATCGCCCAGACGGCGCCCACGCCATAGCGCGAGGCCAGAATTCGATCGATCGGGGTTGGCGAGCCACCGCGCTGGAGGTGGCCTAGCACCACGGCGCGGGAGTCCTTGTTGGTGCGCTGGCCAAGCTCTGCGGCGATTTGCATGCCGATTCCGCCGAGCAGGCCCTCGCGCTGGTAGGTGGCGGCGCCGCCCTTGGGCATGGCGCCCTCGGCGATCACGATAATGCTGAAGAGTGCCCCGGCGGCGTCGCGGGCGGCGATTTTCCGCACCACCGCATCGAGGTCGAAGGGGATCTCGGGGATGAGAATCGCCTCGGTGCCTCCAGCCAGCCCGGCGTTCAGGGCGATCCAGCCGGCGTGGCGGCCCATCACCTCGAGCACCATCACCCGGTCATGGCTCTCGGCGGTGGTGTGGAGCCGATCGAGGGCGTCGGTGGCAACCTGCAGCGCGGTATCGAAGCCGAAGGTCTGGTCGGTGCCAACCAGGTCGTTATCAATGGTTTTGGGCACGCCAATCATCGGCGCCCCGAAGGTGTAGAGGTCGTGGGCGATTGACTGGCTGCCATCGCCGCCAAGCACAACCACGGCATCGATGCCATGCTCTTTGGCGTTGTGGGCAAACTCTTTGTACACGGCATCGTTGCGCACCATCGCGCCATCTTTTTTATGCCAGCCAAAATTTCCCCGATTGGTGCTGCCCAGGATCGTGCCGCCGCGACCGAGCAGGCCGCGCACATCGCTGTTGGTCAGCGGGCGCAGCTTGGGCGTGCCGATCATCCCTTCAAAGCCATCTTCAACCCCAACCACGTCCCAGCCGTGGTCGAGGATTGCCGATTTGACGAAGGCGCGAATCACGCCGTTCAGGCCGGGGGCATCGCCGCCACTGGTTAAAATTGCAACTTTTTTAATCGACATAGACATCTCCTAAACGCTGTTGTTTGAGGCTACTGTGGACCCGCTGAAAGTGTGAATGATGAAGGTGGATGTACGCCTATCCTAGCACTGTTCCCAGGTGCTGCGCAAGCGGTCGCAACAAAAAACGGAGCAGGTCTGGCCTGCTCCGTTGGGTGAGTTTTGGGAACCTTACCAGGTGCCCAGGCCCTCGCTCTGACCGTCGAGGTTATCGAGAAACCACGAGGCCTCCATCGCGGCCATACAGCCGGTGCCGGCCGCCGTGATCGCCTGGCGATAGATGTGGTCTTCCACATCGCCGGCGACGAAGACGCCCGGAACCTTGGTGCGGGTGCGGCCGTCGCTTTTGATGTAGCCGTTCTCATCGAGGTCGAGCTGGCCGACGAACAGCGCGGTGTTGGGGATGTGCCCGATGTAGGGGAACACGCCCTGGGCCTCGAACTCCATCTCCTCGCCGGTCTTGATGTTTTTCAGCATCACGCCCTCAACCCGCTCGGTGCCAAGGACTTTAGTGACGACCGTATCCCAGATGAAGTTGATCTTGGGATTGTTTTGGGCGCGGGTCTCCAGCACCGGGTCGGCCCGCAGCGAGTCGCGGCGGTGGATGATGGTGACCTCGCTGGCGAAGCGGGTCAGGAACAGGCCTTCGTCCAGGGCGCTGTTGCCGCCGCCGACGACGACCAGCTTTTTCTCTTTGAAGAAGAAGCCGTCGCAGACCGCGCAGTACGACACGCCGCGGTTGGCCAGCTCGTTTTCGCCGGGAACGCCCAGCTTGCGCGGCGATGCGCCGGTCGAGATCACCAGGGTCTCGGCCTCGATCACATCGCCATTATCGACGTAGAGCTTGAACGGGCGCTGGGCCAGATCGACTTTTTCCACGATGCCGTCGAGATAGACGGTGCCAAATTTACCGGCCTGCTTCTCCATCTTCTCGGCCAGATCGTAGCCGTTGATGGCGTCGGGGAAGCCGGGATAGTTTTCCACCTCGCTGGTGGTGGCGATCAGGCCGCCGGGCTGGAGACCGCGGATGACGACCGGGGCCAGGTTGGCCCGCGCGGCATAGAGGGCGGCGGTCAGTCCGGCTGGGCCAGAGCCAATAACAACTACTTTGTGAACCATTTGAACCAAACTCCTTGTAATGTTCGGGCGTAGAACGCTGCTGAATTAAGTATAGCATGGCTTGCGACGCCGATCAGGTAGCGATCAGTGGGCGTGCGGTTGTCCGTTCTCCGTTGTACTGATCGTGGCATTCTTCAGAATATCACGGGCCTTTTTGATTCGCCACCACCACCCGCACGCGTGCGGGGCATGGGCAAAGTCAGCCCCTCACCCCGGCCGCGGCGGCGGCCACCCCACCCGCAAGCGGGTACCCGCCCTGTGGCCCAAAGGGCACCCCGGCGAGGGGAAGAAATGGGATGAAATTGACCCAAATCAGGACTTTGCACATGCCCTGAAGGCCGTCCACGGCGGCGGGTTGGGCGCCCTCTGGGCAACGACCCGCCGTACAGAGTTGAGGCTAGCCCTGGGCGAGCAGCTGGCGGAAGGAGCGCAGGGCCTGGGGGATGCGCGGGCCGTACCAGGTCAGCGCCATGCCGTCGCACAGCGCGGTGCGCGGGGCCACTCCGGCCACGTCGGCCAGGTCGGCGGCGCTGAAGCGGTAGGGCTCGTCGGGGAGCAGGAGCAGGTCGGGATGCAGCGCGGCGACATCGGCCAGCGCGGCGCGGGGATAGCGGCCCGCCCACTCCTGGGCGACGTTGTGGCCGCCGCAGTGGGCCAGCAGATCGGCGGCGTAGGTTGTGTCGCCGACAAACATCCAGGGGTCGCGCCAGATCGCGGCGGCGTAGCGCAGGCTGGGCGGCGGGGCCAGCGCCAGCTCGGCGTCGATCTCGGCGAGCAGCCCGGCGGCCTGGGCGCGACAGTCGAGCAGCTCGGCCAGGCGGGCCAGCGTCGCTCGGGCGCCGGCCACCGTGGCGATATCGGTGACGTAGACGGCGATCCCGGCCTCGGCCAGCGCCAGCACATCGCGCTCGCGGTTCTCCTCTTTGTTCATCAGCACCAGATCGGGCTGGAGCGTGCGGATTGCGGCGCAGTCGGGGTTTTTGGTGCCGCGCAGCTTGGGCAGCCCGGCCACCGCCGCGGCCGGCGCAATGCAGTAGTCGGTCACGCCGACCACGCGCTGGCCCAGGCCGAGGTAAAACAGGTACTCGGTCAGGCTGGGGACCAGCGAGACAAGGCGCTGCGGGGTGGCACGCAGCGCCAGGGTTCGGCCAAGCTCATCGGTGACCATCAGATGATTTGCAGGATCAGCTGGTTGACCAGGCTGGCGACCAGGCTGTTGATCAGCAACCCGAAGCTGACCGGCCGCAGCGTCTGCTCAAAGGGCAGGTTGAACAGGGAGCGCAGGGCCATCAGCGAGAGCGCCAGCAGCAGCAGCAGCTGGGCCGCGCTGGTCACGCTGGTGAGCAGTCGGATGAAATCGATTCTGCCCAACAGCATCCCCAGCACCGAGAGCACCAAGACGACCGGCGCCCAGTACAGCGCGGCGGCGGCGGCAAAATCGTCGCGGGCCTGCAGGCCCAGCTTGAGCTGTGAGGCCAGGAAAAACACAAACGCAGCAAATCCGGCGGTAAACCCAAGCGTCGCCGTCAGCAGCGGGGTCCAGGCCAGACTGCCAGGCACCGAGTACAGCGCAAGGTTGAGGATCCAGAGAATGATGCCGGTCACCAGCGCGCCAATCGCGACATAGCCCAGCGCCATCACCAGCGTGCCCCGGCCGCGCACAATCCCGAACGGCGGGTTGGAGGGCTTGGAGATCAGGGCGATCGAGCTTTGGAGCATTTCGGGGATTTGCAGGCTGGCGGGCACTGGAACCTGCGGCGGCCCTTGATATGGGTGGCTCATGGATGGACTCCTTCTAATGCCAGAGACTATTTCACACAGCAATACCGTGGTCAGGCCGGGCCTGACGCGGGTATCTGAGGGTCAGTATAGCAT
>DAOTUS010000647.1:0-9310 GCA_034437415.1 Herpetosiphonaceae bacterium
GTGATCAACACCATGAGCGATCCTTCGCTGCCGCTGACCGTGATCGAGTACGAGCAGTGGGGCAACCCCGGCGAGCCGGAGGCCTACGAGTATATGCGCTCGTACTCGCCCTACGACAACGTCAGCGCCCAAAGCTACCCGCACATGCTGATCACGGCGGGGCTGAACGACCCGCGGGTGGCCTACTGGGAGCCTGCCAAGTGGGTGGCCAGGCTGCGCACCCTCAAGACCGACCAGAATCTGCTCCTGCTGCGCACCAACACCGACGCCGGCCACAGCGGCGCCTCGGGCCGCTACGACTTCCTCCACGAGATCGCCCTGGACTACGCCTTCCTGTTCCAGGTTTTGGGCGTCAAGTAGGCCATTAATTCAACGCTGCGGCGCTCAAACAGATTGAGTGCCGCAGCGCGTTGATTGAGCCTGGCGAAGTCAAACCAGCTCCTGCAACCTTCCATCACACTCACCCGTATCCTCGGCAATGCTTATTTTTTGAAGAAGGGCTTAACCCAATGAAGCGCTTCCACCTTGGCAGCCTGCTGGTGCTGCTGGTTAGTATTTTGGCCGCCTGTGGCCGCTCGGACGCTGGCACAGCGCCAACCTTGTTCCAGCTCAAGCTGAAGCAGGGCGAGACCTACCGCACCGTTATGACGATGGACCAGACCGTTGAGCAGACGCTGCTCGGCGAGACCGAGAAAACCACCTCAGTCACCCAGATGACGCTGAGCTACACCGTCAGCCAGGTTGATGCCGATGGCACAATCCACATGGAATCCACCTACGAGCAGGTCGCGCTGGCCCAGGGCAGCGCCGCTGACGCGGTTAAGTACGACTCGGCCAACCCCAGCGCCAACCAGAACGCCGAGCAGATCGCACCCATCTACGACAAAATTATTGGCCAGACGATCTCCGTACAGTTTGCGCCGAACGGCGAGGTCAAAAGCGTCGAGGGGTTTGATGCGATCATCGAATCGATGATGGGAACAATGCCTGAGGGGCCAATGCGCGAGCAGTTTCGCCAGTCGATGACCGATATATTTGAGCAGTCGGTCACTGGCAACAGCGGCAATCTGGCCTACTTCCCCGGCCAGGCGATCAAGGTCGGCGACTCGTGGCCGCAGAAAACCTCGACGTCAACCACAATGTTCAACATCGAGCTGGATACGACCTACACGCTCAAGGAGCGCAAGGACGGCATCGCCACCATCGAGACAACCTCAGTTGGCACGTTCCTGCCCGGCGAGAACGGCGAAATCATGGGCATGCAGATGAACTTCAACATGCAGGGCGGCCAGACCGGCACCCTGGCGGTCGATGAGGCCACTGGCTGGACAATCCGCTCGGAGATCCAGCAAAACTACGCCGGCACGATTGAAATTGGCGCCCCCGACAGCAGCGACATGAATATGACCATGCCCATGACCATCACCACCCTGGTCAAAACCGAGCCAAAGCCGTAGCGTTCCCACACACGCAGCCCGACGGTGATCAAGCAGATTGATCGCCGCCGTGTATTTTAGTCCTCGCTTTGCATCATCCGCTGTGTACTCTCACTGTTTGAAGAAGGACTTAAATCATGAAACGCTTCCATCGTGGCAGCCTACTGGTGCTGATTCTCACTATTCTGGCCGCCTGTAGCCGTTCGGAATCGCCAACCGTATTTCAGCTCAAGCTGCAGCCGGGCGCAACCTACCGCACCCAGATAACCACCGAACAAACCGTTGAGCAAGCTCAGCAGGGCGGAACGCAACAAACCACGACAATCCACCAGATGATCCTAAGCTACAGCATTCGTGAGGTCGCCGCCGATGGCACAATTCAGGTTGACTCAATCCACGAGCAGGTGACGATTACGCAGGAGAACCCAGGTGGCACTGCGGTCAGATACGACTCGGCCAATCCCAGCGCCAACCAGAATGCCGAGGCCTATGCCGCCATCTATGCCCCGATTATTGGGCAGCCGATCGCAATGCAGTTCGCCCCCAACGGTGAGGTTACCAACATCACTGGGCTGGAGGCGATCATCGAAGCGAGCCTAGGAAAATCGCCAGCAGGTCCACAGCGTGAGCAGTTACGCCAAATGATGACCGATAATGTTAAACAGTCCCTAATCAACGACAGTGGAAATCTGGTTTTCCCCAATCAGCCCATTCAAGTCGGAGCCTCGTGGCCGCAGAAAAACACGCTATCAAATAGTCTGTTCACGATGGCGATGGATACCACCTACACCCTCACCGAGCGCAAGGATGGCATTGCCACCATCGCCGTAAAGGCAATTGGCACACTCCTGCCCGGCCAGCCAGCTAGAATGATGGGAATGGAGAAGAAGCTCACAATGCAGGGCGACGAGACCGGCACCGTGTCGATCAATGAGGCCACTGGCTGGCCAATTCGTACCCAGATCCAGCAAACCTTTGCTGGAACTCTTGTGCTTGGGGAGCCCAGCCACAGCATGCACATGACTATGCCCATGACCATCACGAACATGATTACAACCGAGCCAAAGCCATAACCTTCCCACACGCAGCCGGGCGGCGATCAAGACACGTGATCGCCGCCCGGCTATGCCGATTAAGCTGGTCTAACCCTCAACCCCTACCTCTACGGCCACACGCCCCAGCTGGAGTACAGCTGCTGGCCCAGCAGGCCGAGCTGAATCTCGTAGGGCGTACCGGCATTCTCCGGGTGGTGCTCAAAGCGATTGCGCTCGAAGTACTGCACCAGCCGGCCAGCACCAGTCTCGGCATCGTACTCCCAGAAGGCCTCGGTGAGTGGGAAGCCGTACATCGCCAGGCCGCCGTGCTCCTCCCAGTACTGCTTGAAGGGCCAGCACAGCGTGTGGGCGGTCTCGGGGTAGTAGCTGCAGCCGTCGGGCGGCGGCTGGGCGGCGGGCGGCAGCGCCCGCCAGTTGACGCCCTGCTGCCCCAGCCGGGCCTCGCCGAGCAGGCTCAGCAGCACGCGAAACTCGGGCGGATTTTCGGGGTGCAGCTCGTAGCGGTTGCGCTCAAAGTACTGCACCGTGGTGGGAATCCGCCCGGCGCCCGGCTCGGTCACCTCGTCGGTCAGCGGCAGGCCAAAGCGGGCCAGGCCGCCCTTCTCCTCCCAGTAGCTGCGAAAAAACCCGCTGATCGTGTGGCTGGTCTCGCTGAAGCGGCGGCCGCTGTTCCGCTCGCCGCCACGCTCAATCCACAGCGGGGTGCCATTTTGCGGCGGCTGTACGCGGATCACGCCGTTGTCGGTTTTGAGAATGCGCTCGATCCGCCCGTCAAAGGCGCGGACGCGGGCATCCTTGCAGGCGCAGTCGATCGAGAGGTGCGGCGGAGCCTGGTCGGGGCTGCTCCACCAGACGATGTCGACCGTGCGGTTGCCGCCGCTCCAGCGCTGCCAGCCAAGGCTGTTGCCGTCAAAGGGATCGTCGAGGGTGCCCAGCAGGCCCAGTCCGCCGAGGCCGTGGGTCAGCTGAAACAGGGCGCTGTAGGCCGGCTTGCGAATACGCTGGTCGTCGGTGCGCAGCGGATAGGTGCGCCGGAGCAGGCCAAAGTGAAACTGCTCCTCGTTGGGGTCGTTGATCGGGCGGGTGTAGTGGGCCGGGCCGCCGGTATCGTTGCGGAAGTCGTACCAGAAGATTTTCTCCACCCCTGGGCGGGTCATTGCGATCAGCATAAAGCGCTGCATCCAGGCCGCCTGGGCCAGTTCATCGATCTGACCGTCGGCCTCGGTCGACCAGCCCATCTCGGTGTACCAGATTGGCTTGCGGCCCAGGCGGTCGAGCAGGCGGTCGATCTGGTCCATCTGGTCGCGCAGGGTCTCGTGGTGGTCGCGGCGCCAGGCGGGCACCTCGGGGGCCAGCGGGCGATAGGGGTGCAGCCCGAGAATATCGAACTGGTCCCAGGCGCCCAGCGCGGCGATCTGCTCCAGATAGTCCAGGGTGTCGTAGGCGTTGGTCGGCACCTCGCTCCAGATATCGGCCACGCCGCCAAGCACGATGATCGCGTTGGGGTCGGCGCTTTTGGCCGCTGCCCGGGCGGTCTGGAGCACGCGCACAAAATCCTCCACGCTGTACAGGCCGCTCTCGTAGCCCGAGAGCACCAGATTCGGCTCGTTCCAAATCTCCCAGTGGCGAATCTGGCCCTTGTCGCGGCCGTAGCGGGCGACGGTGGCGTAGACGTAGTCGCCCCAGTCGTTGAGCCATTCCTCCGGGCGTGGGTTCTTGCTTTTGAACCAGGCCGGGTTGTAGTCGAGCAGGCCGAGAATTTTAATCCCAGCATCGGCCTGCAGCTGAATCGCCCGGTCGTAGTTGTGGAATCCGGCGCCGTCGCCGTCCCAGCGATACGGGCCGCCAGGCTCAAACTGAACCTGATCCCACGAGATCTCCTCGCGGCTCCACTGCAGCCCGCTCTCCTGCATCAGCTGAATCATCGCCGGCATCTCGTCGGCGCGCACGCGGTTGCCCAGCGAGACAATCGCCCCAAACGGGGTGCTTTTGTCGCCCCACGGCACCGCCTGCTGAGCGCTGGCTGGCGGCTGGGGGCTGAGAATCACCGTGGCTAAAAGGCTGCATAGCGCCATAAAACGCACGGGCAGGCGCTTGATATTCATCATCTAATTCGCTCCTATAACCAAACCATCTGGCCGCTAGTGTACCATGCAGGCAGCCTCAACAAGATGACAACTTGCTGTTAATCTGCTTTTTTGAGGCTCGGTAGCCCGCGATCGCACGCCCCAATCGACCGCGCTCCCCCAAGCAGTGGCATCGAAATTGCGACTAAAGGATTATGCAGAAAATCGCATATTGTGATATCATAGGACGATATCGCACATTGTTTGAATGAGGGTGCCTGGGAATGCTTGAACAACGAACAACCTTGAATGTAACGACTAAACGGCCTGGACGTGAGCTTCCGGCGATGATGCGCTCGCTGCGCCATCGCAACTTTCGCCTCTTCTGGAGCGGGCAGCTGATCTCGCTGATTGGCACCTGGATGCAGGCGCTGGCGCTGCAGTGGCTGGTCTACACCATAACCGGCTCGGCCTTGGCGATGGGGACGGTAGCGGCGCTGACCTCGCTGCCGGTGCTGCTGATCTCGCCCTTTGCCGGCGTGCTGGTCGACCGCTACCCCAAGCGCGGGGTGATTATGGCCGCCCAGACTGTCGCGATGATCTCGGCCTTTACCCTGGCCTTGCTCACCTTCGGCGGGGTTGTGGAGTACTGGCATATTCTAACCCTGGCCGTGATCAACGGGCTGGTCAATGCGGTCGATATGCCCGCCCGCCAGGCCTTCACCTCGGAGATCGTCGCCGACCGCGCCGACCTGATGAATGCGATCGCGCTGAACTCGTCGATGTTCAACGCCGCCCGCGTGCTTGGCCCGGCCCTGGCGGGGCTGCTGGTGAGCGTGGTCGGCCTCGGCTGGGCCTTTACGCTCAACGGCGTAAGCTTCATCGCGGTTCTCGGCGGCCTGATGATGATGCAGGCGCTGCCGGCCCAAAAGCCAATCGACAAAAATGTCTCGCCGCTGCGCGAGTTCATCGACGGCGCCCGCTACGCCCTGAACACGCCGCTGATTCGGACGATTCTGCTGCTGGTGCTGATGCCAAGCGTGCTGGGCTTTGGCTATGTGACCCTGCTGCCAATCTTTGCCGACCAAATTCTGACCAGCGGCACGGTTGCCAATGGCGCCACCCGCCTGGGCCTGATTATGATGGCCAACGGCATCGGGGCGCTGGCGGGCGCCCTGCGGATCGCCCACGCTGGCCCGCAGGCCAACCGGCGCACGTTTTTGCTGCGCGGCGCGTTTGGCTTTGGCGCGGGCATCTGTCTGCTGGCGATCAACAGCTCGTTCTGGCTGGCGCTGCCAATTATGCTGATCACTGGCTTCTCGATGATTACGTTTCTGGCCACCGCCAACACGGTGCTGCAAACCACCGCCCCCGATCATCTCCGTGGCCGCGTGATGGGCTTCTATGTGATGGTGCTGGTTGGGCTGGGGCTGGTCGGCAGCCTGCAGGCGGGCTTTGTCGCCGAGCATTGGGGCGCGCCCGTGGCCACCGGCATCGGCGGCGCGGCCTGCGTTGTCTCGGCGCTGCTGGCGATTCGCTCGCGGGCGCTGCACGAGCTAGCGGCCAACTCCGAACAGTAATCAGCCTGCCCAGGCAAAATCGGTGGCGCTTCCCAAAGCTGGGAGGCGCCACGGCGTTTAAAAGAACACCTTCCGGCGGCCAAAGGACGCCCGCAAGGACGCCGCCGGGGACGCTACGCGGGATAGCGGCCGCCTATACTGGCAACAGATGAATTACTTAGTTCTTAAGGATACAAACACAATGACTGAAACAACCCGCGCCAATGCCCTGAGCGTGCCGGAAGCCATCGCCACCCGCCGCTCAATTCGCAAGTATACCGACCAGGCCGTGCCCCAGCAGGATCTCGACACTATTTTGCAGCTGGCGGGCCTGGCGCCCTCGGCCTGGAACATTCAGCCCTGGCGCTTCGCCGTGGTGACCAACCCCGAGGTCAAGGCCCAGCTCAAAGCGGCCGCCTATGGCCAGGGCCAGGTCGAGTCGGCGCCGGTCGTGCTGGTGGTCTACAGCGATATGCAGCACGCCCTGGCCAATCTTGAGGATGTCATCCACCCCGGCGTTCCCGCCGAGCAGCGCGCCGGATCGATCGAGGGCATTCTGGGGGCCTTTGCCAACCAGACCCCCGAGGAGCAGGAGTCCTGGGGCGCCGGGCAGACCTACATCGCGGTTGGCTATCTGTCGCTGGCGGCCCGCTCGCTGGGCTACGACACCTCGCTGATGCTGGGCTTCAACCCGGAGCAGGTCAAAGCGATTCTGGGCCTGCCCGCCCACGTGCGCATTCCCGCCCTGGTTCCGCTGGGTGTCGCCGCCGAGGCAGGCTTCCCGCACTTCCGCTACGAGACCAGCCAGATCGCGCAGTTCGTCAACTAGAGATTTAGCGCACTCTGGTGCGGCAAATCTGCTGTCCCACTCCAGCTAAAATAGCAAATGGGCGCGTGGTTTCAAAACCACGCGCCCATTTGCTTGCCCCAAAGCTACGGGTAGATACCGCGAATCTGGGTGGCCTCGGCGACACGGGCCACCGCGACCATATAGCCGCCCATGCGCATCGACACCTTATGGGTGAGGGTTTGATGCAGCACCGCCTCAAAGCTGTGTTGCATAATCCGCTCGAGCTTATTGTTGATCTCTTCCTCGGTCCAGAAAAACTCCTGCAGGCCCTGAACCCACTCGAAGTACGAGACCGTCACACCGCCGGCGTTGGCCAGAATATCCGGCACAACAAAGATACCTTTCTCGTACAGAATATCGTCGGCCTGCGGCGTGGTCGGGCCGTTGGCGCCCTCGACGAGCAGCTTGCAGTTGATCCGATCGGCGTTGGCCTCGGTGATCTGGTTCTCCAGGGCGCAGGGGGCCAGAATATCGCACTCCAGCTCCAGCAGATCGGCGTTGGAGACGCTCTCGATGCCATCGGCCGTATAGCCGGCCAGCGAGCGGTTTTTCTTGACATACTCGATCATGGCGGGAATATCGAGGCCGCGGCGGTTGGAGTAGCCGCCGGAGACATCGCTGACGGCGATAATGCGGCAGCCCATCTTGTGCAGCAGGTCGGAGGTAACGCTACCGACGTTGCCAAAGCCCTGCACGACCACCGTCGCACCCTCGAGCTTCATGCCCAGGTGGCGAGCGGCCTCGCGGGCGACAATGCTAACACCCCGGCCGGTCGCCTCAACGCGGCCGAGCGACCCGCCGACCTCGACCGGCTTGCCGGTGATGACGGCGGGCACGGTGTAGCCGCGGTGCATAGAGATCGTATCCATAAACCAGGCCATAATCTGGCCGTTGGTGCCGACATCGGGGGCCGGGATATCTTTCTCAGCCCCGACCAGAATGCTGATCTCGGTGGCAAAGCGCCGGGTCATGCGCTCTAGCTCCGGCATTGTCAGCCGCCCTGGATCGACAATAATGCCACCTTTGGCACCGCCGTAGGGAATATTGACCAACGCGCATTTCCAGGTCATCCACATCGCCAGCGCCCGCACCTCGTCCAGGTCCACCCCGGGGTGGTAGCGAATACCGCCCTTGGCGGGGCCACGCGAGACATTATGCTGGACGCGGTAGCCGGTAAATACTTCGATGTCACCGTTATCCATTTTGACAGGGAAATTTACGCTGAGCTCACGCTGGGGAACCCGCAGCACGCGCCGCATTCCCGAGTTGAGCTGCAATTTTTCCGCCGCCAGGTCGAATTGTTGTTGTGCATTTTCAAATGGATTGAGATGCATGTCAGTCATTGACTTGTCCTTTCTGTTGATCGTCATTGATCAGGAAAAAGTAGCTGGTAGCCAATAGCCAGGCACATTGTTATCTACGCCTGGCCGCTCGCTACACAATTGGATAGGTCATATACATCCAACGGCGCTCGCGCAAGAATACTGCATTCCACCACGAGCGCCGCACCAGTTGCTCACGAAATCCCAGGTTATAGTAGAGCGCAATCGCATTGACGTTCGAGGCGCTCACATACAGCCCCAAGCGCCCCTTGCCCATCTCGCGCGCCAGCTGAATGATGTAGCGCATCATTTTCTGGGCAATGCCCTGGCGGCGCATGTCGGGGACGACCGCCACATCGGTGATATAGCCCTCGTCGCGCCCGATATAGTGCTCGAGCTGCGAAAAAGCCCGCATCGCCCGAATCGTACCCCAGGTGCCAAGCTCACGCATAAAGGCCTGCTCGACCAGCCCGCCATCATCGATCCGCATCTCCACGGTGCGCATGGTAATGGTGCCCACGATGCGATCCTGCCACAGCGCCACGTGCATGCCCTGAAGGCTGCCGGGGCCCTGCAGATGATGGGTGCGCGACAGCGCCGCCAGCCCACGCTCGGCGCCGTGCCGCCCGAACGCCGCATTAAACTTATCGGCGAACGCCTCGGACTGCAGCGCCAGCATTGGGTCGATATCGCCCATTTGGGCCGGGCGTATAATCACAGCCAGATCAATCCGTTCAGGCAACGCAGGTCGCTCAAGTGGTACAATCATCAAGGCCACCAAAGAAAAACCGTGCAACGCGCACGGTGATTGGAGCGTACCTCAATCAGCACTGATCCGGCACGTTGGTTAGGCGCATATTCTACACCCGCCCTCATATCTGCGTCAAGGCAGCCCAGCATTCGAACAGGGCATGTGCAAAGTCCGCCCTCACCCCGGCCGCAGCGGCGGCCACCACGCCCAGAGGGCACCCGCCCCGTGCGCGGGCGAGGGGTGGCAGTGGGGTACAACTGGCCCGAATCGC
>DAOTUS010000648.1:0-7715 GCA_034437415.1 Herpetosiphonaceae bacterium
ATCTAATGCGCCAGGTGCGCCTGGTGGAGCTTAAGACGACCAAGCTGGTCACGGGCATGTTTGCCGGCATGTACATGAGCAGCTTCAAAGGCCGCGGGATCGAGTTCGACGAAATTCGCGAGTACGAGCCCGGCGACGATGTCCGGGCGATCGACTGGAACGTGACCGCGCGCACCGGCAAGGCCTTTATCAAACGCTTTGTCGAAGAGCGCGAGATGACGGTGATGATCCTGGTCGATATCAGCGGCTCGTCGGACTTTGGCACCCAGGTGAAGCTGAAGCGCGAGCTGGAGGCCGAGCTGTGTGCCACGCTGGCGCTCTCGGCCGGGCGGAACAACGACCGGGTCGGCCTCGTCTTATTTACTGACGAGGTGGAGACGTTCCTGCCGCCGCGCAAGGGCCGCAACCACGTGATGCAGATGATCCGCACCCTGCTGACGGTGGAGCCGCGCCACCGGGGCACCAATCTCACCAAGGTGCTGGAGTACGTGAACAATATTGTCGAGGGCCGTGCGCTGGTGTTTATTATCTCGGATTTCCGCGCCAGCGATGACTGGGTGCGGCCCCTGCGCGTGACCGCCCGGCGCCACGACGTGGTGGCGATTCGGGTCGAGGACCCCCGCGAGAGCACGCTGCCGTCGGTGGGCCTGATTCGCCTGCAGGATGCCGAGACCGGCCAGGAGGTTGTGGTCGATCTGCGCAATAAACGGGTGCGCGAGCAGTTCGAGCAGCGGGCGGCCCTGCAGCGTCAGGATCATGTCAACGAGCTGCGCTCGCTTGGCGTCGATATGATCACTCTGCGCACCGATCAGCGCTACGCCGATGCGCTGCAAGCCTTCTTCACCAGCCGCATCCGCCGCCGCGAGCGGGCCTGACCGATCGATACCGCCGCAGGATAAAGGAAGCCTAGAGATGATCCATGGGTTATTAATCACTAAAAAACGCTCCCTTTGGGCTTGCCTAATTGTGCTGGCGGCCTTTGGTCTGCTGCCCTCGGCCTTTGCGCAGGCGGCTGAGCCGGCGGTGAGCGCCCGCGCCCAGGTCAACCGGGTGCAGATTACGGTCGGCGACTTGATGGAGTATGAGCTGGTGGTGAATGCCCCAGCCGGGTTTACCGTCGAACTGCCCGCCGTCCCAGCCTCGTCGCTGGGGGTGTGGGAGGTGCGTGAGTGCGCCGCAGTGCCCGCAGCAGCAGTCGACGATGGCACGCAGTCGGGCTGGCGCTGCAGCCTGACAATCTGGAAGGTCGGCTATCACGCCCTGCCAACCCAGCTCATCAAGGTGGTCGCGCCCGATGGAACGGCGGCGCGGGCCAGCACCCAGCCCCTGAGCATTGAAGTTGTCTCGGTTCTAGATGAAAACGCAACCAATATCAAACCTTTGAAACCCCAACTAACTATGAATGAACAAGCCAACTACCTGCTGATTATTGGCCTGAGCCTGCTGGCCGTGCTGCTGGCCGGATTTCTGGTCTGGGCGATTATGTACTACCGCAGCCACCGTGCGGTGCCCGTCCCGGTGGTCGGCCCGCCGCCAGTCCGCGACCCGATTGGCGCCGCGCTGGCCGAGCTCGACCGCATCGCCCGCCTGGATCTGGTCGCGCAGAACCGCCTGGTCGATCACTACACGCTGATCGCCGATGTCCTGCGCACATTCATCTCGGACCGCTACAGCGTCCCCGCGATGGAGCGCACCACCAGCGAAGTCCGGGCCGCCCTGACCCATCCGTCGGTGATCCAGCGGCGCGATTTCCTGCTGACCCTGCTGGCCGAGTCCGACGGGGTGAAGTTCGCGCGCCAGCTGCCCAACACGGTCGAGGCCTATGCCCTGCTCGACCACGCGCGTCAGGCGATTATTGCCGCCCGCTAACCTACGAAGGAGGACGTAGAAAATCGGCATGGATGAAAGAAATCCCCTTTCGCCTGGCGATTTTCTACTGTAGCCTATGCATTTTGCGTATCCATATCTGTTCTGGCTTTTGCCAATCGTGCCCCTGGTCTGGTGGGCGATGCACACCCGCTCGCGCAGCGACGTTGCGACCATGCGGTTCTCCGACCTGCGGGCCATCGCCGGGGTGAAAACCTCGTGGCGGGTGCACCTGCGGCCGCTGCTGCTGGCCGCCCGCGCCGCCGCGATTGCGCTGCTGATTGTGGTGCTCACCCGCCCGCAGCAGGTGCAAAGCTCCGAGAAGGTCACCCGCGAGGGGATTGATATTCAGCTGGCGCTGGATATCTCGCTGAGCATGAAGGCCGAAGATTTCGCGCCGAAAGATCGGATTACAGTGGCCAAAGAGGTGATTGCCGAGTTTATCAACGGCCGCACCGACGACCGGATCGGGCTGGTGGTGTTTTCCGGCCACGCCTTCACCCAGGTGCCGCTCACGCTCGACTACGCCTTTATGCAGACGCTGCTGAGCCAGGTGCAGACCGTGCGCCGCCCCGATGGCACCGCCGTTGGGATTGCGCTGGCCCACTCGGTTGATGGCCTGCGCAACTCCGCGACGAAAAGCAAAATTGTTATTCTGCTGACCGACGGCTCGAACAATCGCGGCGATATCGACCCGATCCAGGCGGCGGAAATTGCCCGCGCCCTCGATGTGCGGGTCTACACCATTCTGGTCGGCGCACCCGGCAACGGCGAGTACCCCGTGTACGACCCGTGGCGCGACGAGACCTATCTCATCCCGGCGCCGACCGCCGAGGACGAGGTGGCCCTGCGCGAGATCGCCGAGCGCACCGGCGGGCTGTTCTTCCGCGCTGGCGATGAGGCGGCGCTGCGGGCGATCTATGAAAAAATCAATCAGCTTGAGCGCTCCCAGGTCGCCAGCGAGCGGCTGGTGCGCTACCAGGAAGCCTGGCAGCCGTGGGCGCTCGGCGCAATAATCCTGCTGATGCTGGAGATTCTCATTCGCACGACAGTGCTACGGAGCATAAGCTAATGGCTGCGCAACCTGAAAATCTTTTGCTGCTGCTGATTCTGCTGCCCTTGGCCGGCCTGTTCTGGATGGCCTGGCGGGCCGAGCGCCGCGATCGGCGCCTGATCGGCGATGAGGCGCTGGTTGGATCGCTGCTCCAGATCAACCCGCGGCGGATGCGCTACATTCGGGCGGGGCTGCAGTTGGCCGCGATCGGCCTGATCGTGGTGGCTCTGGCGCGGCCACGCTGGGGCGCGGGCGAGGAGACCGTCAAGCGCTCGGGGCTGCAGGTGCTGCTGGTGCTCGATGGCTCGACCAGCATGGCCGTGCAGGATATTCGACCCTCGCGGATCGAGGCCAGCAAAAAGCTGGTGCTCGATCTGCTCGACCAGCTGGAGGGCAACCAGATTGGCATGCTGATGTTCGGCTCGACCAGCTATGTGCAGTTTCCGCTCACCAGCGATGTCGCCGCCGCCCGCTCGCTGGTTTCGCCAATCGATACGCGCTCGCTAACCTTGGGCGGCACCAATATCGCGGCGGTGATTGAAGATGCGCTGCGCTCATTTCCGCTGGGCCAGATCGAGGGCCGCACGATTGTGCTGATTAGCGACGGCGAGATGACCGACAGCGAGGGCAACCCCAGCGACGAGAAGGCCCTGGCCGCCGTGGTCGCCGCCCGCGAGGCCGCCAAGGTTGGCCTGACCATTCACACGATTGGCATGGCGACCACGGAAGGCGGGCCGATTCCGATCTTCAGCGATCTCGGCGAGCCGGAGTTTGTCAAGACCAACAGCGGCAATCGGGTCCAGAGCAAGCTCAACGAGCCGCTGCTGCAGCAGATCGCGTCGGCCACCGGCGGCACCTATTTTGCCGGCACCAACCTTGATGTGCCGACGCTGATCCGCGTCCTGGAGCAGAGCGCCCCGGTCGATCTGGCCGACCAGACCCGGCGGCTGCAGACCGAGCGGTTTTATGTGTTTGCGGGGCTGGCGCTGGCGCTGCTGGTGGCCGATGCGCTGCTTGGGCGCCGAAAGGGAGTGCAATGAGCAAGCTAAAATTCAGCCAGGCCAAAGCGCAGTCGCGCTGGCGCACGGCGGGGGCCGGGCTGCTCCTGACCCTGGCATTGGCCGGGTGTGGCCAGATGACCGCCAACGACTACAACACAAAAGGCAACGATCTCTACGCAGAGAGCATCTATGGCCAGGCGCTGCAGCAGTACCAGCAGGCCGCCCTGCTGGCCCCCGATCGGATCGAGCCGCAGGTGAATATTGGCAACACCCGCTATGAGCTGGGCGACTACCTGGGGGCGATCGAAGCGCCCAAAGATCTGCTGAAAACCGCCGATCCGCTGACCCAGGCGACGATCTACTACAATCAGGGCAACGCCTACTATCGGATGAACGAGTTCGAGCAGGCGATCGACTCCTACAAAGAGACGCTGCGCCGCACGCCCGCCGACGCCGATGCCAAGTACAACCTGGAGCTGGCCCAGCAGCAGCTGGAGCAGCAGCAGCAGCAACAGCAGCAGGCGGGAGGCCAGGGCCAGCCGCCGCCGCCCGATCAGCAGGACCCGCGCGATCAGCAGCAGCAGCCCGGACCGGGCCAGCCGCCGCCGGAGCAGCCCGATGAGAATGGCGGTGGTCAGGAGCAGCGCCCCAATCCCCCGCCATCGAGCCTGACCCCCGACGAGGCCGAGCGCCAGCTCGACCAACTGCGCCGCTCCGAGGATCGCCGCAACGAGGATCTGTACGATAACTATGCCGTCGGTGGCGACGAGGGCAATCAGCAGAACGGCACCCGGCCAAGCGACTCGGGCTGGTAGGCTTCTGAGATTAAAACCAAGTGCGCTCGTGGGACCTGCCCACGAGCGCACTTGGTTTTAGCCGCAATACCGTTCAAATAAGCAATTCTTCCCCTCTCCCGCGCACTGGGTGAGGGGTGCCCGCAGGCGCACTGGGAGAGGGCAAAAACTGGCTCAGTCCGCTTATTTAAACGGTATTGGTTTTAGCCGGGGTTTTGCCTACCCGAGATAGGCCTGCTTGACCCGCTCGTCGCCGAGGAGGTCGCTGGCCGGGCCGCTGAAGGTAATCGCGCCGGCCTCCAGGACGTAGCCGCGGTCGGCGTTTTGCAGCGCCAGGCGGGCGTTTTGCTCGACCAGCAGAATCGTCACCCCGGCGGCGTGCAGGTTGCGAATGATGCTGAAGATCTCGATCACGATCAGCGGCGCCAGCCCGAGGCTTGGCTCGTCGAGCAGCAGCAGGCGCGGGCGGCTCATCACGGCGCGGGCGATCGCCAGCATCTGCTGCTCGCCGCCGCTCAGGGTTCCGGCCTGCTGGTGGCGGCGCTCGGCCAGGCGCGGAAACAGCTCGAACTGCTGCTGCAGATCCTGCTCGATCTCAGCCCGGTCCGAGCGGGTGTAGGCGCCCAGCCGCAGGTTATCCAGCACGCTCTGGCGGGCCAGCACCCGGCGGCCCTCGGGGCTTTGGGCGACGCCCCACTTGACCACCTCGTCGGTGCGGGCGCGGGTAATCTCCTTGCCAGCGTAGATGATCTTGCCGCTGACCGGGTTGACCAGCCGCGAGATCGCCCGCAGCGTGGTGCTTTTGCCCGCGCCGTTGGCGCCGATCAACGTCACGACCTCGCCAGTGTTGACCACCAGATCAATATTTTCGATCGCCCGAATGCCGCCGTAGTTGACGGTGATGCCGTGGAGCTCCAGGATTGGCACTGGTTCTGTTGTCATAGTGTCATTTTCCAACTTAGCTTGGCGTCGACAGGCTGGCTTCGACAGGCTCAGCCACCGGGCCGAAGGGGCTATTCATCGCCGAGATAGGCCTCGATCACGGCGGGATCGTTCTTGACCTTGGCCGGATCGCCGAGCGCGATCATCTGGCCGAAGTGGAGCACGGCGATGCGGTCGCACAGGCCCATCACCAGCGGGACGTGGTGCTCGATCAGCAGCACGGTCAGGTTGAAGCGCTCGCGGATGCGGCGGATAAACTCGCTCAGCTCGTGCTTTTCGTTGGAGTTCATCCCGGCGGCGGGCTCGTCAAGCAGCAGCAGGCTCGGCTCCAGCGCCAGCGCGCGGGCGATCTCCAGGCGGCGCTGATCGCCGTAGGAGAAATTGATCGCCTTCTCATCGGCGCGGTCGAGCAGGCCGACCAGATCGAGCAACTCGATCGCTTTGGTTCGGCTGGTCTCTTCCTCGCGGCGGGCGCGCGGCAGGCCAAACACCCCGGTCAGCACGTTGGATTTCGTGTGAATATGCTGGCCGATCATCACGTTGCGCAGGGCCGACAGCTCGCCAAACAGGCGAATGTTCTGGAACGTGCGGGCGATGCCGCGGGCGGCGATTTTATACGATGGGCGGTTGGTAATATCCTCGCCCTGGTAGATCAGCTGGCCTTTTGAGGGCGGAATCAGCCCGGTCATCAGGTTGAACAGCGTGGTTTTGCCGGCCCCGTTCGGCCCAATCAGGCCAAAGATCTCGCCCTTGGCGACGCTGAACGAGACATCGTTGACCGCCACCAGGCCGCCAAAGCGGCGGGTCATCGAGCGGACCTCAAGCACGGTCTGGGCGATAGAACTCATACATTTTTCTCCGCTGGCCGCACCACCTTCGTGCGCTGGCGGCGCTCCCACAGCTTCGGCGTGATAATGCCCTGGGGAAAGAAAATCGTGCCGAGCACAATCAGCACGCCGAAAATAATCAGCCGCCCGTTGAGCAGCAGATCCTTGACCGACTGCGGCAGGCGATCGATCCCGCCGAGGAAGCGCAGCAGCTCCGGCAGGGCCGTCAGGATCATCCCGCCGACGACCGGGCCGACAAACGTGCGCGAGCCGCCGATCAGCGCGAAGGTCAGGTAGGTGATGCTGGCGTCGAAGGTGCCCTGGCGGGCGTTCCAGGTGTTGAGAAAGTGCGCGCTGAGCGCCCCGACCATGCCGGCCAGAATCGCGCCCAGGGTAAACGCCAGCACCTTGTAGTAGGTTGGGTTGATGCCCATCGCCCCGGCGGCCAGCTCGTCCTCGCGAATGGCGGTGAGGGCCCGGCCGGCCCGAATGCGCTCCAGGCGATACATAAAGAACATGCTGAACAGCAGCAGCGGCCCGGCGATGTACAGATACTCCAGCGGGCGGCGGAAGGGCTGCGGAATGCCGAAGATGCCGATCGCGCCGCCGGTGATCGTCAGATTCAGCGAGACCACCCGCAGGATCTCGACAAAGGCAATCGTGGCCAGCGCCAGATAGATCCCGCGCAGGCGCAGCGCCGGAATCCCCACAATAATCGCCAGCACGCCCGAGGCCAAACCGCCGACCAGCATCTCAACCAGCACATAGCTGACCGGGATGGTGCCGCCGCTGGACTGAAACACCTTGGTCGAGAAGATCGCGCCAATGTAGCCGCCCAGCGCATAGAACCCTGGGCTGGCCAGCGAGAGCTGCCCGGCCATCAGCGGCAGATACAGGCTCAGGCCCAGCATTGCGTTGAACACCATCAGCACCATCAGGTTGCCGTAGGTATTGAAAAAGTCGGTCATAGGAGCCTCGGGGCTAGTAGCTAGTAGTCAGTAGCTAGTAGCTACTAGGATTTTAGGTCATTGGTATCCGATAAAACAGAATTCACTAGCTACTAGCCGCTAGCTGCTAAATGCCTAGAAAGCCACAAAACCCAAACTCACTAGCTGCTAGCTGCTAGCTACAAGCGACTAAACCTTCTGCACCTGAACGCGGCCCAGCAGACCCTGGGGGCGGATCAGCAGGATGAGAAACAGCAGCGCGAAGGCGACCGCCTCTTTGTAGG
>DAOTUS010000649.1:0-1750 GCA_034437415.1 Herpetosiphonaceae bacterium
GCCAGCGGCAGCGGCGGCATAGCCAAGGCGGCTCGGGTGCCGTCACCCGTCGGCCCATCCGCCGATCTCGGGCGGCTGCCCAATGGCGATGGACGTGACAAGTGACCCACTAGCTGCTAGCTACTAGCTACCCTTTCGTGGCCTTCGTGGATCAAAGCGAAAATTCGCTGATCGTCGAGCAGATGTAGCGCCGGATCGCGCTCAGCCAGGGCGCGAACCCAGGCAGAGTGGTGGCTGACGCTGGTCGAGTTATTGCTCATTTCTAGCGCGTCAACTATAATTAATTGCACAAATGCGGCCTTTTTAAGCACCGAAACGAGAGAGTTTTCCCATGAATGTATCGGCTTGTATTAATTGTAAAACACCGCTCGGGCCAGGCGCTCAGTTTTGTTCAATCTGTGGCACCCCGGTTAACTCCCAGCCGACGCTGCTGCCCCGTGATGCCAGCGGCGCCCTCGCCCGCGGGACGGTGCTCCAAGATCGCTATAAAGTAATCAATTTCCTGGGCGAAGGTGGATTTAGCCGCGTCTATGGCGCGGTCGATCTGCGGCTGCGCACCCCCTGCGCGATCAAAGAGAACAGCGA
Source organism: Herpetosiphonaceae bacterium (assembly GCA_034437415.1). GTDB lineage: Bacteria > Chloroflexota > Chloroflexia > Chloroflexales > Herpetosiphonaceae > JACCRK01. The sequence goes on from DAOTUS010000649.1 coordinate 586, forward strand.
GTTTGATCGCTCGGCCCACGACCAGTTTATCGCCGAGGCCCAGCTCCTGGCGCGGCTCAAGCATCAGCATATGACCAAAGTCACCGACTACTTCACCAACCCCAGCGGCGCCCAGTTTCTGGTGATGGAGTATGTGCCGGGCAAAGATCTGGAAAAATTCATGCGCGAGGCGACCAGTCTGCTCGACTGGCGCACGGTGGCCGAGTGGGGCGCGATCGTCTGCGACGTGCTCGACTATCTGCACGGCCAGGATCCGCCGATTATTCACCGCGACATCAAGCCGGCCAACCTGCGGCTGACCCCCGACGGCGTGCTGATGGTGATCGATCTGGGGATCGCCAAGGTGCAGAAGCCCGGCAGCGCGACCACGCGGGCGGCGCAGGCCTACTCAGGCGGCTACTCGCCGATCGAGCAGTATCTCGGCCAGGGCACCGATGCCCGCTCCGACCTGTACTCGCTCGGCGCCACGCTGTACCATCTGCTGACCGGGCGCATGCCGACCGAGGCGCCGAACCGGCTGCGCGGTCCCGACATGGCAACCCTGGAGCAGGCCCGCACCGACATGCCCGCCCTGATGGCGCGGGCGATCGATCGGGCGATGGCCATGGAGCCCGATGATCGGCCCCCGTCGGCGACGGCGCTGAAGCTGGTCTTTGAGCGAGTGCAGGAGTCGACCGAGGCCCAGCTGGTCAGCTACACGCCGACTGCGGCGCCGGTCACCAGCGTGGCCGCACGGACGCCGACCCATCCCCGCAGCAGCATCAGCCAGCCGCTGATTGGGACGCAGCCAAGCTCGCCCATCCACCACAGCTCGAACTCGCAGCCAAGTGCGCCCCGGGCCGAGGCGCTGTCCAACGGCGTTATCTGGCTGGAGGATGGCCGCGAGATGGTCCCGGTGGCTGGCGGCAGCTTTCCAATCGGCGAAGAGGGCTTTGAGTCCAACGAGCAGCCAGTCACGCTGGTTGAGGTTGGGGCGTTTTTAATCGATCGCTTTCCGGTGACGTGCCGCGAGTATGCCCGCTTCACCAACGCGACCAACTATCCCACCCCGCCGTACTGGGGCGGCCCAACCCCGCCCAGCGCAATCGAAGATCACCCGGTGGTGGAGGTGACGCTGCACAATGCCCGCGCCTACGCCCGCTGGGCCAACAAGCGTCTGCCCACC
>DAOTUS010000650.1:0-2029 GCA_034437415.1 Herpetosiphonaceae bacterium
CGACCTCCAGGCGGGTGTAAATATCGTCGAGCAGCACCTCGCGCTGCTGGGCATCGACGGTGTCGGCATCCGGCAGCGGCACCCGACTGGCGGCGCTGCATAGGCCGTCCAGGTACTGCGCCCGCAGCGTCTCCAGGGATCGCGGCGCGTCACCCTGATTGATGATTGTTTGATTGTTCTGGATGAGATCGCGGGCAACCGTATTGTCGCTGGCAGTGTTAGTGGTGCTCGGCGGTGGTGGCTGTGGCGGCAGCGCATCAAGCTGGGACTGGAGCCACGCACGCACCGCGTCGGGCGTGGCGGGGTCGGCGATCTGGCGCTGGTATTCGGCGCGAAGTTCATCGCTCATCAGGATCTCCCACTCTGGTGGAGCGCGGTGACGCGCGCGTCCAGGCGAACGCTACGGGCCACCGCGTTCCGGGTGCATAGATGGCTGGGCTGTGTAACCCAACCTCGACACAGCTGCGCTCATGCAACTGTACACTGCCGCGACCAGCGATTGGCGACAACTGCTGGTATTTCTGGCTGGGATCGATCGTACTTGCTGGAGGTCACAAGCCGCAAACTCAAGATGTTGTTCCGGTTCTGCGGGGTGTTTCGGTTGCGAACGGCACCGCGCGTGTTCTGCCGTTGGGTGTTCCACACGCTGCCACGCTGTTCAGCAGGCCGTCCTTCACCGGGGAAGTGGCGGCTATTCTAGCAACTCGGCGGCGGGGTTGGCAAGGCTGCGCCACCGCGTTCCAGGGCATGGACAACATCCCTCATTAGGCGAATTTCTTTTCACGGCCCCGCTCCCGCGCACTGGGAGCGGAGGTGCGGGCGGAGGTTGCCTATGCCCTGCGGTTGCCTCGCCGGGCGTTGCGCCAGGCCCGCTGCAGGTTTTCAAAGCTGATGAACGGCTCCCAGAGATGCCGAAATGTGCGTGGCATGCGCTGCTCCTTTGTGGTTTATGGCCGCTTGGTCGCGTGGGGTCCCCGCCTGCGGCCGGCCCGCCTGCGGCGGTTGGGGGAGAAGTTTCTCCCCCAAACCCCCACTCCGAATCCAGCACCCAGAACTCGTACATATGTTCTTCTACATTGTGAGGGGGGTCACAAGCCGCACACCCAGGGTGAACTTCCGAGAGCGCGGATTGAACCCGTAGCGAAAGGCACCGCGCGCGCTCTGCCGATGGTCGAGCCACGCGCCGCCACGCCTAGAAACATATGTGCTATTATTCATTATGTCAATCTCATTCGTCCGATCACCATTCTCGTACTCGCTCCGCGTCCATTCCCACACATTCCCCGCCATGTCCATAGCCCCGCACCAGCTCGCCCCGCTGGCGAAGCACACGACCGGCGTCGTGCCCGCAAACTGCTCTTCCACATTGGCACGGCCATCCTCCCAGGTATTGCCCCACGGGTAGACCAGCCGCTCCGGCCCACGCGCCGCCGCCTCCCACTGCGCCTCCGTCGGCAGCTGCACTGCGTAGCCCAGCGTCTGCCCCAGCCACCCGCAGAATGCCTCCGCCTCATACCACGCCACCCCCCCCACCGGCTGGTTCGCCCCATTGAACTGCGGGTCAGCCCAATAGCGCGGTTCTGTCCAGCTCTTAGATTCACGGGTCTCCCAACCCTGGTCGCTCCACCACTGCCGGTCGGTGTAGCCGCCCGCCGCCATAAACCGCCCCCACTGCGCGTTCGTCACCGGGTACCGGGCGATCCGAAATCCGGGCAGCGCCACCGTTTGCAGTGGTTTTTCGGCATCCCGGCCATCCGGGTCGGCATCATCGATGCCCAGCGTGTACGCGCCCGCCGGCACATCGCACCACGCGATCGCCAGGTCACACACACCTGGACGCGGGTCGCCCAGTGTGCCCAGCGCAAACCCGGCGGCCACCCGCTCCGCCGTGGTGGCCAGCGGTTCGGGGGCCAGCACCGTCAGCAGCGCCTGCGCCATCACCCGCTCCAATTCGTCCAACTCCTCGCTGTCGCGGTTCAGCAGCGCCGAGCGCCGGTCGAACTCGTCGTAGGACGCATACGCCAGCAGC
>DAOTUS010000651.1:0-5145 GCA_034437415.1 Herpetosiphonaceae bacterium
GGGCGCTGCGGCCGCGCCGATAGTGACCGTCAGCGTGATCAGCGGCGCGGTCGTACCGCTGGCCAGCGCCGTAGCACGGGTACAGGTCACCACCTGCCCGCTGGCCCCACAGGCCCAGCCGGTACCGCTGGCACTGACAAAGGTGGTGCCGACAGGCAAGGTGTCGCTCACCGTCATCGTCGGCTGCGCTGGAGCTGGGCCAAGGTTGTGCACAGCAAGGGTGTACTGGCCCTGCTGGCCGACCGTCCAGGGTGCATTCAGCGCCGTCTTTACAATGGTGAGATCGGCGGTCGCGTTGACCGTAAACGTCGAGGTGGCCTGTGCCTGGGCCACCTGGTACTGCAGATCGAACTCATACACGCGATCCTGAAGATCTGGAGCCGCATTCACCACAACATTGGCAGTCGGCGTGGTGCTGCCGGGCGCGTAGACGGCAATGCTATCGTTGTCGCCGACATACAACACGCCCGTATACGGGTCTACAATCACGTCCATGACGGACGTAAAGCCGATGTAGGTTTCTGCAGGAATACGGGTCAATGTCGCCGTGCTATAGGTCCACACCTGATTTACATCGCGCTGCACGACGTAGAGCCGACTGCCATCGGCTGACTCATCCATGCCTTCAGGGCCAGCCATCCCACCGATGGTCGAAATAAACGTATGGCCTACGGTTTCGAGCACCCGCATCTCGTTCGAGTTTTTGGCTGAGACGTAGACCCGTTGCCCGCTGCGGCTCAGAGTTGCGCGACGATTCGCCAGTCCCTGCGTGACAAAGCGTAGCTCCGTATACGGGGCTGTCGTGGTATACGCGGTGATACTCCCCGTCGGGCTTTCAGTCCCAGGAATATAGGCCACCGCCCCATCAGGGCGGAAAACAATATCATGCGGTGCCTGTCCCCGTCCGAGTGTCAGGGTTCCTTTGACCGTGTTGGTCGCCGTATCAATAATGGCAATCTGATCGGTGGCGGGCTGCGTTACCCATAGTTCTGCGCCATCGGGTGTGACGCGCGCCAGTTGCGCCCCAACCGGCAGGGGGATCATGCCAATAATCGCATTGGTTGCGGGATCAATAATGCTGACACCATCCTCGTGGGCAGCGTAGACCTGACTGCCATTTGGGAGTAGTGCCAAGCCTTCGACACCATTTGAAGCCAGCGTAATCCCAGCTGCTGGAGCAATCAGCGTATTGGTCTCCGTATTCATGGCAAACACCTGATCCAGCGTGGTGCTTGTCCGAATATAGGATGCGTACAAGCGCGGGGTTTCCGGCCTCGTCGCGGTGACGATCGCGGTATGCGACCCTTGGGCCAGGGTGGCGTTGTAGGTCCAGTTGCCAGCGGCATCAGCGGTCACACTGATCGGCGTGCCGCCATCAATCACCAGGCTCAACGTCGCACCTGGCGTACTGGTGCCCGTCAGCGTCACGCTGGTGCTGGTCTGCACGCTGCCGTTGGCCGGGCTGCTAATCCCGACCGAGACGGCCTGGGGAGCCAGTGGCGTAGCATGCACCGAGGGTCGAGAAAGAATGCCTGCGACCATAAGAAGCAGCGCAATCTGTACAATACGACGCATAAAGACGTGTCCTTTCATAGAAACCTCCGTTTCAAACTCTGTGATGACCAGGAGCTACCCGCACGGACATCGGGCCAACCGTATAGGATATTCCGTGCTTTTTCCGTCCAGTAGTCAGGCATTCGGTCCATTCGATAACGAAGAGCGGCCAGCGAACAAGAAGATCGGCGGAGGTCTGGTCAATCGGTTCAATAATTCCCATACCGCTCTGCACATCGAAGCGATAGCAGATCGGTACCGAAAATCCAACAATTTCAACAGACGGACATTCTGCGATCAAAAGATCGTTTGATCGCGGAATGATGCCGTAACGAATGTACAGCGCCAGCTCTCCTGGCTCCAGCGCGAGATCGAATACGGTGGGTCCGCACATCACTTCCATAGGTACTCCTATCTAGTCAGCATAGCGTTTTGGGCCGTGATCGCTGTGACATCGGTGTGATCTGTTCTCAGCATAGCGTTTTGGGCCGTGATCGCTGTGACATCCATGTGATCGTTCTCAGCATAGCGTTTTGAGCCGTGATCGCTGTGACATCGGTGTGATCTGTTCTCAGCATAGCGTTTTGAGCCGTGATCGCTGTGACATCCATGTGATCGTTCTCAGCATAGCGTTTTGAGCCGTGATCGCTGTGACATCGGTGTGATCTTTAAAATAAAAATGCTGAACCACTTCAACCCCAGATCGATGACCATTGGATGCATGAGTGGATGAAGATTCCTTTCATCCTCATGATCATGTAGACCTGTCCGCGCCCGATGGCACTGCCAGATCAAAAACAGGGCATACCAAAGGGGAAAAAGGAGAAACCACCGATAGTTTTTAAGATCAAAAACAGGGCATGAGAATAGATCGAAGACTAGATCCAAAGGGGGATCAAGGGTTTGATCAGCAAAACCCCCTGCAGCTGCTTTCTGGGGGAACGGAATGACGATGACACGAGAAAGGGATGTGAGAGGAGCCGGGCGTTATGCGAGATTTCGCTGTGGGGTGGGGGGCTGATCAGGGTGTGGTTCGGTCTTCCAGATGGCGCGTGATCGCGACGCCGAAGCGCAGCGGCCGCATCAGATAGTCACGCAGGTGTGGTCAGCGAGCGCTCGCATAGACGTACTGCGGGAGTGGTGCGTGCGGCATATTTTTGATGCCATAGTTGAGCCAGGCGAGCGCATTGGTATAGACCGCTGGCATACGCCGGCTGATCGACTCGCGACAGTAGCCGACGTCCATGGCAATCCGATCCTGGCTATGACCCTGGAGCATGCCACGAATAATGGACCCTTCTACCCCGCAGAGTTCGTCCGCGCAGCGCTGCAGCGTGGCTTTGGCCGTCTGATAGCCCCCCAGACGTTCGAGGAGCAGCGCATCCAGCGCACGTCGGTGCTGGCCTGAGCGAAAGCCCGCTAGGAGTATTCTGACCTCCGGGAGCCGCCAGACGCGGTCGGTGCTGACCAGGAGGTGATAGGCCGCAGCTGCGGCTTCGCGAAATGCCTCTGCTTCACCGGCATAGGCCGAGGCGTGCTGGCGATCAACCTCGATACAGGCGTGCCAGCGCTCCAGGTCGCCGATATGGACAGGCGCGGGGAGAATCGTACAGCCCGCCATCAGAAAACGTCGGCGGGTTACGACATCCAGATCCTCGTCAATAAGTGCGAGCACCATGCCCTCCTGACGCATTGTAGGAATGCTCTGGGTCAGGGTTGCGGCAAACAGCCAGCTCGGCACGCCGGCGGCATCCGTCGGTGCAAGGACGATGATGAGCGTCCGATACGGGTCCTCCTCACGCAGCTCTGCGATCAGCGGCATAGCCTCAATGGTGCTGGCCGCAGAGACTCTCGGCCACCCCGCCTGGCGAAACACGCGGAGCTGGTCATCAGCGTGAATGCCCACCAGCATCAGCGTGGTAGGTCGAAATATACTCATCTGTCTATTCGTCATGCTCTTCTTTCCTCTTTTGCCTGGGCTGTACCGCAACCCCCACATCCAGCGGATCACGACTGTCCGCTATGGTTTGCACCAAACTGCGAATGTTCGTTGGTACGGTGTTGAGAACGTTCGCTGCGGCTGCATCCTGCACGATGAGAACAACCGTATCGGTTGGCGTCGGTGGCCAGTTTTGAACCTGCTGGCCGTCAGAACCGAGCACCATGAGATCGTAAACCAGCGCCGCCGTCTTCCGTGGCAGTGGGCTGCCCCACCATGATGGACACTGCCACGCGTGGAGGGCTTCCATCTGCGTTGTTGGGGTCCAGTCAGCAGCCCACGGAGTTAGTTCTGTATCCCTATGCGCCGCAGCGTCTCGTGCGGCCGACACTGCGGGGCCGTCGGTGGCACACGGTGTGGCCAGCGCTGCAGCGCCTTGTTCGGGGAGCGCTGCGGGTTCGTCGGCCGCACGGTGCGTGACCAGCACTGCAGCATCTTTGTAGCGCTGGATTCGCGTTATCGTGGGAGGATCGTTGCGGAAATTGATCGTAATTGCGGCGCCAACCATGTCGGGATTCTCCTGAAGGCGCTCAAATACTGCGTCATAGGGGAGATCGGCAAATAGGTGCGCGGCCAGGCATTTGCGACCAGACAAGAGTTGATAGGTTGCCAGGTTTGATGGATCGACTGATTGCTTGTGTGATACTGGCACTGGCACTGGCGCTGCACGAGGGGAAGGCTCTTGCGGCGCTGTGTCGTGCACTGGCGAAGGAACACGAATCACATCATTGAGCGAGAGTCCCACCAGCTGCTGCGGGCCGAGGAGTCGCGCATGGTCAGGAACGGTTTCATCAGCGGGTGCGAGCTTTATCCGAGCGATGCCGATGCGTGCCTGCCCGTCCGGTGTCAACCCAATGGCGGCAGGATTTCCCCACGACCGGGCTGCGACGTGCTGGAGAACGCTGTCGAGTGATGGCACACTGACGACATCAATGAATCCATTCTCCCGTTGCTGGAGGAGGCCCTGGTTGAGCAACGTCGTTAACTCGTAGGGATGCTGTTTGGTTCCCGTAAAGAGATGGGCTCCTCGGGTATAGCGGTGCATATTGATAATATACGCCCCGACATCATCGAGTCCGAGCAACGGTTTTGTGGTGTAGCGGCTCACCGTCGCTGGCGCATAGCTATGCGTTGTCAGTGTGCCCAGGTAGGCATCAAAGAGGCGGAATGGCGCGACAACATAGGGCATCGACTCTGGTCGGCCATAGCGGGGCTGGTCGGCACTCCAGGGAGTGCTTGTTCCATTTCGGAGCAGAAACATGGGGACATAGTGGTTTCTGCCACCAATTTTCACGACGGAGAGCAGCTTTTGTTTGGTGAGCCAGGAACTGGCGTTCACAATCCGTCGCGTAGTCGCACTGGGATCGAAGCATTGAATGGCAGCGCGCGTGAGCGAGACCGGATCTTTGCTTCCGATCCATAGCCGTGCGACAAGCGCGTAGATTGCGACAGCGAGTGACCGGTCTCCGCAGACATCGAGAATGTTCTGTGGAAGAAAGAAGCCGGTGACGGGCGCGTGTGATCGTGTGTGTCCCGTTCCTCGTCGGTGGTTGGGCGATGTGTGCATAGGGTACTCCTAGGCCCTCACCTCA
>DAOTUS010000652.1:0-14620 GCA_034437415.1 Herpetosiphonaceae bacterium
TCGACGGCAGGATTGCCGGCAGCGTCACCCGGCGAAAAATCGTCCACGGGCGGGCGCCGAGGGTTGCCGCGGCCTCCTCCTGGTCGCGGTCGAGCGACAGCAGCACCGGCTGCACCGCCCGGACGACGAAGGGAAAGGTCGAGAACAGCAGGGCCAGAATAATCCCCGACGGTGCGAAGATCACCTTCAAGCCCAGTGCCCGATCGAGCCAGCCACCCAACGCCGACTGCGGCCCGTACAGAATCACCAGCATCACGCCGGTGACCAGGGTTGGGATGGCGAACGGGATATCGACGATGGCGTTGAGCAGCGTTTTGCCGGGAAAGTCGTAGCGCACCAGCACATAGGCGGTCAGCGTGCCCATCACGGCGTTGATCACGGCCATCAGCGCGCCCGTCCACAGCGTCAGCGTCAGCGCGTGCAGGGCCACCGGCTCGGTAATGGCGCGGGCCAGATTGCCCAGCCCGCCGCGCAGACCGTCGACCATAATCACCGTCAGGGGCACGACCAGCAGCGCCAGCAGATAGATCAGGGCGGCGGCGCGGATGCTCCAGCGCCCCCACGGGCGGGCGGGCGGCGCGTCAGCCCGCGCCAGGCGAGCGCTGCTTGTGATCATTTTTGAACCTCCGCGATGGTTTTGGTGAATACGCCGGCGTCGCCAAAGAACTCGGGCGTGGCCTTGTCCCAGCCGCCAAACTCGGCGATGGTGAACAGGTCGGCCACGGCGGGATACTGTTCGGCGGTAGCTTTGGCGACCTCGGCGTCCACCGAGCGCAGGCCATACTCGGCGAAGATCAGCTGGGCCTCGTTGGTCTGTAAAAAGGCCAGAAAGGCCTCGGCGACCGTGCGGGTGCCGTGTTTGGCGACGTAGGTGTCGACCAGCGCGACCGGGTTCTCAATCAGAATGGTCGAGCGCGGGATGACCATATCGTAGTCCAGGCCGCCCTTCTGGGCCACCAGCACCTCGTTCTCGTAGGTGATGGCGACATCGCCAACGCCCTTCTCGAAGTTGGTGATGCTCTCGCGGGCGCCTTTATCCAGCACGGTGACGTTCTTCAAGACCGCCTGCAAAAACGCGGTCGCCGCCGCCTCATCGCCTTTGGGCACACCGTCGACGAAGCCCCGGCGGGCCGCGCCATACAGCGCCAGGATGTTCCACTGGGCGCCGCCGCTGGTCTTCGGATTGGGTGTGAGGATCTCCACGCCCGGTTTGGACAGGTCGGCCCAGTCGGTGATGCCCTTGGGGTTGCCCTTGCGCACCGCAAACACCACCAGCGAGTCGCTGACCATCCCCTTGGTTGCATTGGCCTTCCAGTCGTGGGTGATCAGCCCGGCATCCTCGATACGCTTGACATCGGCCTCCAGCGAAAGCGCGATGATATCGGCCTCGAAGCCATCGACCACCGCCCGCGATTGGGCGCCCGAGCCCTGATACGACTCCTCGAAGATCACATCCTGCCCGGTCTGATCCTTCCACTGCTTCTGGAAGATTGGAATCAGCGTGGCGTAGGCCTCGCGGGGCGTCGTGTAGGCGCCCAGAATCAGCGTGACGGGCTGGGTGGCTGGCGCCGCGCCGCTGCCGCCGGGGGCGCTGGTCGCCGCCTCGCCGCCGCAGTTCACCAGCAGCACCACAATCATGGCCAGCCCAAAAAGGTTGATCAGACGTTTCATCAGCGTTTGAACTCCTCTATCGATGGCGCCTGCGCGGCGCCAAACATAGCTTTATTGGCAACATAGTGGGATCGAACAATCAGGATCGCCTGCTTCGTGACGCTGCTCAGCATCTGCTGGACAACCCCGGTGATCGCCACCCGGCCATCGCGGCCAGGCAGCGGCACGCCCAGCACCAGCAGGTCGTAGTCGCCATCGTTCAGCTCGCTGGCGATCACGTCGGCGATCAGGCCGGCCTGAATCATGGAGTGGGCCGGGACATCGAGCTGCTGCAGCGTGCGCACGCCCGCCGCCAGAAACTGCTCGATCCGCTCGCGCTGAAAGGCGGTGTGATCCTCGCGGAACGTCACCGACATAATCGTGGCCTGGGCGCCAAAGTGGCGCAGCAGCCGCCCGGCAAACAAAATATCCTCCTTGCCCGGCTCGCCATCGGCAACACAGATCAGGGCGCGGCGCACGGTTGGCGGCGTTTCGGGCACCAGCAAAACGTGGTGCCTGCCCGCGCTGAGCACGGTCGCCGCCACCTCGCTGCTGGACTTGGGCGCGACCCCCACCACCGCCAGATCGTAGGTCTGCTGCTCGACGGCGTGGGCCAGCGCTGGCGCCAGCGCCTCGGCGGACGTGTGAGTCTCCAGCGCCGGCAGGCCGCTGCCAATCTGCTCCTTGACCTGCTGAACGTGGGCCGCCGAGGCCGCCCCGTAGCCCAGCAGCGTGGTGCGGGCGTGGGCCAGCCGCGCCAGCTGGCCGCCAAGCTCCAGGCCAGGATTGGCCGTCGCCGAGCCATCGCTGAGCAGCAGCAGATTGAGGCCGGGGTGGGCCAGCGCGTGGATCCGGCGCACGCCCACCCAGACGTGATCGCCAGCGTACAGAGGCAATCGGCGGGCCTCATCGGGCGCCCGAGTCACATCAACCAGAATGGCCGCATCGCCAAACGGCCGCACCGGCGCGATCGCCCGCACATTCGGCAGATTGGGGATCCGAATCCGCAGCCGCTCGAATGCCCCAACAAAGGTGTGCGACTGGACCTCGCCATAGCCTAGCGTCGGGTGCTGGAGGGTCGCCTCGGCGCTTGCCAGCATAATATCCTCGGGGCGGAACAGCACCTGGACATGCGGCGCCGCTGGCGCCCCGGCGCTCTGCGTCGTCAGCGCGAACTGCATCGGCCCAACCGTGACCCCGCTGGCGCTGCAGGTTCCCATCAGCAGGTTGGCGGTGCCCAGAAAGGTGGCGACGAACTCGGTCTGCGGGCGCTGATACAGCTCCTCGGGCGGGCCAACCTCCAGCAGCCGCCCCATATTCATTACCCCGATCCGGTCGGCCAGCTCGAAGGCCTCCTCCTGGTCGTGGGTGACAAACACCGTCGTCACGCGCAGCTCGCGCTGGATCGCCCGCAGCGTGCGCCGCAGATCGCCGCGAATTTTGGCGTCGAGCGCACCAAACGGCTCATCGAGCAGCAGCACCGTGGGATTGTGGGCCAGGGCACGGGCCAGGGCCACCCGCTGCTGCTGGCCGCCCGAGAGCTGCCGGGGCATGCGCCCGCCAAGGCCCGCCAGCCCCACCAGCTCCAACAGCTGATCGCGGCGGCGGCGGCGCTCGCTGGCGCCGACCTTGCGAATCTTCAGGGCGAACTCGATGTTGTCGCCGACGGTCATATGCTGAAACAGCGCATACTGCTGGAACACAAAGCCAATCCCGCGCTCCTGGGGCGTCAGCTTGGTGACATTCCGCCCGTGCAGCGCGATCTGCCCCGAGTCGACCTCGGCCAGCCCGGCGATCATCCGCAGCACCGTGCTTTTGCCCGAGCCGCTCGGCCCGAGCAGGACAAAAAACTCGCCGTCGGCAATCTCCAGGGCCACGTTGTTGACGACCGGCTGGCGCTCATAGCGTTTGGTCAGGTGATCGAGCACAATTGACATAGATACCTCGCCTGGTTCCAATGTGGTTCCAAAGATAGTCCAATGTGGTTCCACCGTGGTGGGTTGGCAAGCACCAGTCGTGCGCTGCAATCTCACGTAGGGCAGGTCTCTGAACCGATAGATCAGCACTACACCCTGGCGGACCTGGAGACCCGCCCACAGCGACTGCGCCACACCGGGGGCTTCCAGCCTCCTCGGCGGATTGTTCTAGCTTAATGGTAGCGGCTGTGGGTTCCAAATTGGGTTCCAAAACATCACTGAGGGTGGGCCATGCAGCGGATAGCGGCCTGTTTCCTGGCGGTGGTCAAATATTCACACAACTAGAGCGCCCGCGCCACTATACTTGTCACATCGGTTACAAAATTCACCCACTCTGGAGGATAAAACACCATGAAAGCGTTACGTTTATTTCCCAAGCTGGTGATCGCGGTTGGTATTATCTTTGCCCTGGGCGGGTTGGGCACGGCGGGCGCCGGGATCTATATCCGCAGCTTCGTCGGCGATCAGCTCGCCGCCCAACATATCGTCACCCCGGACGATGCCTCGATTCCGAATGCGCCGGTGACCGGGATCGCCACCGCGCTGAGCATGGCCGACATCATTCAGTACCACGCCGCCGACAGCTCCGATGGCTTATCGTATGCCCAGATGGGACGCTTTGCCGTGGAGAGCGGCGCTGCGGCCGGCACGAGTAACGCCGACGAGGCCAAGAAGGACGCCAACGGCAAGCCCGTGGCCAACCAGGCTCGCAACACCCAGCTGACGGCGGCTGGCCTGGTCACCTCGCTGAGCCTCTCGGCGATGGCGATCGGCGCATCCTACGGCGCGATCGCGCTGGGGATCGGCTTTCTGGTTCTTGGCATCGTGATTGCCGGGCTGGGCTATGCGCTGCTGGGCCTGATCACCCCCGAGGTCGCCAAACGCTTTGGCGTCCATCCCGTAGCCGCGTAGCCACGCTCCAGCGGGCGGCGGCAGCGCAAAAGTCAACAGAACTGTACGCACAGCGAGGGCGGTGAACCATTGATTGGTTCACCGCCCTTGCTGTGCCACTGAACCTGAACGCGGGTGGCTGTGGAGCCACCAACGCCAGAGCGTGCCCTGCATATTCATGGCATACCTTTTGCCTTCAAGAAGATGCAGAGCACGCTGCATGTCGAGCCGTGGAAACGCGGGAGAGCGCCTCAAAACAAGGCCACATGCGCCCGAGAACCACTGCGGCGCGAGACGTGTGGACGCCGACCATATGATATGATTAATCACTGCGTACAGCCTGGCTGCAGCATTCAGACAGCAGCTGTGCGCAATCGAGCTCACCGTACGGTGGGGAGGACAGACCAATGCCATTTAACGATCAAACCCGCCTGGATCCATCTCAAGTCGAGGACCGCCGTGGCCGACGGGGCGGCGCCCTGGCCCTTGGCGGCGGCGGGCTCGGGCTGGTGGCGCTGCTGGTGGCGCTGTTTCTGGGGATTAATCCGTCCGACCTCGGAGTCCCGGCAGCGCCACCGGCGGTATCGACGGATAGCGCCGGCTCAACCACGAGCCTGGAGCAGGAGTGCCAGACGGGCAGCGACGCCAATACCCGCGAGGACTGCCGCATTGTTGGCTTCGTCAATAGTATCCAGGCATTCTGGACCGAGGAGTTTGCGCGCCGAGGGTCCACCTACACTCCCGCCAAGCTTGTCCTCTTCACCGATGCAACCAACGCCGCCTGCGGCTATGCCAGCGCTGCGGTGGGGCCGTTCTACTGCCCGGCCGACCAGCAGATCTACATGGATCTAAAGTTCTTCGAGGAGCTCAGGACGCGCTTTGGCGCCCAGGGCGGCGCCTTCGCCGAGGCGTATGTGGTGGCCCACGAGTATGGCCACCATATCCAGCATATCACCGGGGCGCTGGAGAACTCGGCGGGCGCCCGCGACACCGGGCCGCAAAGTGGCGCCGTGCAGACGGAGCTTCAGGCCGACTGTCTGGCGGGCATCTGGGCGTACCACGCCACCGGGACCGGCTACCTGACCGCGCTAACCGACGCGGAGATCGCCCAGAGCCTGGACGCTGCAGCCGCTGTTGGCGATGACAATATTCAGCAAGAGTCCCAGGGCTATGTCTCGCCTGAGTCGTGGACCCATGGCTCGTCCGAGCAGCGCCAGCTGGCCCTGAAGGACGGGCTGCAGTCGGGCGATATGGACACCTGCGAGACGCCGGGGTGGGCGCCGTAGCAGCGCCGCCGCTGGCTGCACGCACTGAACGCCGCACCTTCTGAGTGCCGTCGCCCCATCCCAGCGCTCCCGTAGGCGGGCTGGGATGGGGCGATTTTATTTTAGACCACGGTGCACACTTAGGGGCCTGAGCGCTGGTAGGCGGTGAGCCGCTAGTCCGCGTGGCGCACGGCCAGGTCGGCGGCAAGCTGGAAGATCGCCCCGGCCAGACGCTCGGCGGCGGCGATCCGGGCGGGCCAGGCCGGGGCGGATGTATAGCCGAGCGTGGCGTACATGGCCTGAAGCTTGGCCGCGAACGCCGGTTTCTCGCTGGCTGGTGCATCGTTCTCCAGCACAACATAGGCCGTGTCCAGGCATGATATCCAGAACACCGCCTCGCGATGGAGACCCTGCTCAATCATCTCGCGGGTTCCCTCAAGATAGTAGGGGCGGAGATGCGGCTGGATCGCAAAGCCATAGGGCGTGGGCGTTCGCCTGACGGCGGCGGCGCGGTCGAAGCTGGTGATCGTCTGGTCGAGCAGGCCCTCGACGGCGGCGACATCGAGCGCGGCCGAGCCCATCACGGCGAGCGCGGCCGCATGGAGATCGGCCCGCCCTTGTTCGTGGAGCAGCTCGTGCAGCAGGGCCAGGGTTCGCCGCGTGGTCGGACGCTTGAGCTGGGCCACGGCCAGCAAGCCACTCAGCGCCCCCAGCAGATCGCGGGTCGCATCGAGGCGCTCGGCTGGTGTCGCGGCCTGGCCCATGGCGTTGAGCGCTTGCTCCGCCAGCACTTGCTCGGCCGCGCAGCGGGCCTGAACCCAGCGGTGGCGCCCATACTCGGCCGCAACCGCCTGCTGAAACGGCGCAAGGATCCCCGTCGGGTCGGCCAGAATCGTGGTCGTGGCCAGGTTCGGCCCGGCGCTGGGGTTGGCCAGCGTCGCGGCGGCATCGCGGTGGGAATCCAGATTTCTGGGAATAACTTCGAGCGCGACGCCACGGTAGAAGACCTCCTGATCGTCATCGGACGCGCCCGCAGTCAGCACGACCACGACATCGACATCGCGGTAGAGCGAAAAGGGCGCGTCCGGCGGCATGGCCGTGATGCCGCCCCACAGATAGGCGCCGGCAAAATCGGGCCAGTGACGTGCCTCCTGGTCAACCCAGACGCGAACGATCGCGATAACTTCGTGAACTGGGATGCTGGCGCTCGGTTGCGCCGCCCCTGTCGGACTGAACATCGACACCTACCTCCAACGCCGGCGCCACACCGTCCGCTCCGGGCGGATGGCCCCGGTCACAGCATAGCCCTGAGCGTAATCGATGCAGGGGTGGGTGTAAAGGGCTTGATGGCGTAGGCTCAGGGCTGTGCAAAGTCCCTGTTTGAGCTGATGGTCTCGGGTAGTAACACCCCTCGCCGGGGTGCCCTCTGGGCCACAGGGCGGGTGCCCTCTGGGCAGGTCGCTGCCGCAGCAGCGGGGGAGAGGGCTGCCTTTGTCCCTCGCTCCTATCGCGCAGAATCATCAAAGCCGCTGGCGCGGAGTTGGGATTCCTTGCCAGCGGCTTGATTCACTTAATCACGGCGGCCTGCGATCCTACGCGCCGTATGGCACCCAGATGTTTTTGATCTGGCTGGCGTGGCGCAGAAACTCTTCGCCCTCGCCCTCGCGCCGGTCGAGCCAGTCGCGCTCCCGGCCATCGCTGACCCAGGTCTGCTTGAGGTTGCCGATCGAGGCGCGCTCAACCACGGCGCTGCCCTCCGCCGAGCCAAAGTACCACAGCGCATCAATATCGTTGTGGTCGGCCAGCACCTTGGCCAGCTCGTCGCGCCCGCCGGTCACAATATTGACCACGCCGCCGGGCAGATCGCTGGTGTCCAGCACCTGGTAGAGGTCGGTCGCCGAGAGCGGGTATTTCTCTGATGGGATCAGCACCACGGTGTTGCCCAGGGCGATCGTTGGCGCCAGCAGCGAGATTGCGCCGAGCAGCGGGTACTGATCGGGGCAGATCAGGCCAAAGGTGCCAATTGGCTCGACCATCGCCAGGGTGGCGTTGCGGATTGGGGTTGAGTGGACTGCGCCGTCGTATTTGTCGGCCCAGGCGGCGTAGGTAAACAGGCGCTCGATCGCGGCCTCAACTTCCTGCTCGCCATCGCTGCGGCCGGTCTGTTGGCGAATCCGCTGGGCGAACTCGCTGGCGCGGGCGCTGAGGTTTTCGGCGATGTAGTACAGAATCTGGGCGCGGTTGTGGGCCGTCTGGCTGGCCCAGCCGCTGGCCGCCCGCGCCGCCTCGACCGCGTTCCGAATATCCTTGCGGTTGCCCGTGCCAACCTCGCCAATCAGCTGCCCGGCCGGGCTGTAGATCGCGGTGCTGTAGCCCGAGTCGGGCCGGGCCTGCTTGCCGCCAATGTAGTTTTTGGGGGTGCGGTCGATCAGCGGCAGATGATCGGCGCCGTTTTTGCCGCTTGGCACCAGTGCTGCCTGCTTGGGTTTGCCCGGCTCTTTGCCCTGAGCCTTGGCCCCTGCCCCCTGGCCGCGCCGTTTGACGTACTCGTACAGGCCCTCTTTGCCGCCCTCGCGCCCGTAGCCGCTCTCGCGGTAGCCGCCAAAGCCCGCCGCCGCATCGAACAGATTGGTGCTGTTGATCCAGACGATCCCGGCCTTGATCCTGGCGGCGGCGTGGAGCGCCACGTTGATGTCTTCGCTCCAGATGCTGGCGGCCAGCCCAAAGCGCGAGTTGTTGGCCAGCGCCAGCGCCTCCTCCGGCGTGCGGAAGGTCATCGTCACCAGCACCGGGCCGAAGATCTCGACCTGGGCGATCGTCGAGGCCGGCGCCACGTTGGTGAACAGGGTCGGCGGGAAGAAGTAGCCCTCGGTCGGGCAGGCCCACGATGGCTGCCACTTGATCGCGCCCTCTTCGACGCCCTGGTTGACCAGCTGCTCGATTTTTTGCAGCTGCGTCGGGGCCACAATCGCCCCAATATCAATCGCTTTATCCAGCGGATCGCCAACCCGCAGCCGTTCCATGCGGGTGCGCAGCTTGGCGATCAGCCGCTCGGCGACATTTTCCTGCACCAGCAGCCGCGATCCCGCGCAGCAGACCTGGCCCTGGTTGAACCAGATCGCATCGACCACGCCTTCAACCACGCTGTCCAGGTCGGCGCTGTCGAAGACGATAAACGGTGATTTGCCGCCCAGCTCCAGCGAGAGCTTCTTGCCGCTGCCGGCGGTCGCCGCCCGAATGATTTTGCCGACCTCGGTCGAGCCGGTGAAGGCGATTTTGTTGATGTCGGGGTGGTTGACGATCTGCTCGCCCACCTTGCCGTCGCCGGTGACGATGTTGACCACGCCCGGCGGCAGCCCGGCCTCCACGCAGATCTCGGCGAAGGCCAGCGCGGTCAGCGAGGTCCACTCAGCGGGCTTCAGCACCACGGTGTTGCCCATCGCCAGCGCGGGCGCAATCTTCCAGGCCAGCATCAGCAGCGGAAAGTTCCACGGGATAATCTGGCCGACCACGCCGAGGGACTCGTAGTCGGGCAGCTCGCTGGCCATCAGCTGCGCCCAGCCGGCGTGATAGTAGAAGTGGCGCGAGACCAGCGGGATGTCGATATCGCGGGTCTCGCGAATCGGCTTGCCATTGTCGAGCGTCTCCAGCACCGCCAGGCGCCGCGAGTGTTTCTGAATCTGGCGGGCCAGCGCGTACAGGTAGCGGGCGCGCACGTGGCCAGGCAGCGCCGCCCAGGCCGGGAAGGCCCGCCGGGCCGCCGCCACCGCCGCCTCGACCTCGGCGCTGGATGCCTGGGTGATCTGGGCCAGCGGCTGGCGGTTGGCCGGGTTGATCGTCTCGAACAGCTGATCGTCGGCTGGGGTCGTCCAGGCGCCGTCGATGAACAGGCCAAAACGGCGCTGATGCTGCTCCAGCCACTCGATCGCGGGCGTGGCGGTTTCGGGGGCCGGGCCATAGTCCATCGTCTCGAAAATCTCCAAAATACTCATCGGTATAGTCCTTATGTCAATAGAACCGCATCATTGCGGAGAGCGGCGCGATCGCCAGGTCACAGCACCTGCATGGCGTAGGCGATCCCGCTTTGTAATGTGCCACGGGTGATAATCTTTTGCAAATTCACGCCCAGCCCGACCAGCGTCTGGGCCACCTCCGGGCGAATCCCAGTCAGCACCACCTCCGCGCCCAGCAGCTGGGCCGCCTGGGCCGCCTGAATCAGCACGTTGGCGATCTGGGTATCCACCAGCGGAATCCCGGTGATGTCGAGGATGGCCACCCTGGCGCGGGTGGTCGAGACGCCGTGCAGCAGGGTGTTCAGAATATCCTGGGCGCGGGCGGCGTCAATCGAGCCAATCAGCGGCATCACCACAATCTGGTCGTTGATCGGGATAAGCGGGGTGGACAGCTCGGCCAGCGCCGCCCGCTGGAGCGTGATAATCTGCTCCTGAAGCTGGATGTGGGCGTCCTCGGCCCGACGCTGCTCGGTAATATCCTGGGCCAGGGTCACAATCCCGATCATTGTGCCGCCTGCGTCGACCAGCGGCGTGTTGTACCACTCGCACTCAATCGTGCGGCCATCTTTGGTGATGTTGGCATTGGTATTGTGCGAGGGACCCTTGGTCTGCAGCAGCTTGTCCCAGACCCCATCGACGACTGGCCGCACCTCTGGCGACAGGATCAGGTCGGCGGCGTGGCGTCCGACGGCCTCGGCCTTCGAGTAGCCAAAAATCCGCTCGGCGGCCGGATTCCACTCGACCACCTCGAAGCCCAGCGTCCACTCGATGTAGGCCAGCGGAGTCTGCTGAATATACAGCGCCAGCTTCTGCTCGGATCGGCGCTGCAGCTCGGCGGACTGGCGCTGCTCGGTCACGTTCTGAACCAGCGAGATCATGCCGACAAGCTGGTCGCTCGCGTCGATCAGCGGCGTGTTGTACCACTCGCAGTCCAGCCGCTGCCCGGTGCTGGTGATGTTGGCGTTGCTGTTGGCCGAGGCCGTTTTGGTCTGCGCCAGGTTGGCCCACAGCGCATCCATCACCGGCTTCATCTCGGCGGCCACAATCAGGCCAATCCCGTGGCGCCCGAGCGCTTCCGCCCGCGAGTAGCCAAAAACCCGTTCGGCGGCGGGATTCCACTCCACGACCTCGAAATTAAGATCCCACTCAATGTAGGCCAGCGGTGTATGTTGAATATGCAGAGCCAGTTTTTGCCTAGTCATCCAGGCTTGATCGCTGGTCTCCGCTGCTGGGCGATGGGGCTGATCCATTGATTCCTCCCGATGGAGTGTGTGTAAAGCTGCGCCGATCATGCCACGTTGATCGGGCTGCTGCGCTCAGTCTGGGGCGATTCTAGCAGGGTTGCTGGGCGGCGGCAACCCTGCGCAGGCCAGCCGCTGGTTTGATTGTTTGTACATTGCCCAAACCGTGGTAAGATTGCCGCCAAATTCAATGCTAACGTCTCACTTTAGACCGATTCTCTATTCAGTTGCGAGGAGGAATCGTATGGTTTTCCCCCGAACTCGTGCGGCCCTAGCGCTGCTGCTCCTGCTGGCGATCCTGCTGGCGGCCCTGCCGCAGACCACCCGCCCGGCGGCGGCCTCTGACACCCCCGATCCGGCGACGGTCACAGTTCCAGGCTCTATTCAAAGCGTGCTGGGCTGCCCCAGCGACTGGCTGCCGAACTGCAAAAACACCTACCTGACCTTTGCGGAGGGCGTCTGGCAGGGCACGTTTGAAATCCCCGCCGGCTCCTACGAGTACAAGGTGGCGCTCAACGATAGCTGGGACGAGAACTATGGCCAGCGCGGCCAGCGCGGCGGCGCCAACCTTGCGCTCACCCTGGCCGCGCCAACCAGCGTCACCTTTATCTACGACCACGCCACCCACGCCCTCGCCGATAGCGTCAACACCCCGATCAGCGTGGTGCTGGGCACCTTTCAGGATGAGCTTGGCTGCGCCCAGGACAACGCGCCCGACTGTCTGGCAACCTGGCTGCAGGATGCCGACGGCGATGGCACGTTTAGCTTTGTGACGACAAAGATTCCAGCTGGTACCTACGAGGCAAAAGTGGCACGTAATCAGAATTTAGACGAAACCTATGGCGCCGACGGCACTCCCGGCGGGGCCGCGGCAGCGTTCACCGTCGCCAACACCGGCGATGAAATTTATTTTGGCTTCAAAAGCAGCGACAACACCCTGCTGATCAGCACCGAGGGCGCCCCCAGGGGCAATATCGTGGTTCCCTACGCCCACTGGGTCGCCAACGATGCGATTTTGTGGAATGTGATCGGCTCGCCCAGATACACCTACGAGCTGTATCATTCGCCTGACGGCGGGCTGGAGCAGACGGCGGCTGGCATCACTGGCGGCGAAATGCTGCCGCTGACCTTCGCCAGCGGCGGTCCCGGCGCAGGTGTGTTCGAGCGCTTCCCGCATCTGCTCGGCTTCTCGGCGCTGAAGCTGGCCGCCGCCGACCTCGAGAAGGTCCCGGCCATCCTCAAGGGGCAGGTGGCGGTGCTGGCCCGCAACGAGAGCGGCAAGGTGGTCGACTCCAGCGGCCTGCAAATCCCCGGCGTCCTCGACGATCTCTACAGCTACACCGGCGAGCTGGGCGTGAGCTACGCCGGCGCCACGCCCACGATTCGGGTCTGGGCGCCGACCGCCCGCAATGTTACGCTGCTGCGCTTCGCCGACTCCAACCCCGCGACTGCGCCAGTCAGCGCCCCGATGACCTTCGATCCGGCCAGCGGGGTCTGGAGCAGCGCTGGCCAGCCCGACTGGACCAACCAGTACTATCTGTTCGAGGTCGAGGTGTATGTCCCAGGCACCAGCACGATCGAGCGCAACCTGGTGACCGATCCCTACTCGGTGAGCCTGTCCACCAACAGCACCCGCTCCCAGATCGTCAACCTGGCCGATCCGAGCCTGGCGCCGGCTGGCTGGGACGCGGTGTCGAAGCCCGCGCTGGCCGCGCCCGAAGACATTGTCCTCTACGAGCTGCACGTGCGCGATTTCAGCATCACCGACCCCAGCGTGCCCGAGGAGCAGCGCGGCACCTTCAAGGCCTTCACCAGCGCCGAGTCGAACGGGATGCAGCATCTCAAGGCGCTGGCGCAGGCGGGGCTAACCCATATTCACCTGCTGCCAGTCTTCGACATCGCCACGATCGAGGAAGATCGCAGCCTGCAGCAGCGCAACGATTTTGCCCAGCTGGCCACCTTTGCCCCCGACTCCGAGGAGCAGCAGGCCACAATTACGCCCAATCGCGACAAAGACGGCTTCAACTGGGGCTACGATCCCTACCACTACACCACGCCCGAGGGCAGCTACAGCACCAACCCTGACGGCACGACCAGGATTGTCGAGTTCCGCGAGATGGTCCAGGCGCTCAACACCAGCGGCCTGCGGGTCGTGATGGACGTGGTCTACAACCACACCAACTCCAACGGCCAGAACCCCAGGTCGGTGCTTGACCGGATTGTGCCGGGCTACTACCATCGCCTGAACGCCAAGGGCGAGGTCGAAAGCAGCACCTGCTGCTCCAACACCGCCAGCGAGCACACCATGATGGAGAAGCTGATGGTTGACTCGCTGCGCACCTGGGCGACCGTCTACAAAGTCGATGGCTTCCGCTTCGACCTAATGGGCCACCATATGCTCAGCAACATGGTCAATGTGCGGGCGATGCTCGATAGCCTCACGCTCGAAAACGACGGCGTCGATGGCAAGAGCATCTATATCTATGGCGAGGGCTGGAACTTCGGCGAGGTCGCCGATGGCGCACGCGGCCAGAATGCTATTCAGCTCACTATGGGCGGCACCGGCATCGGCACCTTCAGCGACCGCCTGCGCGATGCGGCCCGTGGCGGCGGACCCTTCAGCGGCTTTCAGGAGCAGGGCTTTATCACCGGGCTGGCCGATGCGCCCAACGGCACCGCGCAGGGCAGCGCCGAGGAGCAGCGCGCCAACATTCTACTCTTCAGCGACCAGATTCGGGTCGGGCTGGCCGGCAACCTGAAGGACTACAGCTTTGTTGACCGCAACGGCGCGACCGTGACCGGCGAGAAGATCACCTACAACGGCCAGCCCGCCGGCTACACGCTCGATCCCCAGGAGCACATCGTCTATGTCTCGGCCCACGACAACGAGACTCTGTTTGATGCGGTGCAGGCCAAAGCCCCGGCCGATGCGTCGCTGGCCGAGCGGGTGCGCATGCACAACCTGGGTCTGAGCCTGGTGGCACTGGCGCAGGGCGTGCCATTTTTCCACGCCGGCGACGACCTGCTGCGCTCGAAATCGCTCGATCGCAACAGCTACAACTCGGGCGACTGGTTCAATCGCATCGACTGGACCGGCCAGGAAAACACCTGGGGCGCGGGCCTGCCGCCATCCGCCGACAACCAGGATAACTGGCCGTTCATGAAGCCACTGCTCGGCAATCCGGCCCTCAAGCCAACCCCCGCCGCCATCGCGGCGGCCAGCGCCAACTTCCGCGAGCTGCTACAGATTCGCCGCAGCTCGCCGCTGTTTCGTCTGCCGACCGCCGCCGATATTCAGGCCAGGCTCAGCTTCAGCAACACCGGCCCGGAGCAGGTCCCCGGCGTGATTGTGCTGAGCCTGACCGACGCTGGCGCCGATCTCGACCCACAGTACGACCGAATTGTGGTGGTCTTCAACAGCACCAGCCAGCCCCAGACCATCACCGAGGCGGCGCTGAAAGATCTGGCCTTCAGCCTGCACCCAGTCCAGGCCAATTCCGCCGACCCGCTGGTGAAAACCGCCACGTTCGACCAAGCCAGCGGCGGCTTCAGCGTTCCCGGCCGCACGACCGCGGTGTTTGTGC
>DAOTUS010000653.1:0-4662 GCA_034437415.1 Herpetosiphonaceae bacterium
CAGCACCACGGCCCGGTGATGCTGGTGCTGACGCGCCAGAACCTGCCGACGGTCGACCGGAGCAAGTACGCCAGCGCCGAGGGCGTGCGCCGGGGCGGCTACGTTCTGGGCGACTGCGCGGGCACCCCTGAGCTCATCCTGATTGCGACCGGCTCCGAGGTGCAGCACGCGGTGGCGGCCTACGAGCAGCTGCTGGGCGAGGGCGTCAAGGTGCGGGTCGTCAGTATGCCATCGACCAACCTGTTCGACCTCCAGGATCAAGAGTACCGCGACGCGGTGCTGCCGCCGACGGTGCGCAAGCGCCTGGCGATCGAGGCCGCCCACCCGATGACCTGGTACAAGTACGTCGGCCTCGACGGGGCGATCATCGGCATCGAGAAGTTTGGCGCCTCGGCCCCGGCCAGCGTCGTCTTTAAGGAATATGGCTTCACCGCCGAGAACGTGGTCGCGCAGTCCAAAGCCCTGCTGGGCACGTAGAATCAGACAGCGCTGGAGCGAGGATTCATTCTTGCTCCAGCGCTGTTGTGCTGTCTGCCTCTATCTAAGAAAAGGATCCATGACCATGAAAATTGCGGTTGGAGTTGACCACGGCGGGTTTCCGCTGAAGCAGACGGTGATCGATGAGCTGGTGCGGCGCGGCCACGAGGTCCTCGATCTTGGCACGAACTCGCTGGACTCGGTGGACTATCCCGATTTTGCGGCGGCGGTTGGCCGAGCGGTCACCAGCGGCGCCAGCGAGCGCGGCATCATCATCTGCGGGTCGGGCGTGGGCGCCTGCGTGGCCGCCAACAAGCTCAACGGCGTGCGCGCATGTCTGTGCCACGACACCTACTCGGCCCACCAGGGCGTCGAGCACGACGACATGAACGTGCTCTGCCTGGGGGCGCGGATTATCGGCCCGGCGCTGGCAATCGAGCTGGTCGGCGCCTTTCTCAGCGCCACCTTCCAGCAGGATCCGCGCTTTATCCGCCGCCTGAATAAAGTGATCGCGCTCGAACAACAGTAAGCTTGGAGTACCTATGCAACTTGGAATGATTGGCCTGGGCAAGATGGGCGGCAATATGACGACCCGGCTGCTGCAGGGCGGCCATCAGGTCGTGGTCTTCGACCTGAGCGCCGCGGCGATCGCCGCCGCCGTCGCCGAGGGCGCCACCGCCGTCGAGCGGCGCGAAGATTTTGCCAGCGCCCTGGCCGGACCACGGGTGATCTGGATAATGATCCCCGCCGGCGGGCCGGTCGAGGACACGCTGGCGACGCTGCTGCCGACGCTGGCTGCTGGCGACATCGTCATCGACGGCGGCAACTCGAACTACCACGACACCCAGCGCCGAGCCGCCAGCCTGGCCGCGCACGGCATCCACTACGTCGACGCCGGGACCAGCGGCGGCATCTGGGGGCTGGCCGA
The DNA here is from genome assembly GCA_034437415.1 of Herpetosiphonaceae bacterium. Lineage (GTDB taxonomy): Bacteria > Chloroflexota > Chloroflexia > Chloroflexales > Herpetosiphonaceae > JACCRK01. The sequence continues at coordinate 1,406 of DAOTUS010000653.1, forward strand.
GGGCTACTGCCTGATGGTCGGGGCGCCATCCGCCGCGGTGTTCGCCCAGATTGAGCCGCTCTTTGCGACCCTGGCGGCCCCCGGCGGCTACGCCCACGTCGGGCCGACCGGGGCCGGCCACTTCACCAAAATGGTCCACAACGGCATCGAGTACGGCCTGATGCAGGCCTACGCCGAGGGCTTCGAGATTATGCAGGCCAAAACCGAAATGAACCTCGATCTGGCCCAGATCGCCGCGCTCTGGCGGACGGGCAGCGTGGTGCGCTCGTGGCTGCTCGACCTGACCGCCGAGATGCTCAAGGCCAACCCGGCGCTGGAGGGCATCAAGGGCTGGGTGGCCGACTCCGGCGAGGGCCGCTGGACGGTCCAGGAGGCGATCGACCTCGACGTGCCCGCCCCGGTGATCACGCTGGCCCTGTTGCAGCGCCTCGCCTCGCGCCAGGACGAGTCGTTCGGGGCCAAAATGCTGGCCGGGATGCGCAATCAGTTCGGCGGGCACGCGATCAAGCAGGACTAAGGTGCCTCCACGGAGTTTTTCTTTTTCGTCCACGAAGGCCACGAAGGAGCACGAAGATTTAATGTTCTTCGTGTCCCTTCGTGGCCTTCGTGGATCATAATGAATCTAATCCTCGTGTTTCATCGTGGATCAGAAATTAGCTATCGGTGGGCTTCTGGGGCATGCGGGCAATCTCCTCGGAGGCCTGCTTGAGCTTGTCGGCGGCCTCGGCGTACTCATCGGCGTTGCCGGCGTGGGTGAGGCGCTCCTGAACATAATCCTGCTCGTGATCCAGGCCCTCGCCGCGAATCCGGCGCCCCTCGGCCTCGATCGGGTTGTGGCCCAGCGGGCGGGTCTCCTCGTTCTCGGGCGTGCTATCGCGCTGTGTGGGTGTGCTCATCGGTGATCTCCTTGCTATCCAGCCGACGCCCCTGCGTCGGCCGCTGCGGATTTACATAGCACGAGCTGTACCCTCGGGTAACCGCCGCAGACCAGCGCGATGATCGTGCTACAATACCTGCCGAAACACCGAAGTCAACGGCGACTCCGCCTTTCATCCTTCATATTTTCATATTTTGGAGATCTTATGGATCGCATTTTGGTGACGGAGAAGATCGGGGCCGAAGGTTTAGCCGCGCTCAAAGAAGTAGCCGAGGTTGATGTGCTGCTCGACCTGACCCCGGAGACCCTGATCGAGGCATTGCCGCAATACGATGCGCTGGTGGTGCGCTCGCAGACCAAAGTTACCGCGCCAGTGCTGGCGGCGGGCACGCGGCTGCGGGTGGTTGGGCGCGCCGGGACCGGCGTCGACAACATCGATCTTGATGCCGCAACCCGCCAGGGCATCCTGGTGGTCAACGCGCCGGCCTCCAACAGCATCGCGGTGGCCGAGCTGACGATTGGCCTGATGATTGCGCTGGCCCGCCATATCCCGCAGGCCCACGGCGCGCTGCAGGGCGGCAAGTGGGAGCGCACCAAGTACAGCGGCTGGGAAGTGCGCGGCAAAACGCTCGGCCTGGTCGGCTTTGGCCGGATCGCCGCCGAGGTGGCTCGCCGCGCTCGGGCGCTGGAGATGCACATCATCGCCTACGACCCGATCATCAACGCCGAGCGGGCCGCCCAGCTTGGGGTGACCCCGGTCACGCTGGACGAGCTGGTCGCGCAGGCCGATGTTGTCTCGCTGCACGTCCCGATGATCGATGCAACCCGCAACCTGTTTGATGCCGCCCGCCTGAGCCAGATGAAAAAGGGTTCCTTCATCATCAACTGTGCCCGCGGCGGGATTATCGATGAGAGTGCGCTGTACGAGGCCCTGGAAAGCGGCCACCTCGGCGGCGCCGCCCTCGATGTGTTCCTCAAGGAGCCGCCGGTGGGCCCGCTTGTCTCCCACCCGCGCGTCATCGGCCTGCCCCACCTTGGCGCCTCGACCAGCGAGGCCCAGGCGCTGACCGCCGCCGATGTAGCCGAGGGCGTCATCGATGCGCTGGCCAATCGCTCGCCGCGCTATGCCGTCAATGCGCCGTTCGTGGCGCCCGAGGAGTGGGGCATCATTGGCCCCTATATCTCGCTCGGCCGCACGCTGGCCCGCCTTAGCGCCCAGCTGCTTGACCGCCCGGCCCAGTCCTACGAAATCGTCTACTGTGGCGATCTGGCCAGCTACACCACCGAGCCGATCAAGCTGGCGGTGATGCAGGGGCTGCTTGAGGGCGGCACCGAGACCAGGATCACCCCGGTCAATGCGCCGCTGCTGGCCCGCGAGCGAGGCCTCCAGATCAGCGAAAAGCACAGTCCGCAGGCCGACAACTACGCCGAACTGCTCCAGCTGGTGGTCACCACCAGCAACGGCGAGACCCACACCTTTGGCGGCCTGACCCTGCGCGGCGAGCCGCACATCGTTCAGGTCGACGACTTCTGGCTCGATCTGGTGCCGACCGAGGCGCTGCTGTTCACCTTCCACCAGGATCGTCCCGGCCTGATCGGGCGCGTCGGGATGCTGCTGGGCGAGGCCGATATCAATATCTCGTCGATGCACGTTGGGCGGCAGGCACCGCGCGGCACGGCCATGATGGTGCTGACGCTGGACGAGCCAGTGCCCGCCGAAGCCCTGGCCGAGATTCGCCGCCAGACCGATATCGAGCAGGCCTACAGCGTGGTCCTGTAGCTAGTAGCTAGTAGCTAGTAGCTAGTGAATTGGACGGGAAACTTGATACCGTTGGGGAAACACCGGAGCTGTAGGGCGGGCCGCAGTGCCCGCCCGATTGGAGTCGTGTGCCATCGTGGGAGGTCGGGCTATGGAAATGGATCATGTGGCGGTGGTGGTGCGCGATATCGCGGCGGCGGTGGAGTGGTATCAGGCCAATCTGGGCGCCCAGGTGCTGTACGCCGATGATACCTGGGCGTTTCTGCGGCTTGGGCAGGGCAAGCTGGCCCTGGTGTCGGCCCACCAGCACCCGCCGCACGTGGCGGTGCGGGTCAATGAGCCGCGCCTGCACGAGATCGCCGCCCAGCTCAATACCCCAATTGCCAAACATCGTGATGGGACCCAGGGGTTTTATTTCAACGACCTGGATGGCAACGCCGTCGAGGTGATCTGCTATCCGCCGGGCGAGACGATCTATGAACGGTAGTCGCTAGTAGCTGGTAGCTAGTGGGTCACTTGTCACGTCCATCGCCATTGGGCAGCCGCCCGAGATCGGCGGATGGGCCGACGGGTGACGGCACCCGAGCCGCCTTGGCTATGCCGCCGCTGCCGCTGGCGTGC
>DAOTUS010000654.1:0-2143 GCA_034437415.1 Herpetosiphonaceae bacterium
ATCTGGGCCTGCACCGGGCTGGCAGCGCGGCTGGACCCGAGCAGCCAGCCGGCCCGCCAGCGGCCAAGCAGCCCCAGCAGGACGGTGTGGGGCGCGGGATTTTCGGGATGCAGCTCGAAGCGGCTGCGCTCAAAATACTGCACGGTGTAGGTGGCGCCATCGGTCTCGCTGACCTCCGGGGCTGGCTCGCTGATCGGCTCGCCGAAGATCGCCGCGCCGCCATTGTTCTCCCAGAACTGGCGGAACTCGCCGCACAGCGAGTGGCTGGTCTGGCTGAAAAAACGGCAGTCAGCAGCATTTGAATCACGCCCCTGGAGCAGTGAGCGCCAGCTGCGCCCGCTGGTCTGGAGCCGCTCGACGCCGAGCATTCCCAGCTGCACGCGGTCGGCGGCGGGGCTTTCGGGATGCAGCTCGAAGCGCTGGCGCTCAAAATACTGCACCGTCCGGCCATCCTCCCACAGCTCCGCCGAGACCGGATAGCCAAACACCGCCAGGCCGCCGCGCTGCTCCCAGAAGGTCAGGAACTCGCCCTGGACCGTGTGGTCGGTCTGGGCGAAATAGCGACTGGCTGGCTGAGCCGAGGGCGCCGGCGGCGGGCTAAATCCAATACCGTTCAAATACGGGAGCCGAGCCAGTTTTTGCCCTCTCCCCGGCGCTTCGCGCCACCCCTCTCCCCAACCGTGGGAGAGGGGGAAATCGCTTATTTGAACGGTATTGGGGCTAAATCCGCTCGCGATCACCAGAAGTGCCAGGATTGCCAGACGAACAGAACGATGCATTATCACCTCAAAAAAAATACTGCGAACAACGATTGTTCGCAGTATACCGTATGTTGCTGATGGGCACGGCTGGCGGTGGGCTTACACGCGGCTGACGGCGACAGGCTCCCCGCAGACAGCTTCGACCCGGCGCTGCCCCAGCTCAAGGTACTGCTGATCCCACTCGATCCCAATGTACTTGCAGTCGTGTTTGAGCGCGGCAACGCCGGTGGTTGACGAGCCGCTGAACGGATCGAGCACCACATCGTCGGGGTTGGTGCAGGCCAGAATAATCCGCTCCAGCAGCCTGAGCGGCTTCTGGGTTGGGTGTTTGCCCTGCAGCTTCTCGCGCTTGGGCGCAGTTGGGATGGCCCAAAGCACCCCATTGCCATCGACGTTCAGCTCATCCTCGCCCCAGACATTCTGCCAGACATCGCGCATCTGCTTGCCGCCGTTGGCGTCCTTCATATCGTGATAGTGAAAGGTGTGCAGCAGCTTGGAGCCACGGGCGGGCGCGGCCCAGATCAGCGTCTCGGTGGAGTGGGCGAACATCCGCCCGGCCAGATGCGGCGGGGCGTTGGTCTTGGTCCAGGTGACCGTGTTGAGCATGTGATAGCCCAGCTCCTGCATCGCATAGCCGATCGAGAAGATTGCGTGGTGCGTGCCGGAGACCCAGATTGAGCCTGAGGGCTTGAGCAGCCGCTGACACTCGCGCAGCCAGCGCAGATGAAAGGCGTGGTCGCCCTGAATGCCGGTTGAGCGATCCCAGTCGCCTTTATGGACCGCAACCCGCTGCCCGGACTGGCAGGTGGTGCCGCCGTTGGACAGATAGTAGGGCGGATCAGCAAAAATTAGATCGACCGAATGGGCGGGAAGTTGAGGGAGCAGTTCGAGCGTATCGCCTTCGTACAACACAAAAGCTCCATCGTCGCTGCGATGAAATGGTTCAAGCATAGCGGCTCCCGTGTGAGATCAAACACGGGGGGCAGATGGCCCCCCGTGTGGAGAAGTTCAAGGTGTGACGCGCATTATAGAAGCGGCAGATCGATTCGTCAACCGTTCGATTGGGCGTAGCAGGGGCGCTATGGCTGAGCAGTTTTGCGGCATCCAGGGCAGCTCTGATGTGGGCGCTATTTGTCCTCGTCGGCGCTGCCAGGCACGGTGATTTTGATTTTGAGCGATCCGGGGAGGCTCTTTTTGCCCTGGGTGATCTTCAGAACCCCGCCCTGGCTGTGGGCGTCGGCGGCTGGCATTGCGACGGTGAGCGTGACCGTGGCCACCTCGCCGGCTTTCAGGCTGGCAATTGCTGACGGGCTGACGCTGACGACGTTGGCCAGGTCGCCGGGGATCGCCAGGGTGATGTTTTGCAGATCGACCGAGCTGCT
>DAOTUS010000655.1:0-9425 GCA_034437415.1 Herpetosiphonaceae bacterium
CTCATACTACTCCCCAGGAATGCCGACGCGGGCGCTCGGCGGCTGGATGGATCAGCCACGGGATCAGGATCGGACACGGGATGAGACACAGGACGAGACGCGGGATTAGAAACACGAGATGAGCAAAAGGCCGAGCACCCATCAGCAGGTGCTCGGCCTTTTTTATCGGCTGATTACGCTCGGGCTTAGAACCCGATCGCCAGTCCATCGGCGCGCATATCGCTGCCACCGACCAGCGATCCCGACGGCATACGCCAGATGATCTGGCCGCGGCCGAACGCGCCACCCTCGGCCTGCACGCTGACCCGATGGCCCAGCGCCTGCAGCCCCTCGATAATATGGCGGGACACGCCATACTCCAGCATCACATTGAGGCCATCGGTGAACTGCCAGCGCGGCGCGTCCAGGCTGGCCTGCGGGTTCAGCGACCAGTCGAGGGTGTTCAAGACCATCTGGGCGTGGCCCTGGGGCTGCATAAAGCCGCCCATCACCCCGAACGGGCCAATCGCGGCGCCGTCACGGGTCAGGAACGAGGGGATAATCGTATGGTAGGGCCGCTTGCCCGGCGCCAGCACATTCGGATGGGCCGGATCGAGCGAGAACCCGGCACCGCGATTTTGCAGCGCGATCGCGGTCTCCGGCACGACCACGCCCGAGCCAAAGCCCATATAGTTGGACTGAATGTAGCTGACCATCATCCCATCGCCATCGGCCACGCACAGATACACCGTGCCGCCCGCTGGCAGCTGGCCCGGCTCGCGCAGCTGGGCCGTCTCGCCAATCAGGGCGCGGCGGCTGGCGGCGTACTGTTTGGAGAGCAAGGCCTTGGTTGGGACGTGCACATGCTCGGGGTCGGCGATATAGCGCTGGGCATCGGCAAAGGCCAGCTTCATCGCCTCGATCTGCAGATGGTAGGCATGAATCGACTCGCGGTCGCTCTTGCCGAGATCGAAGCCCTCCAGGATATTCAGCGCCAGCAGGGCGGTCAGCCCCTGGCCATTCGGCGGAATCTCCCACACATCGTAGCCGCGATAGTTGGTGCTGATCGGGTCAACCCAGGTGCTGGTGTGGCCGGCCAGATCGGCGGCGGTGAGATAGCCGCCGGTGCGCTGGGCAAACTGCACAATCCGCTCAGCCAGATCGCCGGTGTAGAAATCCGCGCTGCCGCTCTGGGCGATCCGGCGCAGCGTCCGCGCCATCTGCCGGGAGCGCCAGACATCGCCGGCGGCCGGGGCCTGGCCGTTGCGGGTGAAGGCGCGGCGCCACTCGGCCACCGCCGGGTCGGTCAGCGCGCCCAGGCTGCGGGCGGCGTAGGCCCAGTACTGCGCAACAATCGGCGTCACCGCGTAGCCAGCTTCGGCCGCCGAGATAGCCGGGGTCAAAATCCGCTCAAAATCCAGCCGCCCGAAGCGCTGGTGGAGATCGTGCCAGGCCTGCGGGACGCCGGGGACCGTCACGGGCAGCCAGCCGTGGGTCGGCATTGTGGCGTGGCCCAGCTCACGCAGCAGGTCGGGGTTGAGGGCGGCCGGGGCGCGGCCCGAGCCGTTCAGCCCGTGCATGCGCGTGCCGTCCCAGACCAGCGCAAACGCATCGCCGCCGATGCCATTCGAGGTTGGCTCAACGACCGGCAGCATCGCGGCGGCGGCAATCGCCGCATCGACGGCCGTGCCCCCGGCCTCAAGCATCGCCAGCCCGGCCAGCGCCGCCAGCGGCTGGCTGGTGGCGACCATACCGTTGCGGGCGACCGTCGGCATCCGCCGCGACGAATAGGGTAGATCCAGAAGTTTCATAGCACCCCCATAGTTTTCAGAAGGCCAAGGGTCCCCCGTATAAAGAGTCCCAAGCGGCCGAGCGCGGCCAGCGGGCGGGATCCTGCGGCACGCGCCCAGGCGCTCACACGTCCAGCCCCAGCTCAAGGCGGAGAACCCGCCGGGTCTCGGCCAGCCGCTCGGGGTTGACCAGGATGGTGTACTGGGCCGAGCGGGCCTGGTTGAACCAGCGCGGATAGATATGCATATGGTAGTGGTAGACATCCTGGTTGGCCGCCGGCTCGTTGGCCTGGGTGACATAGATCCCATCGCACGCGAGGCCGCGCTTGAGCGCGTTGGCAATCCGCACCGCCGTGTGCATCACCGCCGCCCCCACAGCGTCGGGCAGGGTGTAGAGATTGGGAATATGCTGCTTGGGCACGATCAGCGGGTGATTCTCCAGCGAGAGGAACACAATAATCTCAGCATCTTCCATAATAATGGAGGCGGGGATCTGCCGGGCAATAATCTGGCAGAAAATACAATCGTGATCAGCCTGAACCGCCATTGGTTCCTCCTTGACCCGTATCATTTAACTATTCAAAGATGCGAATGGCCCCGACATAGCGTTCGGCCCAGTACGCGGTGTCGAGGCTGGAGACGCGAATGCCAACGTTCTCCGAGATTGCCTGAACAATCAGGCGATTGCCGGCATAGATCCCGACGTGGCTAATTCCCCGGCGATAGGTGTTCTTAAAAAACACAATATCGCCGGGCCGCAGGTCGCGCTGGCGGGTGATTTTCTCGCCGTAGCCGCCGCGCCACTGCTCCGCCGAGCCGTGGGGCAGCTCGACGCCGAGCTTACCATAGACATACTTCACTAGGCCCGAGCAGTCGAAGCCCGGGCGCGGCGTGGCGCCACCCCAGACATAGGCATAGCCGATGTAGCGCCGGGCCAGCCGCACCGCCTCCAGCGCCTGCGGGTTGGCGGAAAGCACCGGCACGCGGCGGGCCACATAGTCGCTGGTGGCCAGCAGATCCGCCGAGACCCAGCCCTCGGTGCCGGCGGCAGTCTGGACGTTGTACCAGTTCTCGCGCCTGGTCAGCAGGGTCAGCACACCATCGGCGGGCGAGAGCACCTCCAGGGCGGCGTAGCTGCGGTCCGGGCCGCTGCGCAGATTGGCGGCCTCGGCGGCGAGCTCGGCCAGCAGGGCCGGGGCCGGGTCGGGGATGCTGGACAGCAGCGGCAGGGTGCTGCTCGGCACCCCGATCGCCACAAAATCGCTATCCACCCAGCCCAGAACGCCCGCGGCGGTGACGACCTGGTACCAGCCGGCGAAGCGGCCGACGGCGGTGAGCGGCGTGGTCTGATTGAGCACCTGCAAGGCCACATACGCCCCACCTGGCCCATCGCGCAGATTCAGGGCCGGGCTGGCGACCAGCGCTGGCGCATTGACCTCGAAGCGGGTGTCGGTGAGCGGCAGGGTGGCGCTTAGCTGGGCGGTTTCAGTCAGCGGCAAGGTATCGGGGATGGCCAGGGCGGCGGCCTCGAGCTGTGGATTAAGCTCGGGTGGCTCCCAGTCGGCCGGGATCGGCTGGTCGAGCGTGCGGCCAACCCGCACAATCTGCGGGGTCGCAGTTGTCTGGGCAGCCTGGGTGGCCTGGGGCGGCGGGAACGAGAGCCAGAGCACGGTTGGCAGCAGCAGCCCAACCGCAAACAGCGCAAGCCCTAGCTGAATCTGGCGACGATAGGCTGGTGGGACAACTGGGTGGCGCATAGACACCTCGGATCAACCAAAATCAAGGCCGGAGCGCTGGTTCAGGGCGCTGATCGCGGCTGGGTCAAGCTCGGCGGCAGCGTTCAGCAGGCGATCAGGCTCACGGAAGGAGTGCGCCTCGCCAGCATCACTAAACATCGCCAGGTTGCTCGGCTCTGCCATTGGGGGTTCCTCCGCTGCGTTGGCCTATTATATCAGGCGAATCCAGGGCGGCGATGCCAGCATCACTTCTTGCGCTTGTGGCGATAGGAGCGAATCAGCGCAAACGCCATCCCCAAAACCCCGGCGGCCAAAATGGCGGGCCACTCGGTATCAATAATCAAGAGCACAGTCACGACCATAGTGATCTCCTTCAGGTGTAGCTGGCGCCATTGTCACCAGAGCCTGGTTTCCTGTCAACACCAGGCCGATTCGCTTGACGCTGTAGCATCAAACAGCTACACTGGCGCCAGCTTCATGTGCTGAGGAGACCCCCGATGAAACCTGACCAAACCAGCCTTTTGCTCTCCCGTCTGACCTGGTTTGCTGGCATTATTATTTTCGTGATTGGTACCCTGACCGCCCAGGATGGCATGATGATCGCGGCCGGGCTGGCGATTGCCGGCGGCACGATTAGCATGGCCCTGCTGGCCCGCGGCGGCGACGAGGTCTAGCCCAGCCGAATGGCCTGCGGTATCAAGCTACTCATTGTTGAGGAGAATGCGTGAATCCCTCGATTGTATACGCTATTGGCATCAATCAGCCCCAGCGTCACCTGCTTGATGTAACCATGACGATTAACGATGTTGCCGCGACAACCCTGCTGGTGCAGATGCCCGCCTGGACCCCCGGCTCGTATCTGCTGCGCGAGTATGCCCGCAATGTGCGCGGCCTGCACGCCACCAGTCCGGCCGGGCCGCTCGACGCCCGCAAGCAGGACCGCCTGACCTGGGCGATTGAGACCAACGGCGCCGACTGTGTCACGGTCCAGTATCAGGTCTATGGCTACGAGCTGACGGTGCGCACCAACCATATCGACCACACCCACGCCCACATTATCCCCGCCGCCACCTTTATGTATGTGCCCGGCCGCGAGCTGCACCCGGTCCACGTCCAGATCAGCGCACCGAGTGGCTGGCAGATCGCGACCGGCCTCGATCCGCTGCCCGCTGCCGCGACCCCGACCTTTGTCGCCAGCGACCTCGATCACCTGATCGACTCGCCGTTTGAGGTTGGCCTGCACCAGCGCCACGAGTTTAGCGTCGATGGCAAGCCCCACGCGCTGGTGATCTGGGGCCACGGCAACGAGGATGCCGCCCGCCTGGTCGCCGACACCCAGCGGATCGTCGCGACCGAGCGCGATTTCTGGGGCGGGCTGCCCTACGATCACTACACCTTTTTCGTGATGCTGGCCGGGCCAAACGCCGGAGGCGGCCTGGAGCATCGCAACTCGACCTCGCTGCTGCTGCCGCGCCATATTTTCCGGCCCCACAAAAGCTATGAGCGCTTCCTCAGCCTGACGGCCCACGAGTTTTTCCATGTCTGGAACGTCAAGCGCCTGCGGGCGGCGCCGCTTGGCCCGTTTGACTACACCCGCGAGAACTACACCCGGCTGCTCTGGATGATGGAAGGCATCACCGAGTACTACACCGATCTGATGCTGGTGCGGGCCGGGCTGATGTCCGCCGACCGCTACCTTGAGCGGCTCGCCGAAGATATGGTGACTTTGCAGACCACGCCCGGCCGCAATCAGCACAGCCTCAGCGACTCGTCGTTCGATGCCTGGATTAAGTTCTATCGCCCGGATGAAACCACGCCCAACACCACGATCTCGTACTATCTCAAGGGTGCGATGGCGGCGCTGGTGCTGGATATGGCCCTGCGCGAGCGCACCAACGGCGCCAAATCGCTTGACGACGTGATGCAGTATCTCTACGCAACCTACCCAATCGAAGGCCCCGGCATCCCCGAGGCCGACGGCATGCAGCTGGCCCTGCAGGCGATTGCGCCCGGCGAGTGGGACAGCTTTTTCAGCCGCTCCATCGAGGGCGTCGAAGAGCTGCCCTTCGATCAGGCGCTCCAGACCGTCGGCCTGCGCCTGCAGTGGAGCTACAAAGATAGCGCCGAGAGCCGCGAGATCCCGCAGCCAAAGCTCGGCGCACGGGTCAAGCCGCTCGACGGCCGCCTGCAGATCACCCACGTGCTTGATGGCGGGGCCGCCGATGCCGCCGGGCTGGCGCCCTTCGATGAGCTGATTGCCCTGGATAGCTGGCGAATCGACGACAGCCTGCTCAGCGCCCGGCTGGCCGACTACAGCGTCGGCGACACCGTGCAGATCACGTTCTTCCGCCACGATGTGCTGCACACGCTGCCGCTCACCTTCAACGCGCCACCCAGGGATCGGCTCACGCTCATCCCGATCGAGGCGCCCAGCCCCAGCCAGCGGCGCGCCCAGCAGCTCTGGCTCTGCCAGCAGCCCGACGAGCGCGGCGACAGCGGAACCCGCGCCAGCAGCGGGGTCGGCACCGACGAGATCACCCGCACGCCACCCCGCCAGCCAACCTAAACACAGAGCGCTGACTGAGCCTGTCGAAGCCAAAACAGCGCGGCTTCGACAGGCTCAGCCAGCGGAGGCAGATCTGCCGCGCCCATCGGCCAAAAGACATAGACCCGCATGGATCAGCGGGACATTCGGCGATTCGGCAAACTGTGGCATAATACGGTCAGATAGCCGGACAGGCGCTGCAACTATGTGTTGAACGGGATCGTCCAAGTCAACAGATGCCGCCAGAATGGCAAGGAGTGACCAATAGTGGCCGAGCCAACCGCCGATATTATTAGCCGAGCTCAACGTGGCGACCCCCAATCAATTGGGGAGCTGATCGTGGGCCAGCAGCATTATATTTACAACATCGCGATGAGCGTCCTGCGCCAGCCCGAAGATGCGGCTGACCTCACCCAGGAGGCATGCATCAAGCTGATGCGCGTGATCGGGCAGTACAACGGCGAGAGCCGCTTTACCACCTGGCTGTATCGCCTGGTGATCAACCTGGGCCGCGATGAGCTGCGCCGCCGCGGTCGCCGCATCCCCGAGATGCCGCCGCTGAGCGATGAGGATGGCGGGAGAATCGATCCGCTCTCCAACATCGCCGACGACGACCGCTGGGCCGACCCGGCCGAGGTCGCCACCAATCTGGAGCTGCGCGCCGAGGTCACCCAGGCGCTGGATAAACTTGAGGACCACTATCGGCTGGCGCTGACCTTGTACTACTTCGACGATCTGCGCTACAATGATATTGCCGAAATTCTGGATGTTCCGCTCAATACAGTTAAAAGCTATATTCGGCGTGGCAAAGAGCGTCTGGCCACCTTGCTGGATGCCAACTCTCCCGAGACCCTTTCGCCGCCCAAACGGGTTACATCCGAAGAGAAACGCACGTCGGGTGGCCGCTTTGCGTTCGTGCTAGGACAACGCTGAGGTGAATGAAAATGACAAGCTGTGATATCTACCGCAACGAAATAGTGCTCCGACCTGACGCTCCCGATCTGGAGCGCGAGGCCCATCTGGCGAACTGCCCGCAGTGTGCGAAGGCCGCCACGCGAGTCGCCGCCTTCGATACGGTCCTGCGCTCCACGCTGAACACCAGCGTCCCCGCCGATCTGACGGCGCGGCTGCTGGCGCTGGTGCCCGGCCTGGCGCAGCCAGCGGTGCGCTCGAAGCGCTGGCTGCGCCAGCGGCAGACGCTGCTGATCGGCGGCGGCGTGCTTGGGCTGGTGGCGCTGGCCGCGCTGATGTACGGGCTGTATCTGCTCGGCGTGTATCTTGGGGTTGGCGAGGCGCTGGCGACAGTTGGCACGTGGCCGGGGATCGCCCTGGACTGGCTGTACAATCGGGTGCCATCTTCGCGCCAGGTGATGGCAACCTTCATCGCCCTGCGCCAGCCGATGCAGTGGGCCATCTTCGCGGCGCTGATCTGGCTGATCTGGGAGCACGTGCCCGCCCGCGCTGGCAATGAACAGCAGCTGGCCGGTTAGCCGCAATGCGTCTGCTCGAAGCCCTGCTTGATCTGATCTACCCGCCCCGCTGTGCCGCCTGTGGCACGCGGGGCGTTCGTTTGTGCGGCGCCTGTGTGGCCCAGTGTGTGCCGTTGCCGGTCCAGCGCCGGCCACGGGCCTTGCCCGCCAGCAGCGCCTTGCAGCGCGCCCTCGGGATCTACCCGTTCGAGGGCGTGGTCCGCGAGGCAATCCACGTGTTCAAGTACAACGGCGAGCGGGGGCTGGCGGCGCCGCTGGCCGCGCTGCTGGCCGAGCATCGCCCGCTCGAGGCCGACGCGCTGGCGGCGGTGCCGCTCCACGCCGAGCGCCAGCGTGAGCGCGGCTTCAATCAGGCCGCGCTCCTGGCCCAGGAGCTAGGTCGCATCTGGGGAATTCCGCTGGTGACAACCTTGATCCGGATGCGGGCCACCGATCACCAGGTTGGGCAGAGCGCCCGCGATCGGTCGGCGAATGTGCAGGGGGCCTTTGTGTGGCAGAGCCAGTCTCCGCCACCGGCCCGGATTCTGCTGATCGATGATGTGCTGACGACCGGGGCGACCTTGATCGCCTGCGCCGAGGCCTTGTGTGCCGCCGGGGCCAGCGAGGTTGAGGGGCTGACGCTGGCCCGAGCCCGCGCCTGAGAGGCTAACCCCTAACCCCAATACCGTTCAAATAAGGAAATTCTTGGGTATTTTCCCCTCTCCCGCGCACTGGGAGAGGGGTGCCCGCGTGCGGGCGGGGAGAGGGCCAAAGCTGGCGTGGTACGCTTATTTGAACGATATTGCCCCTAATCCCTAACCCCTACTGCCTCCTAGCTCCCAAAAACCCAGTATTTGTTGCCCAGATAGCCCGCCAGCCCGCTGCCGCCAATCGCCAGCCCTTTGCTGAGGTTGGCAATCTCCAGGCTGGAGACCGTCAGCAGCTGCGGCAGGGCGTTGGTCAGGGCCAGCGCATGATCCGATCGTTTTAATCAGCCGCCAAAACTGATTAAAAACCTCGCTCAATTAATTTCAAATGAGGAAACCTGAGCGGGCTGAGTTCTATAGAAGTTCTTTACAAGTGCTTGGTATGCTGCAAGTAATCGAACTGAGGTTGCCAATAACCTCATCTATACAAGGAGCATCACCATGAACCGAAAAACACTGCTACGCTGGGTTGGCGGCACCGCCCTGGCCGGATCGTTACTGACCGGCGGGCTGGCTCTCGAGGGCGCCTTTGCCCAGGCCCCAACCCCCGACGCGACCAAGCCCCCAGCGACCCAGGCTGTGCCCGGTGCCCAGAACGCGCTGCCCGGCCTGGACTTCGGCGGACGGGGCCATCGCGGCGGCAAGATCGATCTGGTCACGGCGACCGCCTCGGTCACCGGGCGTACCACCGCCGAGGTGCAGGCGGCCCACCAGGCCGGCAAGACGTTTGCCGCGATTGCCGAGGAGAATGGCAAGACCGCCGATGATGTGGTCGACGCCGCCATCGCCCAGCTCAAAACCAGCCTTGACACAGCGGTTGCCGCTGGCACCATCACCCAGGCCCAGGCCGATGCCCAGCTGGCCCAGGCGACCACCAAAGCCAGCACAATGGTCAATCAGGTCGGCATGAGCGGCGGCCCAGGCCGGGGTGGCCGGGGCGGCCCTGGCCACGGTGGCCGTGGGCGCGGCGGCCTTGACATCATTGCCGCAACCGCCGCCGTGACGGGCCTGACCGTCGATGCGGTTCGCACCGAGCTTGAGGCCGGCAAAACCCCGGCCACCGTGGCCCAGGAGAACGGTAAAACCGCTGACGCCGTGGTCAACGCCGTGGTTGCCAGCGCCAAAGCCCGGCTGGCCGCCGCCGTTGCCGCCGGCAGCATCACCCAGGCCCAGGCCGATACGCAGCTGGCCGAGGTGAC
>DAOTUS010000656.1:0-11836 GCA_034437415.1 Herpetosiphonaceae bacterium
AAAAAGATTCGTTTATGTGCGCTGAAAAATCGGTGGAGCTGGAGATCCACTTCCGCCGCAAGCTGGGCGCGGGACTGTTCGGCGGCGAGGGTTTCATTATGCAAAAAGTCACCGGCCCCGGCGTGGTCTTCACCGAGCTCGACGGCGAGGTGGTCGAGTACAATCTCCAGCCCGGCCAGGTGATGAAGGTCGATACCGGCCACATCGCCATGTTCGAGCCCAGCGTCCAGTTCGATATCGAGATGGTGCGCGGCTTTAAGAATATGCTCTTCGGCGGCGAGGGCCTGTTCCTGGCCACCCTGCGCGGCCCCGGCAAAATCTGGCTCCAGACGATGCCAGTGATGAACGTGGCCAAGAAGATCGCCCAGTATCTGCCAGCATCTGGCAGCAACTCCTCCGGCGGGATGCTCGGCGGGATGCTCAGGGGTGACTAGCCGCAGGGCAGGCCAGGCGGTGGGGATTGCTCCACCGCCTGGCCCTTGTTTACCCACAGCCGTGCTCTAATCCCTAACCCCAATCCCGTTCAAATAAGCAAATTCGTGGGTATTTCCCCCTCTCCACCGCGATGGAGAGGGGTGGCGCGAAGCGCCGGGGAGAGGTCAGCTATGCCGCCATTCCGGCTTATTTGAATGGGATTGCCCCTAATCTCTAATCCCTACTTTGGAGATACACCAATGCGGCGTAAAGTGCTTATTCCCGTGTGGCAGCTGATCGTCGGCGGCGTGCTGGCGGCGGCGGCGGTGTTGGATCGCCTGCTGCTGCCGAGCGTGCGCTGGTTTTTTCGCCAGCGGGCCAACCAGGCGATCACCAGGGTCAACCAGCGGCTGCGGATTCAGCTCCCGGCCTTCAAGCTCACCAAGCGCCGGGTCCTGATCGACCGGCTGGTCTACGATCCGAGCGTGCTGGAGGCCGTCGAGGAGTACTCCCGCAGCGAGCATATCCCCAACGTGGTGGTGATGGAGAAGGTGGAGCGCTACGCCCGCGAGATCGTCCCCTCGTTCAATGCCTACATTTACTTTCGGCTAGGCACCTGGCTCAGCAAAACTGTGGCCCGCTTCCTCTACCGCGTCCGGCTGGGCTACTCCGACGAAAACGCCCTGGCCCACGTCGATCCGAAGTCGAGCGTGGTCTTTGTGATGAACCATCGCTCAAATATGGACTATATCCTGCTGGCCCACATTGCCGCCGAGCGCGAGGCGCTGAGCTACGCCGTCGGCGAGTGGGCGCGGATCTGGCCAATCCAGCAGCTGATTCAGGCGATGGGGGCGTTTTTTGTGCGCCGCGGCTCGGGCGATATGCTCTACCGGCGCGTGCTCGAGCGCTATGTCCAGATGGCCACCGCGAACGGCGTGGTCCAGGCGATGTTCCCCGAGGGCGGCCTGAGCAAAGATGGCGCCCTGCGCAGCCCCAAGATCGGCCTGCTCGACTATATGCTGCGGCAGTTTGATGCCGAGGGCGAGCGCGATCTGGTGTTTATTCCCGTTGGGGTGAACTACGACCGGGTGCTGGAGGATCGCACGCTGCTGCGCGACGCTGACCCTGCGGATCGGCCGGGTTCCTCGTCGGCCTACGCGCTGCGGCGAACATTGCGCTTCGGGCTGCACAACCTCGGGCTGATGCTGCGCGGCGGCTGGCATCGCTTTGGCTACGCCGTGGTGAACTTTGGCCCGCCGATCTCGACCCGCGAGTACGCCCACCAGCACGCGATCGATTTCCGCACCCTCGATCGCGCTAGCCGGATCGCCCACGCCCAGCAGCTGGCCCAGACGATGATGCAGGCGATTGGCCAGGTGGTGCCGGTGGTGCCGGTGGCCCTGGTCGCGACGGTCTTTGTGTCCAGCCCGACGACGGCGCTGACCAGCCTGGAGCTCAAGGCGCGGGTGCAGACGCTCTGGGACCAACTGGAGCGCCAGGGCGCCTATATCTACATTCCACGCAACGACCGCGAGTATGCCGTGGAGGTGGGATTGCGCATGCTGACGCTGCGCCATCTGGTCGGCCACAAGCGCGGGCTGTATGCGCCAGTCGCCAAAAATCTTAGCGTGCTGCAGTTCTACGCCAACTCAATCGCCCATCTCGGGCCGGAGGCGCCAGCCAGCCTGGAGCAGTAGATAAGGAGCGTTCGATGGAGCCGATCAGCCTGGTGCCAATCACCGAGGAGAACTTTCGCGTCTATACCCGGCTGACAACCACGCCCGCGCAGGTCGGGTTTGTGGCCACAAATATCCACTCGATCGCCCAGGTCTACGTCAATCCCACCTGGATACCGCTGGGCATCGCCGCCGGCCCGCTGGCGGTCGGCTTTGTGCTGCTTGGCTGCGACAGCGCCACCGACCACGACTGGATTATCCGCTTCATGATCGGGGCCGAGCACCAGGGCCAGGGCTACGGCAGGGCGGCCCTGCTGGCGGTGATCGCGCATCTCAAGGCCACGCCGGGCAGCCGCGAGATTCGGCTGAGCTATGTTCAGGGCAATCAGGTCGCCGAAGGGCTGTATCGCCGCGTCGGGTTTGTGCCGACCGGCGAGCTTGACGATGATGAGATTGTGATGCGGCTGGCGGGGTAGCCGGGGCCAGGGGCCGCAGCGCACTTCGTAGCACAGTGGCTGGCTCCCAGCTGTATGTGTGCTCAATCCAGAACAGCCAACTATGCTAAACTAGCCCGCAACTTCCACCCTACTGACGAGGACACCACCCTATGGCCCCCACACTCACTCCGCAGCAGTTCGTCGAGAAATGGCGCAGGGTCATGGTTAAGAAACGCTCCGACTATCAGAAACACTTCGGCGACCTGTACTACATGCTAGGCTCTTCACATTAGCCGAGTCCAACCCTATTAGGATTTGGTTTACCATAAGGAATAACTTAATGAGCAATAGATATCAACATATTGATACTTTAGGTTTGGAAGAGCTTCTCCGAGTTGAACGTAGCAATCTCAGTCACTTAACAGTACAGGCTAGTAAATTTGGTGACTTATATCTTCCGTTACATCTTAAGCACCAAATTGAAGAGATAGAAGGTAAAATTGACGAGATTAATATTGAATTATCTCATCGCAGTAGCAAAAAACCTATTATACAATCAACTAATACGACTAATAATAAAAAATATATAGCACCATCTAAAGAAATTCAATCTTCAAAACCTGAAGCTGTACCTCAAATAAAAGATGATCCTGTTATAATTAATAACGTGTCTTTTATAGATTCATTTTGGGGGAGTGTATTTTTGGTTTTATTCTATGCATTTATAGCAACTACAGGTATTCATGTACTCCGCCCGGTGGATACCCCGTAGCTTGCTGCGAGGAGGAAAGCGGGCTTGTTTCCCCTCCGGGGAGGGGAAACTAAAGAAGGGGTGGCGCTCTCCGACCAAACATCTGGTAGGATGCAGGAATGAGCGAACCACTCCATAAAATGCACAATGTCTCGGTTTTGGTGTATCACCTGGTCTGTTCCGCCAAATACCGACGGACGGTGGTGACCCCCGCCGTCGATACAGTGATTCGGGATGTATGTTTGGCCATTGCAGACCGCTACGAGATCTGGTTTCTTGAAATTGGAACCGACCGTGATCATGTCCATTTTTTGGTTCAATCTGTTCCCATGTACAGCCCGACGAAAATTGCGCGGGTGATAAAAAGTCTGACCGCCCGAGAAGTGTTTCAGCGTGTCCCCACCGTCAAAAAGCAGCTGTGGGGTGGTCAATTCTGGTCTGATGGGTACTATATTTCTACTGTTGGACACCATGGAACGGAAGCCCAAATTCGCGATTATGTGGCCAAACAAGGGCGAAAAAATGAGTACAAGCAACTGTATGTTGAACAGCTCTCGCTCGTGTAGGCCGATCAATACCCCGCGGCTTGCCGCGCGGTAGTTTATTTTATAAACGGAATATTCGATTTAAAGATGATTGATCAATCCGATTTTTGGATTTACTTTCAATCATCTTTTCCGCTTCTATGTTTATTTATATCAATAACTACATATGCAGATAGAGCCAAAAAAGGCATCGAGGCAAGAAATGGTGCGTTATTTTTAATGGGGATTTCAACTATAGCATTCATAATCGAATTTGTGCTTTAAATATTATTTTGCGTGAATCCAGACACGAGGACACCACCCTATGGCTCCCACCCTCACCCCCCAGCAGTTCGTCGAGAAATGGCGCAGGGTCCAGATCAAGGAGCGCTCCGGCTACCAGGAGCACTTCACCGATCTCTGTCGCCTGGTGGGGCACCCCACGCCCGCCGAGGACGACCCGACGGGAGTTCGCTTTACCTACGAGCCCGACGTCACGATGCAGAAGGGCGGCCAGGGCGGGGCCGAGGCTCGAAAGGACGATGAGAGGTAACAATGAATAAGATCAAACTCGGAATAATGTATGTGCTTAGCGGGATGCTTTGGGGGTTTGGGTATGGCATGAGCGAAACCAAAATCACGGACATGTGGTTTTTGCCCATGGGGGTGATGATTATGTTCCATGGTCTTGAAAAGATCGTGGAGGACAACGATGCGGCTACTGCTCGATTAGTTGTTAAGATCGCAAATACGAGTATGGTTGTCGCTATAGGATTAATTATTTTAAGCTTTATCTTTCTCCGACGTTAATCGCCGAAGTCGCCTCAGCATCGCCCAGTCTGACGCGAATCGCTTCTGCCTATGCTAAACTAGCCCCCAAATCCGCCCTAGAGACGAGGACACCACCCTATGGCTCCCACCCTCACCCCCCAGCAGTTTGTCGAGAAGTGGCGCCCGATCGCGGTCAAGGAGAAGTCGGGCTACCAGGAGCATTTTATCGACCTGTGCCGCCTCGTCGGCCACCCGACCCCGCTGGAGTCCGATGCCACCGCGTCGAGCTATGGCTTCGAGGCCGGCGCCGCCAAGCAGCAGGGCGGCCAGGGCTGGGCCGATGTGTGGAAGAAGGGCCATTTTGCGCTGGAGTACAAGGGTAAAGAGGCCAATCTCGATAAAGCCTACCAGCAGCTGCTCCAGTATCGCGAGTCGCTCCACAACCCGCCGCTCCTGGTGGTCTCCGACATGGAGCGCATTCTCATCCACACCAACTTCACCAACACGGTCAAGCAGGTCTATGAGATTACCTACGAGTCGCTGCTGACCCCGGCCGGCTTCTCGCGGCTCCAGCAGATGTTCACCAATCCCGAGGCGTTTCGCGTGGCGGTCACCACGGAGCAGGTCACCCAGGAGGCGGCCAGGGAGTTTGCCAAGCTGGCCGAGCATCTGCGCCGCTGGAAGCACGACCCCGCCGAGATCGCGCATTTCTTGATCCGCCTGCTGTTTTGCCTGTTCTCCGAGGACGTTGGCCTGCTGCCCCAGGGAATGTTCTCGCGCCTGGTGGAGCAGACCAGGCGCAATAGCGCCGCGTTTAGCCGCCAGCTCACGGCGCTGTTTGGCGAGATGGCCAGCGGCGGTTGGTTTGGCGCCGATCAGATCCCGCACTTCAATGGGCGGCTGTTCGATACCAATCGGGTCCTCGATCTCGATAGCGAGGCGCTCGATGTGCTGGTCAAGGTGAGCAAACTGGACTGGTCGTCGATCGAGCCGGCCATCTTCGGGACGCTGTTCGAGCGCTCGCTCGACCCGGCCAAGCGCTCGCAGCTCGGCGCTCACTACACCAGCAAGGACGATATTTTGCTGATCGTCGAGCCGGTGCTGATGGCCCCGCTGCGCCGCAGGTGGGCCGAGGTGCAGGCCCAGGCCCGCGAGCTGGAGACGCAGCGCGAGCAGGCCGCCCCGAAGCAGCAGGCCCGGATCACGAGTCAGATGCAGGAGCTGGTCACGGGGTTCGCTGGCGAGCTCGCTCAGGTGAAGGTGCTCGACCCGGCCTGTGGCTCGGGGAATTTTCTGTATGTGGCGCTCAAGCAGCTGCTCGATCTGGAGAAAGCGGTGATTACGTTTGCCGGCGAGCTCGGGCTGACCCGGCCCTTCCCTCAGGTTGGCCCGGAGCAGCTGCGCGGCATTGAGATCAACGAGTATGCCCACGAGCTGGCCCAGATTACGGTCTGGATTGGCTATATCCAGTGGCTGCGCGATAACGGTTTTGGCCATCCCAGCGAGCCAATTTTGAAGCCGCTCGATACGATTAGGCATATGGACGCTGTGCTTGCTTTTGATGAGAATGGGCAGCCTTATCAACCAGTGTGGCCAGAGGCTGATGTGATCATTGGCAATCCACCGTTTTTGGGTGACAAAAAGATGCGTTCAGAGTTAGGTGACTCATATGTTGAAAAACTTCGTCAACTATATGCGGGAAATGTGCCAGGTGCGGCTGATTTTGTAACATATTGGTTTGAGCGATCAAGATCGCTGATCAATAATAATCAAGTTCAGCGAGTTGGCTTATTATCCACAAATTCAATCCGCAGCGGGGCTAACCAAACTATTCTTAAAAAAATCAAAGAAACAGGCGATATTTTTATGGCTTGGAGCGATCGCCCGTGGATACTAAATGGTGCAGCAGTTCGAGTCTCGATAGTAGGATTTGATGGCGGAAGCGAGGATCAAAAATACCTCGACGGCATACTAACGCCCACAATTAATGCTGATTTATCTTCTCACTCCAATCTATCAACTGCCAAGCCCCTACCTGAAAATAGAGGATTGTGTTTTCTCGGAATGATGAAAGCTGGGCCATTTGATATCGACCTTGAAACAAGTCAACAAATGATTAATGCCCCGCTTAACCCAAATGGTCGCCCGAACAGCGACGTAGTAAAACGACGCATGGGTGGACAAGATGTGGTCAAGAGACCACGCGATACTTGGATTATCGATTTTGGCGTAGATACTTCTGAGGAAGAAGCCTCGTTTTATGAGCTACCATTTGAATATGTAAAAACGCATGTTAAACCGCTTCGTAATAATAACCGCCGTGACGGCATGAGACTTCGTTGGTGGATTCATGGCGAACCAAGAAGGGGTCTTCGTAAGGCTATAACAAACCTACAACGAGTCATTGTTACCCCCGAGGTTGCCAAATATCGCATCTTTATATGGCTGTCCACCGATGTGATTCCAGATCACAAACTCCATGTGTTTACGCGAGACGATGACTATTTTTTTGGTGTTCTCCAATCACACATTCATGAAATTTGGTCACTAGCCCAGGGATCTTGGCTTGGAGTGGGAAATGATCCTAGCTATTCATCATCGCGAATATTCGAGACCTTCCCATTCCCCTGGGCGCCGGGCCACGAGCCAGCCGACGACCCCAAGGCTCAGGCGATCGCCGAGGCCGCCCGTGAGCTGGTGGCGCGGCGCGACAGCTGGCTCAACCCCGCCGACGCCAGCCCGGAAGAATTGAAGCAGCGCACCCTGACCAACCTCTACAACCAGCGCCCAACCTGGCTGGACAACGCCCACCGCAGGCTCGACAACGCCGTGTTTGCCGCCTACGGCTGGCCGGACACCCTGGCCGACGAGGAGATTTTGGAAAAATTGCTGGAGTTGAATCAGCAGCGTAGCGGTGCGGCCTCGGCCTAATGCATAATCAAGTGCGATGTGCGGAATCACCGACGGCTCTTCGTGACCTTCGTGGATCATGCTCTGTGTCTAGAGCCAATACCGTTTAAATACGCGGTTCTTCCCCTCTCCCGCGCACTGGGCGGGTGCCCTCTGGGCGTGGTGGCGCGAAGCGCCGGGGTGAGGGCAAAAGCTGGCTCGATTCCCTTATTTGAACGGCATTGTGTCTACAGCGGCATTCCGCACAGCTCGATTGGGCCAGCACTACGGCGGGCCTGGCAGGGTGAAGCCCACGGTCAGGCCGCCGCCGGGGGTTGGCTCGGCCCAGATCCGGCCAGCGTGGGCGCCAATAATCTGCTCGGCGATATGCAGCCCCCAGCCGGTCCCGACCGACTGGTTGGACTGGGCGGCGGCGGTCCGATAGCGGCGCTGGAAGATAACCAGCAGCTCCTCATCAAGCACGCCCGGCCCGCGATCCTGAACGGCCAGCGTGACGGTTGGGGCGGCATCCTGGGCGCTCGCGCTGATCGTCAGGCGAATCGGCCCGGCGGTCGAATCGGCATACTTGGCGGCGTTGCCAAGGAGATTGCGGATCACCTGGGCGAGCTTGCCCTCGTCGCCGTCGAGCAGCACCTGGAGCGGCGCATCGACCTGAAACGCGTGGTAGCGATGGATCGTCTGCGCGTCATCGATGAGCCGCTCGACCAGCTCGACCAGATTGAAGCGCTGGCTGGTGACCACCATCTGCCCGGTCTCGATCCGGGCCAGGTTGAGCAGATCGTCGCTCAGGACGATCGCCCGGCGGGCCTCGGCCTCGACCAGCTCGGCGCTGGCGAGCAGCTCGCTGGCCGCGACACCCCGGCGGGCGCGGCAGGTCAGCAGCTGGGCCCGGCCATACAGCGCCGTCAGCGGCTGGCGCAGATCGTGGGCGGCGATGGCGATAAAGTCTTCCAGCAGCCGCAGGGCGTCCTCGCGCTCCTGCTCCTCCTCCTGGGCCGCCAGCTCAAACGCCAGCAGGTCGGCCAGCAGGCGGAACTCAATCAGCGTCGCCTCGGGGATGGCGGTGGGCTGCGGGTCGAGGGCGCACAGGGTGCCAATCGTCGTCCCATCGCGGCGGGTCAGCGGGACGGCGATGTAGCTCTCGATGCCGTAGATGTGCAGGCCAGGGTGGTCGCGAAAACGCGCATCCGCGCTGGCGTGGGAGATCAGCAGAGGTGCGACCGCACCGTTGACCACGCTTCAGTAGGTATTTTGCAGCTCAAGCTGATCGCCGGGCTTGAGGCCGAAGTCGGCGTCATCAACCACGGCGCAGGCGGTCCAGCTCGTATCGGTGACGTGGGCCACCAAGGCGATGCGCAGCCCGGTGGTGCGCTGCAGCAGGCGCAAGATTGTCTCCATCATCGGGAGGCGCGACAGGGCTGTCATCGTTACAGAGGGCAGTGAGTTCGGCATTGATGAGGCTCCAAATATAGCTACGGCGACACGCCAAAGCGCTACGCCGGGCGCCAACTGCGATCGGTATGATCGCGGGCAATCCTATGTCTATAGCACATTATGGGCCTAAACCGAGGCTAAACCCAGCCCAGCGCGCTCAGCAGTAGATCTGAGCGTTTGCTCATCCTGCCAGCGGGTCCAATCAGCGCCAATCAGCCCGGCTGCCACCCAGCCAGATAGGCCGCGATCGCCGCCTCGAAGGTCGCCCCCAGATCCCCGCCGCGCCGAAACTGTCCGTTCAGCTCCAGCATCACAAAGCCGTGGACCAGCGCCAGGGCGCCGCGCAGGGCCGCCAGGGCGTGCTCCGGCCCGGCCAACCGCCCGATCAGCTCCTGCAGTGGGAGCGCCAGGTTCTCCAGCATCTGCGCGTCGGCCTGCTCCGCCGGCGCGGTGGTGCTGAACAGCAGCGCGTAGCAGTGCGGGTTGGCGTGGGCGAAGGCGCGCTGGGCGCGAAAGACAGCCAGCAGACGCACGGCAGGCAGAGTGGGCGCGGCGTCCAGCGCCCGGTCGAAGGCCTGGAAAAGCTGCTGGCTGGTGAGCGTGTTGACCGCCGCCAGGAGCGCGGTTTTGCTGGCAACGTGGCGGTACAGCGAGGGCGCCTTGATCCCCAGCGCCGCCGCGAGCTGCGCCAGCGCCAGCTGCTCAACGCCAGCGCGCTCGATCAGCGTCTGGGCGGTCTGGATAATCGTCGTGCGATCGGTCTGGGCGGGATAGGGCATAACAAACCTGCGCTAGAAGAATCCACGAAAAAACATCAACCCATAGGTGCGTGCGGATTATTGGATGTGGACGCGGGTTAGATAGTTCGGTCAAGCGTCTTTGCCGTATAATCACTGTCTATTGACCCAGTATGATAGAGGATATTCCGATCCAACAGGGGGCACTATGTTGACTATCCGCGAACCAATGTTTATTCTCGATAAAGAAGGTAATCAAGTTGCCGCTGTAGTAGACATTGACAGCTATACTATCCTGCTCGATGCCCTTGAAGAACTCAATGATCTGGCGGCCATTGATCAGATGCGCGAATCAGGGGAGATCGCCAATACCATCCCCTGGGAACAAGCAAAGGCCGAGCTTAAGCAAGAGCAGCAGCAGAAGGCAGGATAGCTCAGGCGCCAGCCTAGACCCTGGCCAGATGGGTATCCTTGAAGTGGGTTGGGTACTTCAGGCCATAGCCGACGCTGCGATCCATCCCAATGTGGGCCAGCCAGATCAGGGCCAGCTGCAGGCCGGGCTGCCAGCCAGCGCCGAGGCCAATTGCCGCCAGCGCCAGCGGGAGCGCGTAGGTGTGGAACAGGTTGTAGCCCACGCTGCCAGCCCGCAGGTTGATCAGATAGCCGAGCATGGCGAGGTCGGGCGCCAGCAGCAGCAGCCCAAACATCCACCAGTTAAACCCCAGCTGCGCATACAGCCCAACCCCAGCTATCAATACCGCCAGCCCTTCCAGATGCAGCAACAGCTTCGGCAGGCTGGGTTTGGCCGTCCGCGTGGCAGAGTCCGAAGTCAGCATCGACATTGGGCGATCCTCCATAAAACTAATACCATTAGCAATGAAGAATACTATAATTAGTTTTCAGACGATTGTCAAGAGAACAATAAAAACTCCTCGCCCCACCAGGGGCAAGGAGTTTTTTACGCGCTCATTGAGCGGGAGCAGGGACGCTCTGCCATGACATCCTTAGACGCCGAGCTGTCCTTTGCATGGCAAAACTATGGGATAGGCATCACAGCGAACTATCCCGAGCAGCCATCGGCGGCTGAGGCGTCCTCCGTCTGATTCGGTGGTGCGTGAAGCCGCGCCCGGACATTGCCCAGGCAACATGCACCTTGCGGATTCCGCAGATCACAGGCACATGCTCCAGCTTTGATCCCTGCGGTAATCGCGGCAATGATCGCCTGCCCTGCGCCCTGGTGCGCGGCCGCAGCAAGCTGACCCCGCGTGTAGCGAAAGCAGTAGCACACGAAGACTGCGGGATCATCAGGCGCTTTCTGGTAGACCACCTCCCGGACATCACGGGTTCCAAAGGTTTGATCGGAATCACCCGCAAAATAGACGACCGGACAGGTGGGTGTTGGACAAAAGCGGTAGGCTCTGGCCGTGACATCAGCCAAGGATCGCGCGAGCAACGCCTTCACCGTCACGGTATCCAGTGACAGACCAGCGTGCGCACAGCGGGGGCAGTGGGCGGTGGGCAATTCGGACATGGTCATCTCCTTTTCCAGCCACCCCTGGCTGGGCAATGCCGGGGACATCCTCCACGCGATCACGCCCCGTCGTCGAGCGGGAATTGGAGTTGGTGCTGGGAATCGGCGTGACGGATGGCTGGACGACGGGGCACGACAGGCGATCCAGCTTCCGCCAGCAGGCCGACCATCAGATAGCCGCCAACGAGCCCGGCAATATTTTCACTCTGCCCTTGCGGCGCGCTAAACCCGGTCAGGGTGGGCGCAAACGATTTGAGCAGCGTGGCAACAATCAGCAGCGCCACGCTGAGCCAAGGTGGGCTAGGGCTGCTGGTTATTTCAACCGCTCGCGCACATAGGCCGCCAGCTCGTGAATTGCGATGCGCTCCTGGGCCATTGTGTCGCGGTCGCGCACGGTAACAGTGTCCGTCAGAGCAGGATCGTCGCCACGGCCAAGGGTGTCGAAGTCGACGGTGACGCAGAAGGGCGTGCCAACTTCGTCGTGGCGGCGGTAGCCTTTGCCGATATTGCCGGTGTCTTCGTAGAACACCCGGCCAATCCCGGTCGCCATCAGGCTATTTTTAATCGACTTGGCCTTTTCGACGATCTCCGGCTTGTTGCGGGCCAGCGGCAGCACCGCCACCTTGATCGGCGCGATCCCGGGGTGGAACC
>DAOTUS010000657.1:0-22018 GCA_034437415.1 Herpetosiphonaceae bacterium
AAACCAAAAAAGACGGGAACAGTATCGCTCATTCATGCTAAAAATAAGCATTTGCTCGCCTATCATGGGGCTTTTTTGCTCAAAAATGGACACTATAGATTTAGATGCGATTGCCCTGCTATCTTGATCCTAATGGTCGCGACATCTGGATGATCAATGCCTACGGTGGGGAGAATAATTTCTGGCATTCTAAAATCTTTGTAGTAACGTTCCTTCCAAAGAAGGTGTTTATTCCGTTGGTCATTCGATAAATAAGGAGATCACGATGAAACGCTGGATACTATGTTTGTTACTGCTGATGGGATTAACTGCCTGTGGTCGCTCCGATCAATCGAATGCGGGACCAGTGACTGGCGGAAATGATCAGCCGAACGGAAAACTGATTACTGTACACCCCGAACCTGAGCCAATTCGTCCAACCTCCACCCCGTATATTCCTAACGTGAACGGCACCTTTGTTGAAATTGATATGGTGCAATCTGCCTTACAGCCTTCGATTGCCGTAACGATGTTATCAACGCAAACACTTCATCTTTTTTCGTCCGAAACCAATCTCGTTGGGTTTGAATGGGGGATTCAATTTGATCCAACGCACATCGTGGCATCCGAAGATGGTAAACTACTTAAGTCCATTGTCGGCTACACACCGTACGATCCAAACGGCCCAAAGAATATCCTTCTTAGGCCACTTGGCCCAGGAATATCGGATGTGATCGTCTATTTGGGATATAAGATGTGTACTGGATGTGACACGATTTCTCCAATAACAACCTATACCATTACCGTGCAATAACGGAGCACTTGCCACTATCACCGAACGTGGAGCACAGCACATGCCGTCCCAGCTCCACGTTTGGTACTTCAGATCTTCATTTTCCAGCAGGATTGTACCGAACTCAGCAGAAAGGAAGATGCCATGCCAACGGATTTTCTGACTGATGATCACCGCCAGGCCTATGGTCAGTATACCGGCGAACTCGAGCCACCCCAACTTGCCAAGTTTTTCCATCTTGATGATGCCGACCTCACGCTGATCCGGCGCCACAATGGCAGCCATCATCGGCTTGGCTTTGCGCTCCAGCTTGGCACCGTGCGCTTTCTGGGCACCTTTCTGTCAAATCCCCTCGCCGTCCCCCCATCGGTCCTCCAGTATCTCGTCCGCCAGTTGGCGATCGGCGATTCGCATGACCTTGGACGGTATCTGGAACGCGACAACACGAAATGGGA
Source organism: Herpetosiphonaceae bacterium (assembly GCA_034437415.1). Classification (GTDB taxonomy): domain Bacteria; phylum Chloroflexota; class Chloroflexia; order Chloroflexales; family Herpetosiphonaceae; genus JACCRK01. The sequence goes on from DAOTUS010000657.1 coordinate 1,228, forward strand.
GCATGCGCGGGCGATTCGCGACCACTACGGCTATCACGAGTTTCTCGATCAGCCCTGGCATTTTCGGTTGGTCCGCTGGCTCTACAGCCGCGCCTGGGTCAGCAATGAGCGTCCGCTCGTGCTTTTTGAGCATGCGGTCGCCTGGCTCATCCAGCAGAAAGTCCTCTTGCCGGGATCCTCCGTCTTGGAGCGCCTAGTGGGCACGATTCAAGAACAGGCCACACAGCGCTTATGGCGCGTGGTGGCGTCCGTCCCCCCGCCCCAGCAACGCCAGCTTGAGGCGCTCGTGGTCACCCCGGTGGGCGGGCGGCAAAGTCCGCTTGACCGCCTGCGCAAGCCGCCGACGACGGCGAATGCGGCCGGAATTCTGGTGGCCCTCCAACGGCTCACCGATGTCCGCGACCTGGGCGTCCAACAGGACACGCCGCTGCGCATTCCGGCAGGTCGTTTAAAGACCCTCGCTGGGTATGCCCTTGGCGCACGGGCCCAGACCATTGCCGCGCTCCAGAATCCCCGGCGCCTAGCAACATTACGGGCCTTTGCGATCCAGCTGGAGGCGACTGCGCAGGATGATGCCCTCGATATCCTCAACCAGATCATTGATGCCCTGTTTGTCGCCAATGCCCATCAGAAGAAAAAAGCCCGGTTGCGGACGCTTAATGATCTCGATGCGGCGGCGCTCCGCCTGCAAGCCGTCTGCCAACTCCTGTTGGATCCCCACGTTGCGGATGCTGACGTCCGCGCGCGCATCTTTGCCGACCATTCCGCCGACGAGGTTGCGGCGGCGATTGCCCAGGTTCAGGATCTCATCCAACCGCCACATGAACCCTTTGACGATCAACTCAAAGGCCAGTATCCGCAGATCCGGCGTTTCCTGCCGACCGTGCTCACGACGATTCAGTTTCAGGGCACCCTCAGTGGCCAGTCGACCCTTGATGCCCTGCAGTTTCTCCGCGACCTTGATGGGGTGCAGCCGCCGAAGCTCCATCATGCCCCAACGGCTGCGGTTGGTGCCCGCTGGCGGCGGCTCGTGCTGGATAGTGGCCAAGTGATTGATCGCACCTTCTACACCTTTGCCGTGCTGGAACGGCTCCAGCAAAGCCTGGATCGGCGCGAAGTGTTTGTTGCCCCCAGTGAGCGATGGGGTGATCCGCGGGCCAAACTGTTGCCGATCACGGACTGGAAGAGCCTCCGGGGCCAGCTCTGTCGCACGCTGGGGCGGAGTACGGATGTCCATGCCGAGCTGGCCGGGTTGGGCCAGCAGCTTGATAGCGCCTACGCTGAGACCGCAAAGAATCTGCCGGACAATACAGGGGTCCGCCTAGAGGAAATTGATGGGCATGATCGCCCAATTGTCACCGGCCTCGATAAACTGGACGATCCCCTGTCGTTGCGGACCCTGCGCAAAGATATTCAGGATGTCATGCCACGGGTCGATCTGCCGGAGATTCTGTTGGAAATCCAGGCGATGACCGGCTTTGCTGACGAGTTTACGCATATCAGTGATGGCGGTACCCGCGTGACCGATCTGCCGCTGAGCATCTGTGCGGTGCTGGTCGCGGAGGCCTGTAACATTGGGCTGGAGCCGCTGATTCAGCCGGGCAATCCCGCGCTCACCCGTGAGCGGCTGGCCTGGGTGCAACAGAATTATCTGCGTCCTGAGACGCTCGCACGAGCCAATGCGCGCCTGGTTGCGGCGCAAGCCACGATTCCCATCGCCAGCGCCTGGGGCGGGGGTGAGGTCGCCTCGGTCGATGGGATGCGCTTTGTCGTGCCGGTGCGGACGATCAATGCTGGCGGCAGTCCCAAACACTTCCCGCGCCAGCGCGGACTGACCTGGTATAACGGCATTTCCGATCAAAACATGGGATTTAATGCGCTGGTCATCCCTGGTGCACTGCGTGATGCACCCTACCTGCTGAATGTCTTGCTGGAGCAGCAGACCCATCTGCGTATCACCGAGGTGATGACCGATACCGCCGGGTATTCCGACGTGGTCTTTGGGTTGTTCTGGATGTTAGGCTATCAATTTAGTCCACGGCTGGCCGATCTCAAAGATATGCGGTTCTGGCGCCTTGATCCAACCGCAGACTATGGCCTCCTGAATGATCTTGGCCGGCACAAGATTGCCAGCGGAGTGATTGTGGAGTATTGGGATGAACTGCTGCGACTGGCGGGATCATTAAAGATGGGCACGGTGCAGGCCGATGTTGTCGTGCGCTGGCTGCATGGCGATAAACGCCCGCGGACGTTGGCGCGGCCAGCGCAGTGCGTGAGCCGCTGCCCATCTCGGGGAAGGGCGCCGCCTCGCCGCCGTGGTACCAGATCCAGGCTGGCTTGGCCGGGGGCAGATTTTGCAGGCCGGTGTTGCCGGGCGAGCTGTTGACTGGCGCGGCGCAGTTGTAGCCGGTGTAGTTCTTGTTGTCGGCGACGCACATCGGCCAGCCGTGGAAGCCGGGGCTGTCGACGATGCTGAACTCGTCGTAGCCGCGCGGCCCATCGGCGCTGTCCACACTCGCATCGGGGCCGACGTCGCCGACATATAGCCGCCGCCGCTCGGCGTCGTAGGCGATGCGATAGGGGTTGCGGAAGCCCATGGCGTAGACCTCGGGCCGGGTTCTGGCGGTGCCGGGCGCGAACATATTGCCGGTCGGCACCGAGTAGCTCCCGGTGGCCAGCGGCCTGATCCGCAGGATCTTGCCGCGCAGGTCGTTGCTGTTGGCCGAGGTGTTCAGCGCGGCCGGCTGGACGTAGCCGGTGGCGCCGTTGTTGTCGCCGGTCGCGACGAACAGGTTGCCGTTTTCATCGAAGGCCATGCCGCCGCCAGTGTGGCCGTTGCCGCGCAGCACGGGCCACTCGATGATCTTGACCTCGCTGGTGAGCGCGATCGTCTCGCCTACGACGGTGAAGCGCGCGACCCGGGCCATCTGGGCATCGTTGGCGTTGTAGTACAGGTAGACCCAGCCGTTGCTGGCGAAGTTGGGGTCCTGGACGATGCCCGCCAGGCCATCCTCGAACTGGATGCTGACCGAAAGCGTGGCGGCGACCACGGCATTGTTGCTGGTCGGCCGCCAGATCTTGACCACTCCCCGGCGGGTGACGTAGATCACGCGGCGGTCGGGCAGGATATCCAGGTCCATCGGCTCGATCAGGCTGTCGTTCACATTTTGATCGAGCACGACCTTCTCGAAGCTGGCTGGGTTGGAGGCATCGCAGTTGCCCGGCTTGGCCCCGGCGGCCCACTCGATCCCGCCCAGCAGGTGCTGGCGGAAGTCAGGCTCGGCGTAGGATGCCTGGGTGTGGCCCATTCCGGTGTACCACGAGCGGCCGCCATCGAAGCCCTGGCACCACACAATCGGGTGATCGTAGCCCATCGTGCCGCCGCTGAGCGAGCCTTCGTCCAGGGTCGCCAGCACGTGGGTCGTCGTGCGCGGGTTGCTGCGGTAGTTGTACCACTCGTCCTCGCGGCGCCAGGTGTCGTCCAGGTGGGCCGTCGAGGGGTGGTCGTGGTCGGCGACCTCGACGTTGGCGCTCTGGATGGCCGGGTGGCTGGCGAACCAGGCGCCGACCAGGTCGCCGTACCATGGCCAGGTGTACTCGGTGTCGCTGGCCGAGTGGATGCCGATGTAGCCCTTGCCGGCGCGGATGTAGCGCTCAAAGGCGGCCTGCTGGCTGGCATCCAGGGCGTCGCCGGTGGTGAGCAGCCAGATCACAGCGGCGTACGGCGCCAGGCCGCCATCGGTGAAGATGGTCGCATCCTCGGTGCTATCGACGGTAAACCCGTTGGCCGCGCCAAGGTCGCGGATCGCCTGCGTCCCCGCCGTGATGGCGTCGTGGCGAAAGCCGACGGTCTTGGAGAACACCAGGACCTTGTAGGCGGTTGGCGCCGCCAGAACCATCGGCGCCGCCAGGACCATGCTGGTCACTACCGGCTGGCGCGCGGCCTGCGAGCGGAGCGGGAACACAAATGCTGCGAACAGCGGGATGATGATCGCGAGGATCGTAGCCATACGAAACCGTAAGAAGAGCGGGCGATACGTTGCCAGGTGAGACGGATACATCGTCTGCATGAGGACCTCCACACCATTGAAGTTGGGCCCTTTTTATTAAAGACGTTAATAAATTGAAAAACAAGCAGCTACCGTCTACAAAATCGCTTACAAAATCGCCTAACGGCCTTGGATGGCGCAGATCCGGCCAACGCCAGGTGGCGCGCAGCGATGTGCTCCCAACAGCAGACGGCGGCGTATCCAAAATTTTTGGATACGCCGCCGTCTGCTGTTGGGTCTGCGCCGCCCTACCTAGTCCGCAGATTCTCGTCCTTGGCAACGCTGATAATCCCGGTTTCAGCGGGAATGGCCGCCTGTGGCGTTCTGGTCAGGTAGACTTCGAACAGCGCGTTGGTGGCGTGCGTGCCGCTGTTGGGGACCAGCGGCAGCGGGTTATCGGCTTCGATGCCGCCGTAGATATAGCCGACCAGCACGCGCTCGCCCTCGGCGATGCGATCGAGCTTGATCACGCCGTTGGCGAACGCTTGGTCGTTGGCGAGCAGTGCCGGGCTGAGGATAAACGGTATGCTGCTGCCCAGCAGGCGGTTCTGCGGGATTGGATCGAGCAGAATATACTCCTGGTAGCTGCCGTCGGCGCCCTCGACCAGCGTGGTCACGTCGGCGATGAAGGGGAAGCCATCGTTGCGGCCCTCCTGGGTCACGCTGATATAGGCCGTATGCTGCGGCGGCGTCTGCGCGAAATAGCTATGGCTGATGCCGCCGAAAAAGGTGGTGTACATCGCCTGGCCGTCAACGTCGTACACCGGGATCACCGGGCACTCATACTGGCTGAAGCGCTGGTGGACGTCGCCGATGACTGTGGCGATACCATCCTCGGTAAGCTGGATCGGCTCGTCGTAGGCGGCGATCTGGCCCGGCTTGAACACGCCGCCGTAGGCCGAGACGCGCTCAAGCCCGGTCGCCGGGTCGATGGTCTCCACGATGTTGCCGTCGCGGCGGTGGTAGGGCTGGCCGGGGTCGCTTGAGGTCAGCGCGCCGTAGCTGTTGATGGCCAGGGTGTCGGCGATGAGGGTGAACACCCGGATCTGGTTGGTGTACTCCTGGGTGAAGGTCGGCGAGCCGCCGCCGCCAAACGCCCGGTACTGGCCCATAAACTTCTGGCCAAAGACCAGGTAAAACTGATCGCCGAGCTTGGAGAGCTCGCCGCCGGTCACCGCAAAGCGGTCATCGGCCGCCACCTCAAACAGCTGCTCGATCGCGGCCGGGTCGGGGCTGGGCGCCATCAGGGCCGTGACCAGCTCGGTCAGCGGCAGCCGGATCATCGTGTTGAAGGTGAGCATGTCCGAGCCGTCGGCCTTCCAGCCATACCCGCCGACCAGGTACAGCTGGTCGGTCTCTGGATCGTAGTAGTGCTGCTGGTTGGTCGCCTGGAGCGGTGCGGCCAGCTCGGGACGCAGCTGATTGACATCAAACTTCCACCACTCGCCGCTGTCCGGGTCGATCACGATCAGGAAGTTGTTCGACTGCGGCTTGGTGAAGTTATCGCCCTTGTCCATAAAGGTGTGCAGGCCCTGGGAGCGGCCGCCGACGATCAGCCACTTGTTGGCGCTGGTGGCGGCCAGGGTGTACGACTGAAGATTGGGCAGCGTGGGCGAGACGGCGTAGGTTTTTTCAATAAAATCCAGCCGGTATGGCAGCGCATCCGCCACCGGCGTGGCCGGGGTGGCGGTCGCAGCGGCCTCAGCGGCCCCAGCGGTGGCGGTCGCAGCAGGCGCAGTCGGCGCCAGGGTCGCCGTCGCGGCTGGCGGAAGGGTTGGCGCCGCAGTTGGCGCGGCCGAAACGTTGGGCGCCGTCGTCGACGCGGCGGTCGGCACAACCGTCGCCGGGGTGGCGGGGGAGGTCGTACACGCGGCCAGCAGCGTTGCCAGGGTCAGCACGTTCAGCCAGCGCCAGATTCTCCAGTTCATTGAGTACCCTCACTATAGATTAGTCCAGAACGGCGAGACTTATTGTTCAGCCTGCAGGTTTTTGATAAAGTGCAAGATCGTCTTGAGGCGATTCGGCGACAGATCGCGCGAGACCGGCATAAAGCGCGAGTCGTTGAACGGACGAGTCAGGTAGAAGCCGATCGCGCCGCTGTCGATCCCCAGGTACGGCTCGGGGTTTGGCTCACCGTAAACTGGCCCCCAGGGCGGGTTCTTGGCGAAAATCGTGAAGGTATGCAGGTCCGAGAGGTCGATCCGATCGGTCATGCCAGGGTAGATCTTGACATAGGGCCGCATCATCTGCTGAATCTCCGCCCACTCGGGATTGGCGTTGATCGGGTAGTTCGACCAGACCAGGCATGAGATCAGCTGCTCCTGGTTCGGCGCGGTCTTTTCCACTGGTGGGGTGGGCTGATCCTGGTTGTAGGCCACCAGGAAGTACAGCTGGCCGTCGAGCTCGGCGGTGCGGCTGCCGGGATCTTTCAGCGCGTGCACGGTGACCGTTGCTACGCCGTTGGCATCGGTCGGCGAGATCGAGGTGGTTGGCGCGCTCAGCACGCCCAGCGCCTGCGGGGTGTCGCCGGGGTTGGTGGGTGGCACCGTCGCGCCGGGCGTGCTGCCGTAGACCGGCTCGATGATTAGGCCGAGCTGCACGGCGGCGGCCGGCACGCCCCAGCGGGTCACCTGCACCGTGGTCGTGGCGGTCGCGGCGGGGTCGTCCGGGTCGCCGGTCAGGCGCAGCGCCCGGCTGTCAACGCTGAAGGCCAGCCCGCTGGGGTCCTCGCTCAGCAGGACTGGCGGCCCGATATCGCTGCGCGAGGTGATCAGGCTGACCGGGTTCTGCTGGGCCAGCTCCAGCTCGGCGTCGGTCAGGGCGACCTCGGTGATGCCGGCGCTGTTGGCGTAGACGAACGAGTTGAAATTGATCGCGCCAAGTGGAAACACCGTGCCGGGATCGGTGTGGACCACCGCGCTGAAGCTCCCCAGATCGACCGGGTCGCCGCCGGGAGCCTGGCGACAGACGCTGTTGCCCAGATCAAGGATCAGCTTTTTGCGCTCGGCGTCGATTTTAAATGGCGCGCCGTAGAAGGTGGGCACAAACCAATCCGCCTTGTCCGGCAGCGGCCGCGCGACGAGCCAGCGCGGGCCGGGCGCCTGGGCCAGCTCGCCGACTTTGGCCGGCCCCAGCGTGCCGACGATCCGGCCCAGCCGGTAGCCGCTGTGCCCGGCCACGTTGTAGTAGCCATCGGTGACGAACTTAAAGGCCAGCATGAAACAGCCATCAACCACCGCGCAGGCGGCCCGCAGCTGCTGCAGCACCGTCGAGCTGGTGTCGGGCCAGCTGGCGGTCGGGACGCGCACCACCGTCTGGAACATGCCGCTGGCGTTGGCATCGCCGCCGTAGCTGCCCCAGCCATAATCCTGCTCCCAGCCGCGCTGTGGCAGAACCGCGTTGAACCAGGCCCCGTTCAGCGTCGCCGGATCCATGGCGCCGGTGATCGTGCCGCCATCGCGCAGGGTGATGCAGAGCTGCAGCCCGTAGATCGTCGAGACCCCCTGCTGATAGACATCGAGGTCGACGATCTTGGCCGCCGATGGCAGATCGGTGGTTGTCACCGCCGCGCCCACAACCGGGTCGCCCCCGGCTGGGCCGGACGCATCCAGGGCCGAGCGGACCGTGCAGTCGCGGAGCTGAAAAAAATGGTTGCCTTTGGGTTCCTGCCAGGGCGCGGGACGCGCGTTTGCGGGGTCGTAGTGCTGCGGATCGTTGTTGACCGTCGAGGGATCGGCGTAGAATTGGCCGCCGATGTGAATGCGCGGCAGATCCAGATAGCTCATGCGGATGGTTCTCCTGCTGCTAACGTGTCCGGGATCAAGAGGCTTGTACAAGCGCTTGGTGGCTAGATTTGGACAACGACGATCGTCAGATCGTCGTGGAGGTCGGCTGGGCCGATAAAGGCTTCCAGCGTGCGCTGCATATGTTCGAGCATCGCCGCGCTGCTGGCGGTGGGGCCGGCGGCGATCATGGCCTCAAGCTGCTCGAAGCCGAACATCGCGCCGGCGGCGTCGTTGGCTTCAACCACGCCGTCGCTGGTCAGGATAACCAGATCGCCGCGGCCAAGCGTGCGCTGCGCCGACTGGTAGCCCAGGCGCATCCCCAGCCCCTGCCCGAGGGCGAATCCGCCGATCTCCAGGCACTCGACGCTGCCATCGGCCGACCGAATGTAGGGGGGGATGCCGCCGGCATTGATCGTGGTGAGGGTGGCGGTGGCGTCGCTGTGGCGCTCCAGCTCGATATAGCACAGGGCACAGTTCTGGCGGCGCGGCCGGGTGTAGGGCATGATCGCCCGGTCGAGGTGGATCAGCCGCTCGGCCGCGCTCATCTCGATCGCCAGCGAGGCGTCGAACTGCGACAGCGAGGTCGCCATCAGCAGGGCGGCCGAGACGCCCTTGCCGGTGATATCGCCGATCGCCAGCGCGTAGCGGGCGGGCGGCGCGGCGCCGTCACCCTGGGTTCCAAAGGCGTGGTAGCTGTAGAAATCGCCACCGACCTCGCGGGCCGGCATGCTGTAGCAGAGCGCATCCAGGTCCGGCCAGGCCGGGCGGGGCGGCGGCAGCAGGCTCTGCTGGATCTCGTGGGCCACCGAGAGCTCGTGCTCGATCGCGGAAAGGCGCAGGCGCTCCTGCTCCATCCGCTTGCGGGCGGTGATGTCGCGCAGCATGCCCTGGTAGCCGGCCAGCGTGCCGTCCTCGGCGTAGCGCAGCGTGGCGGTGAGCAGCGCGTCAATCTCGACCTGGTCCCGCGCCCGCAGCCGAATCTCAAAATCCTTGACCGAGCCCTGGCGCAGGGCTTCCTGGAGCCGATCGCCATCGGCCGGATCTGCACACAATGCCTGGATCGAGAGCGTGTCCAGGTCGGCGGGGCCGTAGCCCAGCAGGCGCTGGCCGGCCGGGTTCAGCTCCAGGAGCCGCCCGTCCAGCGTGGCCAGAAAGATCGTATCCCGCGAGTCCTCGAACAGGGTGCGATACTTGCGCTCGCTGACCTCCATCGTGGTGTACAGCTCGGCGTTTTCAATGGCGATCGCGGCCTGGGCCGACAGCAGATTCAGCACCTGGAGCCGCGCGGCGGTGAACGCGCCGCTGGCGCGGCGGTGCTCGACGTAGAGCAGGCCGACCAGCTTGCCCTGGTTGAGCAGCGGCTGACAGAGCACCGACCGCGGCTCCTGGCCGACGACATAGGGGTCGCGGGTGAAATTGCCCTCGGCGACGGCGTCGTCCAGCACCAGCGGCTCATTGGTGCGGGCGACATAGTTGATCACGCTGTGCGGCAGGGCGGCGTAGGCGGCCAGCGGCACGGCCTCCAGCAGCTCCACAGCGGCGGCGTCGAGCGTGTGCTCGGCCTGGATCACCAGCCCGCCGGCCCGGCGCAGCAGCAGCACGCCGCGCTGAGCGCCAGCATTTTCAACCATAATCACCATCAGCGTGCGCAGCAGGTCGGGCAGATAGATGCTGCTGACCAGCGCCTCGGCCGATTTGATCACGGTGGTCAGATCCAGCGCGCCCGACTTGGAGGTGTTGGTGCTTGACTCGTTTGATAGTGGCAGGGTCGCGGCCTGTTCCAGGTGCAGGCTGCCTGGAAGATCGGCCTGGAGCTGCGGGAAACGGGCGCCCAGCGTCGCGGCATAGGCCGTGGCGCCCCAGCGCGTGTAGGCGTAGATCGCCTCCTGGAGATGAAATTGGGCGATTCGGGTTCGCCCAAGCTCCATGTGGAAGCGCGCCGCCAGCTCGTTGGCCAGCGCCTGCACGGCCAGGTAGCCATACTCGATCGCCGCATCGATGGCGGTGTTGTAGCACTCGACCGCCGTGGCCTGGTCGCCGCTGATGCGGGCGATCTCGGCCTGGACCAGAAAGGCCTTGTGGCGATAGTTGTGCGGGCACTGGCGGCTCCATGCCTGCAGGCGGGCGGCGATTTTGCCCAGGGCGCGGCGCCAGGCGCGCTGCTGGCGCGGCCGGGCCTGGGCGTAGAGGGCCGCCAGGGTCAGCGCGTGATAGACGTGGTGCTCGACGCTGTGCACCATGCCGACCGAATCCTTGAGGTAGCTCGCCGACCGCTGGGCCAGCGCCAGGGCCTGGTCGTAGCGCTGCCATAGATACAGCGTCTGCATTTTGTTGACAATGTAGTAGTGGGCGAAGTGGCGCGAGCCATAGCCGGCCAGATCGGCCACGTAGGCCGCCTCGTCGAACTCCTCATCGTCGAACGATTCCGCCGATCGGGTGGCCCCACGCAGATTGCGCACGGTCTGGCGCACCGCGAGGACCGCGCCAAGCGACTCGTGGTTGTTGATCTGCTGCAGGAAGCTGACGGAGCGCTCCGAATCGCGCCACAGCTCGTCAAAGGGCACGCCGCGCATCAGCTGGCTTTGCAACGTGGCGCAGCAGGCGCAGGCGGCGTGGAACATATCCCCGGTCTCCAGGCCGGACTGGTAGGCAACCGCCCAGAGTTTCTCGGCCTCGCTGACCGGGCGCATCCAGGCGGTGGCGAAGTAGCCGGTCACAAAGTGGACCTCGGCCCGGTGCTTGGTGTTGTGGTAGCGGTCCAGCAGCTGCAGGGCCACCCGGCCGAACTCGTAGCCGGTGCGGTGGCGGCCGAGGATGGCGCCCTGGAAGATCTCGCCAAGCGCCATGTAGCCGATCACGCCATCGCTGGTGTTGCCGTGGCGCAGGCACATCAGGACAATCCGGCCCGCGACCAGCACACACAGCTCGGGCCGGATCTGGTAGGCCGCCTTGGCGGTGGCGGCCATGATCCGCACCATCATCTGGCGCTGCGGATCGGCCATGGCCGGCAGATCGGCGATGGCGCTGATCGGCTTGTTGCGCATCAGCAGCTGGATCTTGAGGAAATCGGCGATCAGCATTGGCGGGACAAAGCTCGCCGGCAGCTTCATGCCAAACGGCAGCAGCGCGGCGCGACCGGCCTCGTAGGCATCCTTAAACCGGGCGGTGTTGGCATAGAAGTGGATCTTTTTCTCGTACACCAGCGCCTGCTCAACCGGCGAGGGCACCAGCTTCAGCGCCGCATCGTAGAACCGCTCGGCCGCGGCGGCGTGGGTGCAGAGCTGCTCGCACTCGGCGCGATCGAGCAGCAGCCGCAGCGTCAGATCGGCCGGAACGTGGCTCTCGGCGCCCTCGGCGAAGGCCATCGCCTGGCGGATATACTCAAGCGCAATCTCGAAGGCGGCCGATTGTCGGGCGCGCAGCGAGGCGGCCAGGTTGATCCGAACCAGACGCGCCCGCTCGTCCGGAGCGGCGATCAGCGCACTGGCGGCGTTGAAATGGTCGGCCACATCAAAGAGCTGCTCGTCGGCCTCGATGTCGGCGCTGTTGGAGGCGAGCAGGCGGGCGATCTGAAGGCGCAGCGCGATCACGGCCTCCGGCGTGGAGAGCGCCAGCGCGGCCTGCTGGACGCGGTCGTGGAGAAAGCGGTAGTGCGCCTGGCCATCATCGGCCCTGCTGCCCAGGGCCACCAGAAAACCCTCCTCGACCGCCTCGGCCAGCCCGGCCTGGACAGCGGCGCGCTCGGCCTCGGCCACCACCAGCAGCGTCGCCAGATCGACGGTAGCCCCGGCGCAGGCCGCCACCTGCAGGACGTGCTGGGCCAGCGCCGACAGGTTGTTGATCCGCCGGCTGACCAGATCGATCACGTTATCGCCCAGCTGGGTCTGCTGCGCCCGCTCAATATCGTAGCGCCAGCGCCGCTCGGCAGGGCTGAACCAGATGACGCCCTCCTCATACAGGCGCAGCAGGCACTGGGTCACAAACAAGGGGTTGCCGGCGGTTTTGGCGTTGATCACGCTGGTGAAATCCTGGCACTCGGCCGCGGGCGTCCGCAGGCTGTCGGCCACCAGCATGGCCAGGTCGGCCGGACCCAGCGGGTCGAGATGGAGCGTCTGCACGGCCGCCCGCGCCGCCTGGAGCCGCGCCAGCGCCATGGCCAGCGGGTGGGCCGGCCCAACCTCGTTGTCGCGGTACGGGCTGATAATCAGCAGGTTGGCGCTGGAGCCATCGACGAGCTGGCTTTCAAGCCACTGCAGCGTGGCCGAGTCGGCCCACTGGAGGTCGTCGAGGAACAGGCACAGCGGGTGCTCGGGCTGGCAGAACACCTGGACAAAGCGGCTGAACGCCAGCCCAAAGCGGTTGCGGGCCTGCTCTGGCGGCAGCTCCGGCGCCGGCGGCTGTGGGCCGATCAGCAGCGCCAGCTCCGGCATCGGCTCAATCAGGATCTGGCCGACTCCACCGATGGCCAGCAAAAGCCGGGCGCGCCAGGCCGCCGTGCGCTCCTCGCTTTCGGTCAGAATCTGACGCAGCAGGTCGCGGAAGGCCGCGTACAGGCAGCCAAGCGGGACATTCCGCTTGAGCAGATCGAACTTGCCGGCGATAAAATAGCCGTTGCGCTCGGCGATCGGCCGCTGGACCTCGCGGACCAGCCGGGATTTGCCGACGCCTGAGTAGCCGGTCACGAGGAGCAGCTCGGCCCGCCCGGCGCTGGCGCGCTCAAACGCGGTCATGAGCTGGGCCAGCCCAGCGGCCCGGCCGTACAGGCCGCTGGGCAGGGCAAACTGGTCGAACGCATCGTGCTGGCCGAGGTCGAACGCGATGCTCTGGCCGCTCGTGAGCAGCTGGTGGCTTCGCTCAAGGTCGGCCAGCAGCCCGGCCGCGCTTTGATAGCGGTCGTCGGCGCTTTTGGCCAGCAGCGTGTGCACCAGCCGGACGATTGGGGCCGGCAGATCGGGGCGGGCCGCAGCGAGCGGCGGCGGCGCTTTGGCAATCTGGCTGTGGACCATCTCAAGCGGATCATCGGCGGCGAACGGCAGGTGCCCGGCCAGCATCTGATAGAACGTAATCCCCAGCGAGTAGAGATCGGTGCGGAAATCGATCACCCGGTTCATCCGGCCGGTCTGCTCGGGCGAGATGTAGGCCAGCGTCCCGGCCAGGAGTTCGGAATCGTCGGGCTGCTGCGGCTCGCGGGACAGCACCGCCGCAATACTGAAATCGATCAGTTTCAGCTGGCCGGTCTGCTGATTGATCACAATGTTGGAGGGGTTGATATCTTTGTGCAGCACGCGGCTCTGATGGGTGGCCTGCACGCCCTGGGTGATCGCGATGGCGTACTCCAGGAACAGCGCCAGATCAAGCTGCCGCCCGCCCAGCAGAGTGTTCAGGCTCTGGCCGGCAAAGTCTTCGAGCACCAGCAGCCGGCTGACGCCATCCTGCTCTACGCCAAGCGCCTGAACCACGTGCGGGCTGACGATGCGGCACAGCAGGGCGTGCTCATGGTTGAGCTGATCAAGCTGCTGGGGCGATGGGTAGGCCGAGGCGATGGTCTTCACGATCACCGGCTGGCCGTCGGCGGCGCGGATCGCCCGGTAGACCCGTGATTTCACGCCGCTATGCAGCTGTTCAACGATCCGATACCCAGCAAGTGCCATAGTTCACCTATATCTGAATCAGCGGATTAAGCTTATGGGTGCAGCGAGGGTGTGAAATGTAAAAAATTGAGCGGAACATTGAGCATGATAGCGGTTCGTATTGGAATTCGCAACAGCGCTTAGGGCTGGATCCTGGGCATGGGCACGCTTGTTGCGGCTATGTTGCCTGAACGCCAAGCCGAGCGCCAACGAGCCAGAAACCACTGGCAATCGCCAGAACCAGCCCAAAGATCACCACGCCAGCGCTAAAGCTCGTGCTGAGGGCGCCCGCCAGCGCGTACAGCAACGCTCCAGGGAGCGACCCGGCCAGGGCCGCCAGGGTCAGCGTCCCCCAGGACATTGATGAGGTTCCGGCTATAATCACCACCGTCTCCGCCAGGATCGGCACAGGTCGCGTCACAATAACCGCCAGAATCCCCCAGCGGCGCAGAATCCGATCGGCGCGTCCGCTGGCTTCCGCGGATACAAAGCGCCCGAGGAGCGGGCCGCCGCGGCGCCCGATTGCAAAGCCGAGCAGCGCAGCGCCAACACACCCGATCAGCGAGAGCAGCGAGCCCAGGGCTACGCCGAACAGGGCGCCCAGGGCAATCATGATCAGGCTCGAAGGCAAGGGCAGCAGCACATCGGCGATCAGGAGGCCAACCCCAAGCACCGCCGCAAGCAGCCCGCCCTGCTGAAGCCAGGCGGTCGGATCGCGCAGGATCGGGATTCCCAGCGCCTCAGCCAGAAGAAAGATCGCCAGCAAGAATCCCATCATTCCAGCAATAATCGTCAGATACCGTTTCATCGCTTCCTCCTGGTGCCCTCTATTTTTTACAATCCTATTTTGACAATGTTAGATTACCCGGCCAAGCGATTCTGCTAGCACAGGGCCATTGTGCGCTATCCTGTCTCCACCTATTCGAACCGATGGAGAGAGGATGCCACCACCAATGATCCTGCAGGAATTATGATACCACGCCGCTGGATGATCCGGCCCGCTGGGGCTTGTCCCATGCAGGGCATGGGCAAAGTCAGCCCTCACCCCGCCACGCAGCCACGGATCGTGAATGGGGCCGCGCCCCTGGCGGTCAGGGCGGTGGCGCAGCGCAGCGATACGATCGTTGCGACCGTTCGGGTGCGGGAAACGGAGCGCGGCCATCTGGAGGAGCCGTTTGCGATCCGGCGGGTAAGGTTGGACAAAACATAACGCAAATTGAGCGTGAATCGCCTGTACTGCCAAAAGCTGTCAGGAATTGGTGTCGCTTGTGGCTACCTCATCAGGGTGATAGGATTGACTCCGTTATGTTTTGTTCCGTTGAATCATGGGCCTGCGGCGACAAAAATGATTCTCCTTATGTTTTGTTCCGTTTTTTGATCACCCAAAAGGAGTAGGCCAACCACTCGCGTATGTTTTGGTGCGATCTTTAACATAAGCCGCTGCCCACGCTGGCGGAGGAAAGAAGCAAGAGGTTACACAGTGAATCAGGAAATTCGGATTCGCGATGCCCGGCTGGAGGAACATCCGGCCATGCTCGAGCTGACGCTGGCCGCCTATCAGCAGTATGCCCCAATTATGCCGCACTGGCCGTTCTACCAGCAGATGCAGCGCAACCTGCTGACCACCGACACAGTCGCCGAGCGGATCGTCGCCGAGCACAACGATGCGCTGGTCGGCAGCGTGCTGCTGTTCCCCGCCGAGGCCAATGTCTACACGGCCAACGGGGCCAACGCCAACTGGCCGGAGCTGCGGATGCTGGCGGTCGCGCCCGAGCGCCGGGGCATGGGCGTGGGCAGGGCGCTGCTAGACGAGTGCATCCGGCGGGCGCAGGCGGTCGGGTCGGCCTATCTGGGGCTGCACACCGAGGCGATTATGGCCATCGCGCTGGGTATGTACCGCCGTGCCGGATTTGTCCGCCGGCCCGAACTCGACATTATCCCGGCCCCCGGCATTCTGGTGATGGGCTATCGCCTGACCCTGTAGATGCTCGTTGCTGCTTGGCCACATTTAGCTGAAACTACCAGAGGCCCGCTGAAATCCAAATTCAGCGGGCCTCTGTGAATCCCAGGAATCTCCAGCGGATCAGCCGGGGCTACTCGGCGCTAGCGCCATCATCAAGCGTGAAGCCGATCTTGACCGTGACCTGATAGTGGGAGACCTTCCCACTATCGATATGTCCACGGGTTTCCACGACCTGAAACCAGCGCATGTTGCGAATGGTCTGCGAGGCCCGATTGACCGCATTTTGAATGGCGTCGTCCGTTCCAGTCGTTGACGAACCGACGAGTTCGATGACCTTGTAGACGTGCTCGCTCACCAAATACCTCCTTGTGTAGCCAGGGAAACAATCGCCGTTTCCCCATCACAGCTTAGGGCCTGAACCCGCCGCTTGTCAACTGCTGCACCGCCAGGGCCACGGTCTGCTCGTGGTCGTCGCCGCCGCAGGGGACGGTCAGATTGGCGTAGCGCTCGTAGAGCGGCACCCGCTCGGCGTAGAGATCGCCCAGGGTCTGGCCGTTGCGCATCACCACGCCGCGCACGTCGAGGTTGGCGAGGCGCGGCAGCAGCTCGGGCAGGTCGATCTGGAGATACACCACCGTGCCAGTGGCGGCGAGGTGCTGCATCGCCGCCGCGCTGTAGACCACGCTGCCGCCGGTGGCGACCACACAGCGCCGCAGCTCCAGCGCCAGCATGTGGCGGGCCTCCAGTTCACAAAACCCATCGACGCCCTCGCCGTCGAGGATCTGCTGCAGCAGCCGGCCCTCGTGGGCCTGAAAGGTCACGTCGGTATCCACGAAATCGTAGCCCAGCGCCTTGGCCAGCAGAACCCCCAGCGTACTTTTGCCCGCGCCGGGCATGCCGATCAGAATAATGTTGTGGGCAGATGTTGCGGTTTGCATTGCTATCATCCAATAAAAATATCAGCGGCCAAACACCCTGGCCCCGGCGAGGTCACAACGCCGCCGGGGAGTCGTCCGCAACCGAGTGTTACTCAGGATCGTTATCTTCCAGCGCGCGGGCGATCCGCTCGGTCGCAGCGGCAATTCGGCCCAGCAGCGTAAAAAACGCCAGCAGAATCGCAAAACCAATCAAAAATATAACGATGAAGAAGATGTCCATCCACTTCGCTCCAAATCTATAAAAATCCAATCCTCATTATAAAACACCCAACCAAACACGAGCGCGGCCCCAGCGCATTGGCTGGGGCCGCGCTTGCGTTTGGGAAAGGGCTGGGGCCTATATCTGCTGGCCGGCCGGGCGGAGCAGCACCTCGTTGACATCGACGTGGGCGGGCTGGCCGACGGCATACAGCACGGCGCGGGCGACATCCTCCGGCTGGAGGCTTGGGCCGGACGGCGTGGCGGGCCAGTCAACGAAATTCTCGACATAGATCGCCGGCACCGCCGACTCCAGGGGAACGTAGGCGATTGGCTCTGCGGGCTGGGCTGGCATAGAGTGCTCCATTGCGCAAAACCTGGAGGTAGCCTCGCAGGTGCTGCTCACGCATCCATAGCAGCGCCAATTTTACTATGCTTAGACGAACGTTTTCCAGCGGAGCGCATGCGGCCAATGGAGCGCCACAATCCTCGCAACTCCCTGCTAAAGCGGGGTAGATTATCGTTATGTCTGCTGCTATAATCGGTAAACCTGCACTCGCCCATGCGTGCCTCGCGCTCTGACGTCCCCAATCGCACGGCAATCCCACCATCGCTGCCCAGCCTATCCCGCCATCTCCCGCCTTGAACCGCCGGTCAAAAAAAACCGCCATCTCTGGTTTGAGCGCACGATGGCGCGGGTGGATGGGACTGTTATCCACCCTAATTAACCTCAGGAGGAGCTTATGTCGCGCACAACCCCCCAACGGCGCATGTTCACCCGTTTTATGCTTGGATGCGGATTAATTATTGCGATTATTGCCACCTCATTTGGCAGCGCAGCTGGCTCCGCTGTCTCCGCAACGACCAGCGCCCCGCAGGATGTTCCGGTCGCGGTGGTCACCGACTCGGTCGAGCAGTGGACCGTCGGCAACGGCCTGATCTACTGGGCCTACAACTGTTTTGCCGATGAGTTTGTCGCGACGGCGGCCCTGAAGCGGCTGCCAGTCGCTGGCGGCACCCAGCGCACGCTCGAATCAATTGACGACTACAATCGCTGCATTACGTTTATGAACCAGGTCAGCTCGACCGATGGGCTGTTCTACTTTGATGAGTCGCAGGGCCAGCTGGAGCGGATGCCGCCCAGCGAGCCGTACACGCCCGTGGCGATCAAGCCGCTGGCCGGCAACCAGAAGCCGGCTGGGGCGCGCATGGTCGAGGCGAACGGCTATCTGTACTGGATTGGCTTCCAGCAGATTCTGCGCACGCTCAGGGATGGCAGCGGCCCAGTCGAGACCGTCGCCCAGACCAGCGTGCTGATCCGCGACCTGATGGTGGTTGGCAGCTTTGTGTACTGGACCGACCCCACCGGGGTCTGGATCATCGGCACGACCTGTGCGACGCTGCCGTGCAACGATAACAAGAGCCAGTTTGCCGGATTTGGCGCCAACACCAGCGGCTACGGCCTGCTCTATCAGCGCACCGGCCTGCTGCAATACAACGTCCACTGGGTCCAGGCCACCTCGAGCGGCGGCAGCACGACCTATCAGATCAAATACCGCAGCTGCAACGCGGTTGCCATCTGCACCCTGGAGCCGCCGCTGACGCTCTACACCGCCACCACCAACTGGTTTATCGGCAATCTGGTCGCCGCCAACAACCTGGTTTACTGGACCGAGCGCGATACCAGCACGGTCAACAACGGCACTGGCGATATCAAGCGCAAGCTGCGCACCGCTCCCAGCGCCGATCCGCCCGAGACAATTGCGACCAACCAGGCCAATCTTGATAGCCGTCTGTTTATTGCCAACGCCATGCTGTTTTTTGCCCGCGCCAACACCGGCATCTACAAGCTGCCGCTGACGGCCAGCGCGATTGTGCGCGACTTCGAGGCCGGCGGCCTGGAGGTGACCCAGGCGATCCAAAACCTGAGCAACAGCGCGCCGCTGGTGGCCAACAAAACCACCTACGTGCGCGGCTACGGCCGCCAGCTCTCCGGCCCCAACACCAGCAACGTCGAGGCGCGCCTGTCTGGCACCCGGAATGGCCTGGCGCTGCCTGGCTCGCCGCTGGCCCCGGTCAATGGCGTTCGCGCCCTGAGCACTGGCGGCACATTCGACCGCGCCCGGCTCAACGACGGCTGGTATTTCCTGCTGCCCGCCAGCTGGATCGGCGCCGGCACCACGACGTTCAAGTTCGAGATCGATGGTCGGCTGATTCACACCGATCCAAATCGCGCCAACAACGAGCTCAGCGCGGCGCTCGGCTTCCAGGCGCAGCCGCCGGTGTGTGTCTGGACGGTCCCGGTGCGCACCCACACGCCGCTGCCCTCGGTCTACGACCCCAACTTCGCGGCTATGGTCGACCACTTCGAGCGGCGCTGGCCCGTGCCCGATGTCTGGATCTACCGCGACACCAGCCCGGTCGAGGAGCTGCAAATCTCCTGGTGGGGGCCGATCCCGCATCCGTCCTACGGCCCGTATGAGCTGGAAGACGGCTGGAGCATCACCAACGGCCCGCCCGATCGCGATAAAGTGATTATGTCGCTGTGGACGCGGGCGCTGCTCTCCTTTAACCCCGACGCCTGCGACGACATCGGCGCGCCAGTCCACTTTATGGGCATGGTCCACCCCACGGCCAACAACGGCGGCGCCTCCGGCTATGCCAGCACAGTCAGCAACCAGTCGTGGGTGCAGCTCCCCGCCCATACGCCCAATCCTATGCCATCGGCCTGGAACAGCATGCGCGAAGGCAGCGTGATGGCCCAGGAGCTAGGCCACAACTACGGCCGCAAGCACGTCGACTGCAACAATCCCGACGATATCGACCCCAACTATCCCTATCCGCCCTGCCAGATCGCCAACACGGGTGCGACGAGCTACTATGGCTTCGATGTGACCACCCGCCAGCCAATCCGCCCCGACCAGGCGGCTGATTTTATGTCGTATGCCAGCAACCGCTGGGTCAGCGACTACACCTGGCGCGCCCTGCTGAACAGCTTCCGGCCCGCCGCGCCCGCCCAGGCCGTCGCTGGCGAGAGCGTGTTTGTGACCGGAATGGTGGATATGGAGAGCAGCCAGGGTGAGCTGGCGACCGTGCTGGTGCTGCCCGCCGAATCGCTGCCGCCCGCCACCCGCCAGGCCAGCGCCGCCCAGACCGCCCACCCCAAGCACCAGCCCGCTGAAGATCCTCAGGCGACCTACACCCTGCGGCTGCTCGATGCTGGCGGCGCCGTGCTGGCTGAGCGCCCGCTCGTCCTGATCCCGCTCGACGATCACTCCCCCACCAGCGCCGCTGCCCTGTTTAGCGACCTGTTTCCAGCCCCGGCGGGAGCGGTGGCGACGGTCCAGTTGCTGGCCGACAGCACGGTCATCGCCAGCCTGGATCCCGGCCCGGCGGCCCCCGTGGTCAACATCCAGCAGCCCGCCAGCGGCGCCACGATCAGCGACTCGCTGAGCATTGCCTGGAGCGCCAGCGACGCCGATCAGCAGGATCGGCTGCTGTTTACGCTCCAGTACAGCCACGATGGCGGCGCCAAGTGGCAGACCCTCTCCAGCAACTATCCGAGCACGCCGGTCGGCAGCTACACGTTGAGCTTTGCCGATCTGGGCGCGCTCCAGGGCAGCGCCGCCAATGCCGCCCGCATCCGGGTGCTGGCCAGCGATGGCTACCACACGACCATCGCCACCTCCGCCCCGTTCACCGTGCTCAACCGCGCCCCGCTGGTGGCGATCAGCGCCCCAGGGCCCGGCCAGACCTTCGGCGCCGCTGAGGCCGTGGCCCTGCGCGGCAGCGCCACCGACCCCGAGGATGGCGGCCTGAGCGCTGCGGCGCTGGCCTGGACGGTTGATGGCGCGGCCGTCGGCACAGGCGCCGAGCTTGATCTCGCCGGGCTGGCCCCAGGCACCCACACCGCCCAGTTGAGCGCCAGCGACTCCAGCAGCGGCAGCGCCGCAGCCAGCGTCACCTTTACGATCGCGCCGCTGAGTATTCCCGCCGCCGCCACCGCGCCGCTGCTCGATGGCTTCTGCGATGATGCGCTGTATGCCAGCGCCACGTCGGTTCAGCTGAGGCCGTATGCCGATAATGCCCAGGCTGGCGTGCGGCTCGTGCGCAGCAACGACCAGCTGTGGGCCTGCTTCACGGGGATGCAACAGGGCGCCGCCGCACCGGGTGCGCTGGCCGGGCTGCACCTCGACGCCAACAACAGCCGCAGCGCTCTGGCCCAGAC